>CAZRYD010000050.1:0-11171 GCA_964604225.1 uncultured Caldilineaceae bacterium
AACAATGAACCTAATTGGGCTGTAGCCGGTAAAACACTCCGGGCTATGCTAGATGCCGCTCCTAATCAGGCTGTGGCCAAACGGGCCTACGGTGAACTGGTCAAGAAAAATCTTGTTTCGCTGAAGCATTAAGCGGATAAAAAAAATAAGAGAAGATAGCGCATATTTGTTTTGACACAAATGCTCGGAGAAGTATAATAAAGATTGACTTTTGCCTCCGTAGCTCAATTGGATAGAGCATCAGTCTTCGGAACTGAGGGTTGGGGGTTCAAATCCCTCCGGAGGTATCTAAAGTTTAATTCCACTTTACCCCAAGATCTTAAGAACATAATTGATTGAAGAGTCCAGCTTGCCAAAGCTGGACTCTTTTTTTAGTGTCCAATCTCCAATCAGGCTCATACTAAGGTAATCTATGGCAAAAACCAGATCAATGTTATAATTTGAATAGCTAACCAGGGTTGGAGTTGCTAACTTGGGGGAAATCTCAGAACTCAAGAGGCGGCGTTGGAACATCTCTTCAGTTGCAAGCAGTGTCAGATTTGGCCTGTCCTTAAAGACAGGAGTTTTAAGATGGACGATGAAGAAAAGACTAAGGAGGAACTGCTTGAGGAGTTGCGGCAGTTGCGCCAACAGGTGGCCGAACTGCAAGCTGCCGAAACTGAGCGCAAGTTAGCTGAGAAAACGCTGCGCGAGAGCGAGCAAAAATACCGGACGTTGATTGAACAATCTGATGATGCGATTTTTTTGATCTACGGTAATCGCTTTGAGATTGTGAATCGCAAGTTTGAGGAGTTTTTCGGCGTAACCCAGAAGATTGCTAATTCCCCGGATTTTGTCTTTACCAACATTGTCGCTCCCAAAAGCCGCAAACTGGTACTGGAACGAACCAGACAGGAGAATGAAGGCCAAAAGCTCTCCCCCCGCTACGAATTTACCGCCTTAAATAAAGAAGGCCACGAGATAGAAGTTGAGTTGTCGGTGACCTACCCGGCCTATCGAGGCGGGTTGGCTACGCAGGGTGTTTTGCGCGATATTACCGAACGTAAAAAAGCCGAGGCGGAGCGAGCCGCCATTCAGGCCCAGATGTTTCAAAGCGCCAAATTGGCTTCGGTGGGCGAGTTGGCCGCCGGGGTAGCCCACGAAATCAATAATCCCATCTTTGCCATCCGTGAATATGCCGACCTGATTCTGGAAAACACCCTCCCTGGTGACCCCTCGTATCGCATGCTCCAAACGATTATTCACCAAGCCAATCGGATTGCCAATATTGTCCGCAATTTGCTAAGTTTTGCTCGACCGGATGAAGCGCGTTTTAGCTCAGTGCAGCTAGAAAGCGTTTGGCAGCTCGTCCATAATTTAATTGGACAATCGCTGCTCAAATATAACATCCAGCTCGAAGTTGATATTCCAGCCAATTTGCCCCCCGTTAGAGCCAACAGTCAGCAACTCCAGCAAGTTTTGCTCAACTTGGTGGTCAACGCCAAGGATGCCCTCAACGACAAGTATCCCGATATTGACCCCAACAAGCGGATTACTATTCGCGCCGGGGTTATTGAAGACACTTTGTCACCAGCTTTAAATACCGACACCCAGCCGTCGGTTAGACCAGCCGTTTGCTTGATGGTACGCGACGAAGGCATCGGCATCCCGCTTGAATATCGCGAACAGATTTTTACTCCCTTTTTTACCACCAAGCGGCCCAACCGGGGGACGGGGTTGGGCCTGAGCATCACTCATAAAATCATCGAAAATCATCAGGGACGCATTGAAATTCACAGCGAACCGGGAGCTTTTACCGAATTTATGATAATTTTGCCTGTTGATACCGACTGGACCTCCGCAGGAGATCAAACATGACTACCTCACCCCCCGCTTCTCCTCCTCTCCTTACCGCTGATAGGCTGGGACAGCCTGTCATAACCGTATTGGATGATGACCCAGCCATACGTGATTTGCTGCAAATACGTTTGGAACGGGCCGGTTATAAAGTTTTACCTGCCGGCAGTTACGAGCAATTTACAGCCATCATGACGGATTGTGATGCCGTTTTATGCGACATCATTCTCTCCGGTAGTAATGGCCTGCATGCTTTAAAGTGGGCGCGCCAGCATTATCCGAACACGCCTATTATCATGATGACGGGTGAGCCAACCTATGAAACGGCCGCCGAGGCTATTCGCCTGGGCGCTTATGATTATCTGGCTAAACCTATCAACAAAGATGAACTGCTGGCCACCATTGCCCGAGCGGTGCAGCATCGGCGCTTGGCCCTGGAAAAAGAGCGCCTGGAAAAAGAAAATCAAGCCTATCAGTTGGGGTTGGAGCAGCGTGTGGCCGAACGGACCCAAGCGTTGCGCGAGTCTCAAGAGTTTTTGGCCAATCTTACCAACACCATGGCCGATGCCGTCTTTAGCATCAACTTGCCCGAATATCGGATTGAATATGTCAACCAGGCGGTCAGCCAAATCTTTGGCTACCAGCCTGAAGAGTTGCGGGGCCAAACCTTGCACATCCTGTATCCTGACAAAACTGGCTTTAACATCTTTGTCCAAAGGCTGATGGCTGCCCGCCAGGCCGGTCAAAACCAGATGCGTTTGGAACAATTACTGCGTCACAAATCTGATAAGTCAATCTGGACAGAGATTGCCGCTACCTTTCTTGATGAAGAGGAGCAACCTATCCAAATTATTAGCGTGGTTCGCGATATTAGCCAGCGGAGTCTTTTGTTGGGGGTAGTGGCCCATGAGCTGCGCGGCCCTCTGGCCTTGTTGAAGGGTTTTTCAGAAGTGTTACTGGAGGATGTAGAAAGTATTGACCCTGATAGTTTGAGCAAATATTTGACCAGTATCAACTCTACCGTGGTCCGTATGTTTACCTTGCTCAATGAATTGTTGGATGTCACTTCAATTGAGTTGGGCCAAATTTCTTTAACCTTAGAACCGGTCAATGTAAGCCAGCTTTTGCAGGCCCAAACGAGCGATTATACTTACATTGCCCACAAAAAGTCGATTTCTCTGCGCGAGCATATCGCCTCAGAGAAACTGATCTGCTCCTGCGACTCGGCTAAGATAAGCCAGGTAATTTCTAATTTTATTGATAACGCCATCAAATATTCTCAACCAGAGACAACGATTGAAATTAGAGGTGAACAACGCGGCCTGCACATTTGGGTAGGAATTAAAGATCAAGGACCAGGAATCAAGCCGGATGAAATTCAATACCTCTTTAAGAATTTTGGTAAAACCAGTTCCAGGCCAACCGGCGGGGAGAAATCAACCGGTCTGGGTTTAGCCATCTGTAAAAAAATTATCGAGGCTCATCGCGGCGAGATTGGCGTGGAATCTAACGTTGGTGAGGGTACGACTTTTTGGTTCAGCCTGCCCGTGGCTCGCTTACCCCTGTTAAGCCAGCGTGATTCTCAAGTGGAAATCAACGTGGTAGAGACAGGCAAGAGGCAAACGGCTGATGAACGATCAGACCCCAACCAAACTCCAACTGATTGAAGAATTGCAGTAATTATGTCGGCAAGCAGCCGAGTTGTCGAGCCCAACCCACGGGTTTGATCCAGCTTGAACAAAGTTCGTTTCAGATGATACTGAGGGGGTCAAGCCCAACTAAAAAATAGGGGGGCAGGTCTCAAACCCACCCCCCTATTTTGATAAGAAGAAATCACCGCTACTGTCTTCTGATCAGAGATTTACAGGTCATCTCCGGCGGTAACTCGATCCCCAGCAAATCCAAAATCGTGGGCGCTACATTACCCAATAGACCATTAGCAAATCGCCACTCCGGTTTTTGCTGAGCCACATAGATAAAAGGCACTAAATTGGTGGTATGGGCGGTGTGAGGTTTGCCGGTATCGTAATCCAGCATCTGGTCCGAGTTGCCGTGGTCGGCGGTCACCAGGGCAGCGCCGCCCATGCTGACGGTTGCTTCCACCACCTGCCGCACACAATCATCCACCGTTTCCGCTGCAATAATCGCCTTATCCAAAAAGCCGGTATGCCCAACCATATCGGGGTTGGCAAAATTAACCAAGACAAAGGTATACTGTCCCGATTTGACCGCTTCGACGACTTTCTCGGCAATGCCGCGTGCGCTCATTTCCGGTTGCAAATCATAGGTGGCTACCTTGGGCGAAGGCACCAACACGCGATCTTCGCCCGCAAAGGGTTCTTCTCGACCCCCGTTGAAGAAGTAGGTCACATGCGCATACTTTTCGGTTTCGGCGGAATGGAATTGCTTGTGGCCCAATTGTGACAAGGTTTCGGCCAGGCCGTTGCTTGGTTCGGGAATCTCAAAGGCAAAGTCCGGCGTTTGGTTGTCGTAATATTTCATAAAGCCGGTCATCTTTAGACCCTTTCGCCCGCCAGCTTCACGCTCAAAACCGCTGAAACCCGGCTCGACGAGCGCCTGAGTCATCTGTCTGGCCCGGTCGGCTCTAAAATTAAAGTAAATGATGGCGTCGTTACCGTTGATGGTGGCAATGGGCGCACCTTGCGGGTTAACCAGCACCACAGGGATGACAAATTCATCATTCACCCCCTCATTGTACGAGGCTTGAATGGCCTCCGCCGCACTTTTAGCCTGCTTGCCCCGGCCGTGAACCATCGCCTCATAGCCCAATTTGACCCGTTCCCAGCGTTTGTCACGGTCCATCGAGTAGTAGCGTCCGGCCACCGTGGCAATTTTGCCCACCCCAATTCTAGCTAATTGCGCCTCAAGCTGGCTCAAATAATCGGCTCCGCTGCGCGGCGGGGTATCCCGACCATCCAGAATTGCGTGGACGAAGACCCGCGTCAAATTTTTGCTTTTGGCCATTTTCAAAAGGGCATACAGGTGCTCCTGATGACTGTGTACCCCGCCATCCGACAACAGGCCCATCAGGTGCAAGGCGCTGTTGTGGTCGAGGGCATGCTGAATGGCTTTGTTTAGCGCCTCATTGCTAAAAAACTCTTCACTCTCAATCAAATCATTGATATAGGTCAAATCCTGGGGGACAATGCGACCCGCTCCCAGGTTCATGTGCCCCACTTCCGAGTTGCCCATCTGCCCAATCGGCAGGCCCACCGCCTTGCCCGATGCCTCCAGGGTAGCGCTGGGCCAGTTGTTCCAGATGTAATCGAAATAGGGTGTATTGGCCAGAGCAATGGCGTTGTAATCTTTACGGGGATTTAAACCCCAACCATCCATAATGATTAATGTTACCAGCATGTTGAATATCCTTCGTGTTAAGTTGTGAAATTCATGGTGAATTTCCAATCTTCCCTATAATACTCCAACTTTTAAGGTGAGGGAAAATTGCCCCCCAGAAAAACCGAAAGGGGGAAGCCCCTAGAGCTTCCCCCTGTGTGGATAACCGGATTATTACCAGCCTCGTTTCAGCTTACTGCGGCGTGGCAATATTTTTCTCGCTGGCGCGGTCAAAGATATGCACTTTCTCCGCGTTGAAGGCCATCTGCACTTTGTCGCCAGGGCGCAGGTCGGCGCGCGGGTCAACCCGGGCAATAAAGCTCTGGTCTGCGGTGGTGACCAGGTACACAAAGATTTCGTTGCCCATCAATTCGGTCACGTCTACCGTAGCTTCTACCAACTGCTCGGTGATGCCGGCCGGTTTGTAGCGCGGATGGTGAATATCTTCGGGACGCACTCCAAAAATAACCTCCCGCCCAATAGTCATTTGACCCAATTGCTCTGTCTCGCTCTTGGGCAAGCGGATCCGCACACTGCCGGAGTCCACATACATCTCATCCACCGTACCGGTGATAGTGCCGCTAAAGAAGTTCATGGCCGGGGAGCCGATGAAGCCGGCCACAAAAATATTGCCGGGATGGTCGTACAAACGTTGTGGGGTGTCAGCTTGTTGTAGCACGCCGTCTTTCATCACGCAAATACGGTCGGCCATGGTCAGCGCTTCTACCTGGTCGTGAGTTACGTAAATAAAGGTGGTCCCCAGGCGTTGGTGCAGCTTGGAGATTTCGGCGCGAGTTTGAACGCGCAGCTTGGCGTCAAGGTTGGAGAGCGGCTCGTCAAACAAGAAAACGGCGGGGTCACGCACAATGGCCCGGCCTAGAGCCACCCGCTGCCGCTGACCGCCCGACATTTGCTTGGGCTTGCGGTCTAATAACTGGGTGATGCCCAAGATTTTGGCGGCTTCCTGAACCCGCTTGTCAATTTCGGCTTTGGGCGTTTTGCGCAATTTCAAGCCAAAAGCCATGTTGTCATACACGGTCATATGGGGATAAAGCGCATAGCTCTGAAAGACCATGGCAATATCACGGTCCTTGGGTGGCACATCGTTGACAACACGGTCGCCAATGTGGATGTTGCCCGAGGTAATCTCTTCCAATCCCGCCAGGCAGCGCAGCGCTGTAGATTTGCCGCAGCCCGATGGGCCAACCAACACCAGAAACTCTTTATCCGGAACTTCAAGGTTGAGGTTATTTACCCCAATCACGTCACCCCAGGCTTTGGTCATATTCTCATACATTACTTTGGCCATTTTATTATATTTTGCCTCCTTGCAATTAGATTGAAAGATTTTATAGACCACTACGCTGGCACGCGTCCAACGTAGATTGGCTACAACCATAAGGCCAGGTCGCTGGACTGGCGGATTACCAGCGATGGTTTAAATACAATCTGCTCATTTTCTAATTTTTCCCCCTGCAGCCGGCTAATCAACATGCGGCAGGCCTGCTGACCCAACCCGTAGGTAGGCCGATGAATTGTCGTCAAGGGCGGCTGGGCATATTCGGCCAGTAAAATATCACCATAACCGGTGATAGCCAGATCTTGCCCTATTTCCAGCCCCTGATCCTGGGCGGCGGCCATCACTCCCAAAGCCACCACATCATCGGCGGCGATGATAGCGGTGGGAGTATCGGACTTGCTTAAGAGGGTCTGTCCAGCCCGATAACCATCCCTCTGGGTAAAGTCGCTTTCCGCCAGGAAATCCTCATAGATAGGCAAGCTGGCCTGGCGCATCGCTCGTTGAAACCCGCTCAGGAATTCCGAAGAAAAAAATAAATCCATCGGAGTGTTCACCAGGGCTATCCGCTCGTGGCCCTGCTCGGCCAGGTGTTCAACCATCAGAGCTGCCCCTTCGGCCACCTCATCGGATACCATGAGAAAGTTCCCCGCTAAATTCGTCGCGCCGATCACCGTAAACGGGAATTTTTTTTCAAGGAGCAGTTCTATCCGGCTGTCGCGCCAGCGCGGACGAGCTAAAATCACCCCATCAACCCGGCGGCTGTTGATTAAACGCAAGTAGGTCCACTGTTCCTCTGGGCCGGGGGTGCAAGTAGAGACCAATAGGTCAAATTCACGCTCGGCCGCAGCGGCAGCAATCCCGGCCAGAAGTTCGCTGTAATAAGGATCGGAGTCTCTGGGCGAGAGTGCCGGTAAAATCAGCCCCAGGGTATTGGTAGGCGCATACCCCATCTCTCGAGCTACTTGTTTAATGTACTCGCGAGTTTCTTCGCTGATGTCGTCGTGGTTGTTTAAGGCCCTGGAAACAGCAGCCACCGACTTGCCCACGGCTTCAGCGATGTCTTTGAGGGTAACTTCCTCCTTCCTTGGGGGCATTTAGCTCGCTCACGACTTAAATGGTTAAGTTACTACACCAGTATAAACTAAAATGTTTAAGTTGTCAAGTCCCAGAAGTACCTCTAACAAGGCTGGGAAGAGGACAAAAAAAGACCCTGCGACTTACACAGGGTCCTAACAACTAAAGATATTGGGTCTGTTATGTAATAAGTGTTTTACTAATTAGAGTTCTACCTGGGAGACTGACCGGAGATAAAGGTACTGTTCTCGCCAGCGGCGTTGGCCAAATTTACAAACTTATTGGCCCATTTTTTTACTACTTATCTCCGATTAGCCGAGGTAGTTCCCAATCTGGTGCCACGATAGGGACCTCCTTTCAGCTACTCCAGAACCGTATCTCGATTCTGTTGGTACTATATTACCACCTTTATCCAGTCGAGTCAAGAGTCATTTTGGCTATTTAAGCTACGATTACCCAACGCTCGTAGGTCTTGGCAGGCGGGTGGATAGGCAGATTTGTTCGGATCAATTTCTCTCCAAACCTTATCAAACCCTCTATCTTTGACTCGTACCAGACCCTACCTCATGTTATACTGGAATTATGAATATTGCCCCTACGCCTCGTCTAAAACTCAATAGCCGCCTGCTGCCCGTGCTGGTCGGGCTGCTGGTCCTGGCGCAATTGATTGTGCCCTTCCGAGGGTGGATTATTTTGCTGGTGGGCCTGGGCGGCGGCTGGCTGATCAGTTATCTATGGGTGCGGTCGCTAGCATATAGCCTGCGTTTGACGCGTGAGACCCGTTTTGGTTGGGCCCAAGTCGGCGATCGCTTGGAAGAGCGTTTCACCCTGGTTAATCAAGGTTGGGCGCCGGCGGTCTGGGTTGAAGTGATTGACCACTCCACCATGCCCAACTACCAGGTTAGCCGGGTTACCGGGGTAGGTGGTAATAGTATGAACCGCTGGCAGACCCAGAGTATTTGCCAGCGCCGCGGCCTTTTTACTCTTGGCCCAACCAGCCTTGAAACCGGCGACCCGTTTGGTTTGTATACCGTTAGCCTGCATTACCCCAACCTGGCTACCCTGACCGTGACCCCCCCGGTCGTACCGCTACCGACTATCGAAGTTGCGCCGGGCGGACGAGTCGGTGAGGGCCGCCCGCGGGCCAACACTTTGGAACGTACCGTCAGCGCGGCCACTGTGCGTGAATATGTCCCCGGCGATACGCTGAACTGGATTCACTGGCGCACCTCAGCCCATCGAAATTCCCTGTTTGTGCGCCTTTTTGATAGCACCCCGGCCGGCGATTGGTGGATCTTTCTCGACCTGGAACAGCGGGTCCAAGCAGCCCAGGCTGAGGCAGCTACCGAGGAACACGGCGTCATCCTGGCTGCCTCGCTGGCCGACCAGGGGCTGCGCTGGGGGCGCGCGGTGGGGCTGGTGACGCATGGCGACAACCTGGCCTGGCTGCCGCCTCAAACCGGTGCAGGCCAGCGCCAAGAAATCCTGCGTACCCTGGCTCTGGTAAATCCCGGCCCTCGCCCGCTGGCTGAGCTGCTCACCCGCGTGCGGCCAACCTTTGGCCGGCAGACCAGCCTGATACTTATTACCCCCGCCGCCTCCGGCGATTGGATCGAAGCCCTGGTGCCCTTGCTCCGGCGTGGTGCGGTTGCGACGGTCTTGCTCCTCGACCCTGTTACCTTTGGAGGCATAGGCGAGGCCAGCGGAACCCTGGCCCTGCTGACCAATTTGGGTGTCACCCGCTACCTGATCACCCCCGACTTGCTCGACCGGCCTGAAGCCCGTCCCGGCCAGCAGGGCACTTGGGAGTGGCGTATTATGCCCACCGGACGGGCCATTCCGGTTCGCCGGCCGGGCGATACACCCTGGAGGCCATTGACATGAGTACCCAGAGGCTGGTCATGCGGCTATCCACCTGGCTGGATAGCGATCTGAGTTTAGGGCGCTTGCTGGCCCTGGCCTTGCTTCTGGCCGCCTTAAATAGCATCGCTTTGGGCCTGACCAGCGTGGTGCGCGGTTTGGATGTGGACCTGTTATTCCCCATTGCCACTCTGGGGGCGTTCATAGGGTGGGGGCTGGCGGCTTCGTCCTGTCCGGCTTGGCTGGCGAGCAGTGCCGCCTTGCTGGCCGGTATCGCCACGATCATGGTGCGGATTGGCCGCCTGGGAGAGGCGCTGGTGACCCTGCCCTGGTTGCTGCTCAGTCTGCTCTGGCAGGCCATCCGTTGGTCCCTGGCTGGCCCGCCGCCGGACGGAACACCGCTCGGAGTGGCCTTGCTGGAGCTATGGACCGGGACCACCACCCTGTTGAGCCGCCTCTCTGACTGGCTGCTGGGATTTGTGGCCGGCGAGCCGGTCTTCGATCTGGTAGCGGTGGCGCTGGTGTGGGCGCTGGCGTTGTGGCTAGTGAGCGTCTGGGCGGGCTGGGTAGTGCGCCGGCATGACCGGGTGCTGCTGGGTTTGCTGCCGGCCGGCGCGCTCTTGGTGGTCAGTATGGCCTATGGCTCAGGCAATTTTGCTTTTTTACTCCTGCTGCTGGGTTTAACCTGGCCGTTGCGAGCCCTGGTGAGTTACACCGCGCGCGAGCGCCGCTGGCAAACTACCGGCACAGATTTTGCGCTGGATATTCGCACGGAGATGACCTTCATGACTGTCTGGCTGGCTGCGGCCCTGGTAGCGCTGGCCCAAATAACACCGCCGGTTTCGGTTCAGCAGGCGGCAGAATTGGCCCAACGCCTGATTTGGGGCCGGCCGCTGGCTGCCAGCCCCGTGGCCCGCTCGTTGGGCTTGCAGCCTCAACCTGCTCCCCCCACCGCTTTTGACAAGGTCCGCGTCGGCGGCCTGCCGCGCCACCATTTGCTTGGCTCCGGCCCGGAATTGTCGCAGCAGGTGGTGATGATTATCCGGCCGGGGGCGTCGCCCCCCCATTTTGAACCGCCGCATTACTGGCGCAGCCTCACTTATGACCGCTACACTGGTTATGGTTGGCTAACGGGGAAAACGGAAACGGCCGCCTATGCTGCCGGCGAGCCGCTCCAGCAAACCCTTGAGATTTCTGAAACTTCCACCCTTTTGCTCACCCAACAGGTGCAGTTTGTAGGTGACGCGGGGGGACTACTGCACGTTGTCGGCACACTGATGACCGCAGATCAACCTTATGAGGTGGCCTGGCGTAAGCCCGGCGATGTTTTTGGCGCTACCATCGCGGCCACCACCTACCAGGTTGAATCAGCCGTCTCGGCAGTGGACGAGACCCGCTTGCGCGTAGCCGGAACTCTCTATCCCGGCTGGGTGCGCCAGCGCTATCTGGCCCTACCCGAGACCGTGCCGACCCGGGTGCTGGCCCTGGCCCGTGACCTGACCGCGACCCAGCCGACGCCCTACGACCGGGCCAGAGCGATTGAAAGCTACCTGCGCACGTTTCCCTACGATCTCAACCTGCCCACCCCGCCGCGCGACCGGGATGTGGCCGATTATTTTCTGTTTGATTTGCAGCGCGGTTACTGCGACTATTACGCCACGGCTATGGTCGTGCTGGCCCGAGCCGCCGGCTTGCCGGCCCGTTTGGTGATAGGTTACGCCGGCGGCAGTTTTGACCCGGCCAA
>CAZRYD010000050.1:11271-26299 GCA_964604225.1 uncultured Caldilineaceae bacterium
CAGCGGTAGCCCGGCTCTATGAGCGCCTGCAGCGAGCTGGAAACTGGCTGGCCGTCTCCACCACTGCCGGAGACACCCCCTATGAGTTTAGCGCGGCCTTGGCCGAGCGCCTCAGCAGCCTGGCTCAGGCAGGCCGGTGGCAGGGCTTCCTGGCCCCCGCCGGGTTAGAGACCCAGGGGCTGGCCGGCCTGTACGTGCGAACAGCCTACAGCGCCCACCGCCCCGATCCTGTGGACCAAAGGCAGGCCATTCAAACCTGGCGGCGGCTGCGCTGGCGCTTGGGCCTGGCCTGGGTGTATTTAAGGGCTTCACGTTTCAAAGGTGAATAGTTTACTTTTCTGTCGAGTAAAATTGCCTAAGCGGATAGCTTCGAGTACGATAGCATCCATCTAACCCCTGATAAACCACACCTAACCTTTGGTCTCTGGCCTGGGAGCGAACTTTGAAGAACGGTCAATTATGGCAACTACTGGCAACGCGGGCCGAGGCAGACCGCCCTAACCGGCCTACGAGCGGAATTTGGAGTCACAGACTCCCTCGGAGCGTGAAAATTGATCTACAGAGTCTACGGGAGGTGGCATGATGAACACGTCCATTTGTGTATTTGGGCTGGGCTTGATGGGCCGGCCAATCGCGCGGCGATTGTTGGCCGCCGGTTATCAAGTCTGTGGCTGGAATCGCTCGCCGCTGCCGGAGGAACTGATCCAGGGCATTCCCCTTTGTGTGGATTTGGCGGAGGCGGCTCAGGCCAAAGTTTGCCTGCTGCTGCTGACCGACTCGGCGGCAGTGGACGCGGTGCTGGCCCAATTGGAACCACACCTGGCGCCCGGTCAGGTGGTGATGGACATGGGCACTTCCAACCCGGCTCATTCCCGGGCGCATGCCTGGCATCTGGCCTCCAAGGGTATTGGCTGGGTAGACGCGCCTGTTTCGGGCGGCCCGGAGGGTGCGGCGGCGGGCACTCTGGCGATTATGGTCGGCGGCACCGTGGCCGACTTTGCCCGGGTGCGGCCTTTTTTGGAAATGCTGGGCAGCAATGTCGTTCGGGTTGGCGGGCCGGGGGCGGGCCATACGGCCAAGCTGATCAATCAACTCATCGTCGGGTTGACCATCGAGGCAGTGGCTGAAGCTCTGACCCTGGTCGAGAAGAGCGGCCTTGACCCGCAGTTGCTGCAACAAGCCTTGCAGGGTGGTTTTGCCGACTCCAAAATCCTGCAAATCCACGGCAGCCGGATGATTAATCGGGCCTATGTGCCGGGGGGTAAAGCTCAAACCCAGTTGAAAGATTTGCGCCTGGCTCAGGAGTTAGCCAACTCCCTCTCGCTGAGCTTGCCGCATCTGGAAAGCGTCATCATCCTTTATCAGCAATTAATCGCCCAGGGTGATGGTGAGTTGGACCACTCGGCCTTGCATAAATTACTCTGGCCGTGAAGGATTGATGGCATCCGCTTGGCGCTCCCCCCTGTTTTATGTGATCCTGGCGGTCTATCTGTTGGCCGGGGTTTTGTTTGCCACCCTGACTCCTGACTGGCAGACCCCCGATGAACCGGCTCACTATAACTACATTCGCTATCTGGCCCAACAAAGCGGTTTCCCCGAATTGATTAGCCGCTGCTATAACCAGGCTTACCTGGAGCAGCTCAAATCACGGCACTTTCCCCCGGAACTGCCCCTGGATACGGTGTGCTATGAGTTCCACCAGCCGCCCCTGTATTATCTCCTGGCCATGCCCATTTATCTCCTGAGCGGCGGGTCTTTGCTGGCGCTGCGCCTGTTGTCGGTGGGGCTGGGGGCCGGGGTGGTCGGGCTGGCCGGTCTGGTGGCCCGCACTATTTTTCCCAATGAGCCGGTTGTTGTCTTTGGTACGATGGCCCTGGTGGCTTTTGTGCCGATGCATACGGCTATGCTGGCTTCGGTTAATAACGACGCCCTGGCCGAACTGATTTTGGCAGCGTTGCTGTTGCTCTTGACCCGGCGACTGGTACTGGGCCAGCCAGATTCTGCCCGCAGTGACATTTTTTTAGGTCTACTCTTGGGACTGGGCTTGATTACCAAAACGACGGTCTATATTGCCATACCGCTGACCGCCGTAACCTTGTGGCTGGCCTGGGTGGGGAAAGAGCAGGGGAGCAGGGGAGCAGCCCCTACAGGAGGCTTCGCACGGGAGCAGGGGAGCAGAGGAGCGTATCAGTCTGAGGGGCGAAGCGCGACCGATCGAGCTAAATTTTACCCGGAGTGGACAAACTGGTCGGTGCTGGTTAAACAATTTGGCTTGGTGTTTGGCTTGGCGCTGGTTATGGCTCTGCCCTGGTATGTCCGCAATGCTGTACTTTACGGCAATCTGGATGTGCTGGGCTTGGGCCGACACAATGCTATCGTGGTGGGCCAACTACGCACCGTTGATTATATTGCCGAAGTTGGCTGGAGAACCTATTTTTATGATTTCATCACTACGACCTTTCAAAGCTTTTGGGGGCAATTCGGCTGGATGGCCGTACCGATGAGTGAGCGAGTGTATCTGGCCTTGACCGTGCTGTCGC
Organism: uncultured Caldilineaceae bacterium; assembly: GCA_964604225.1. Classification (GTDB taxonomy): domain Bacteria; phylum Chloroflexota; class Anaerolineae; order 4572-78; family J111; genus DSQQ01. The sequence goes on from CAZRYD010000050.1 coordinate 13,812, forward strand.
TGGTGGGGTTAGGGGGACTGGTGGGATTTTGGGTTTTGGGTTTTAGATTTGGGATTTGGGATTTGGGATTTGGGAAAGGCATATCCTCACCTAACGCAACCCGCAACTCGCAGTCCCAGGCTTTGCTTTTAATGGCCCTGACCATCGGCTTAATGTTCCTCGGCTACACCTGGTATAACCTGGAATTTGTGCAGTTTCAGGGGCGTTACCTCTTTCCGGCGCTGATTCCGCTGGGCCTCTTTTTTTCATTGGGGCTGCGCGAGGCGCTGGCGCCGCGTTGGGCCTGGCTGTTGACGGGCGGCCTGGTTCTGGCTTTGGGCTGGGTTGTGCTGGCTTCGTTGGCGAGCGGTGATTTGGATAAACTGGCGATGTTGATTACAGGTCTAGCCCTGGCTCTGGCCGGAGCACGGGCCTGGTTGGCTCCACGCTGGCCGGTTCCTGCTTGGTGGCTGATGGCCGGGGTTTATACCGGCCTGGCTTTGTTGACGCTGATTAGCCCTTTCTGGTACGTGCTGCCCTATTTGTCGCCCTAATGGGATTAAAAAGAGATCCAAATGTGGTTGGGTCGGATCAAACTCATGATTGAATTGGCAAATCTTACTTATGAGCTCTAAAACGAAGTTTTACGTGGTTTGGATTGGCCGGCAGCCGGGAGTCTACCGGAGCTGGGCCGAATGTGCGGTGCAGGTCAATGGCTTTGCGGGGGCAAAGTACAAAGCCTTTGAGAGCGAAAAGGAAGCGCGCGAGGCTTTTGGACAGGACTGGTCACAGCACATCGGGGTCAAACCTGCCTCATTGAGTCTGCCGCCGGAAGTAATCGCCGATAGCTTGTCGGTGGATGCGGCTTGTGATGGCAGCCCTGGCAACCTGGAGTATCGCGGCGTGCAAACGCAAAGTGGCGCAGAGGTTTTTCGAGTTGGCCCTATTGCCAACGGCACCAACAACCTGGGCGAGTTTTTGGCTATTGTGCATGGACTAGCCTATTTGAAAAAATTGGGTAAAGCCAGCCCCATCTACTCCGACTCGCGGACTGCCCGCAACTGGGTCAAAGAGAAACAGGTGCGCTCAAAGCTGCCCAGAAACGAGCAAACCGCCGAGGTTTGGGGGCTGGCGGACCGCGCTTTACAGTGGCTTGAGACTAATGCTTATCCCAATGAAATCAGGGAGTGGAAAACGGAAGCGTGGGGCGAAAATAGAGCTGATTTTGGCCGAAAGTGAGCCGGACTGAAAGCCAGCCGGTTATCGTCCCAAAGTTAGCCATTTGGGCAAGCGTCGTTTGAGCACAGCTTTGACCATTTCCGGGTGGAGCCGCCGCCAAGCCAGGTCACTTTCGTAAACCAGCGTCGAGCCAGAGCCGGGGGTAGCTAAGATATGGGTGGGACTAAAGGTTTGGTGCACATAGTCATCCGTAATCTGCTCGATTTCAGGTTGGCGGCTGGGTAAGCGGCGCTGTAACATGGCCGCGTGCTCATAAGGGGTCTGCCAGGGCCGAATCGCCGCGCCCATCCAGGCGGCCAGCCGCAGCATGCGCTGGTAGAGTTTGAGAATATCCCCGGTTGGCTGGATTTGGCGCTGCCACCACAGCGCGCCGGCAACCAATACCGCCACCAGAATCGCTCCAATGGCGATACCTCCCCAATTTATCACCGAGCGAGAAACGCTAATCTGTGCGCCTATCCAGGGAATGTTGATGGTAAAGGGCAGCGTAGACACATCGGCGCTTTGTTCGAGCAGACCATCCGATCGCTCTGGCAACTCCCGCTGTCCGGGGATCGAGTTGGGGTTGGGCTGGCTGCCAAACGGAGCGCCACTATTATCCACCGGCCCCGAAGGGCGGACAATACCCGGCTGGGCGGCTGTAGGTTCAAAATCGATCCAGCCATAGTTGGGGAAATAAACCTCAACCCAGGAGTGAGCGTCGGCGTTGACGACCTGGTAGGCATTAAGCTCCGCATCGAAGGTCCCCTGGGCAAAACCAACAGCAAAACGGGCCGGAATCCCCAATGAACGCAGCATAACAATCAGGGCCGAGGCGTAATAGTCGCAGTAAGCTTCTTTGGTCTCAAACAGGATGTAATCTACACGATCAACGCCGGGTGGGGGCGCGGGCAGCTTTTCGTTGTATTTAATTTCGCGGCGCAGGTAAGCTTCGATGGCGCGGGCTTTGTCGAAGTTGTTATCAAAGTCGGCGGTTAGTTCGCGGGCTAAGCTGCGGGTGCGCTCGGTGACGGTATCGGGCAGTTGCAAATAGCGAGCGGTCACCCAGGCAGGGTAATCGGCGCCGACCGTTTGCAACTGGCTAATGGTCGCCAGGCTGGCCGCCGAGACCACCTGGTAGCTTTCGCCGCTGTCCAGGGCAGCATTGCTGCGAATATAGGTAATGTCTTCCACCCAGGGTTCGCCGTTATCTCGCCAGATGGGCCGGTTCACTTGAGTAATTTGATCGCGGGCGAGAGCGTTAAAAGTAACCTTGGCGCTGCGGTCCAAGCTGATGACCTCGCCCATAGCGTAAAGTACGGTGGCCTGGTCGCGATAAAAAGTATAGGTTTGGGTGACAGGGACCTGGGCCTCAAAAATAGGCAGCGAGAGAGGGCTGCCGGGGCCAAAACCGGCGCTATCGGAGTCGTTGTTGCGCCAGCCGTAGCCGCTGTACTCGTCGTAGACGGTGGCCCGCCAATAGCGGCCTGGGCCGTCAACTTTGACATTCATGACCGGCTCGTTGGTCAGGCGGCGCGGTCCACCCAGGTTGAGTGAAGCGCCGAAACCGTCGACCAGCCCGGTATCTTTGTAATTCAGGTCGGCAAACAGCCGGTTCCAGGTGCCCTGGACCTCGTACCACGAGCCTTGAAACTCGTCCAGTAACCCCAGCGATTTGGCGTCGGCGATGGGCGGGACAAGCCAGGCCAGGGCAATAACCAGGGTAGAGAAGATAAAGCCGTCGCGCAAAAAGTCGAAGCTGATGTCGGGGCGGAAAAAGACTCCCTCGGCCCGCCATTGCGCTTCTTGTTTGAACAGGTTGAAGCGGATGGCCAGCAGCAGCGACAGCAGGATGAAAATGATAAACCACAGGGTAATATCGTTGGGAGCGTAGTAGAGGTTAATCAGCAGCACCAGCCCGCCCGGTACTACGGCTTGCCAGACCTTGCCCGACCGGAACAAAAACCAGAGGGTCAGGTAGCCCATGCCCCAGACAATCACGCTCATTTGCAGCACAAACATCATGTTGTCGTAGCTGGTGCCACCCTGGACGGCCTGATTGTACCAATAATTGAGCCGGAAGGCGAGATTCTGCCAGCGTTCCAGCCAGGTGTAGTGAGCCGGCAGCAAACGGCTGGTGATCCAAAACGACCAGGCTATGCCGATGGTGATGCTAAAAATATGGGCAATCACGCCGGGCAAGATGCTGCGGGCCAGCATCAGTCCGATAATAATCGAACCCAGGCCAACAAACGTGACGATATTGAGACCGTCGGTCCAGCCGGTCGCACCTACAGCCCAGGTGACGGTCATCACCAGAGCGGTGGCTAAAAAGACGACTGATTTGGAGCGGTCCACGGTGAGGCGTTTATCCATTGTGTTTGCTTCCCTATCCCAGACTCTTATTTTTGCCTCAGAAGACTAAAGGAACATTAAAAATTAGGAACATGCTTGGCTGGATGGCCAATCTTCATTTTTGGTCCCTCTGATGTGTTACGGCACATTTACCGGTTCAGTTGTCCCCTGGACGCTCAGCGTCGCCGTGATGGTTGGCGTTTCGGTTGGCAGTTCTAAGGTGGGAGTGAGTGTGGGCGTATCGGTTGGCAAGGGGAGAGTCGGGGTCTCGGTCGGGGTTTCGGTGGGAGGCAGGGTGGTCGGTGTGTCGGTCGGCGGCGGTGAAGTTGGCGTGTCGGTAGGCGGGGCAATGGTTGCGGTTGGGGTATCGGTTGCTGGGATGGCGGTATCCGTAGGGCCGGGTGTCGGCGTGACCGGGTTGTCCACCAGCACCCGCACCTTGGACTCCGTCGCGCCGCCGGTCTGATCGAACACCACCAGGCGCAAGGTGTACGGTCCATTTTCAACTTTGCTCGTATCAAAAACGCCCAAAATGCCCTGCTCCACCAACTGGTTGATCGGTCCGTGAATGAGAATAAACTCGGGGGGGTTGGTGCCTTTCCCGGCTTCGACCTGATAGTGGGCGAAATTGGCCGCCACCGCCGAGCCCTCCAGGGTGACGGCGCCGCGCACCGACGCGCCATCCAGCGGGCTGGTGATCCCGGCCACAATATTGGTCGAAGGGCAGTACTCCGCCGGCGGTTGTTCGATGCCCTGGCTGAGCGCCCAGGCTCGCCCATCCTCGCCGGGATAGACACGAAAATATTTCTCCTCAACATTGGCCCGGCAAAAATCGTTGGCCCGTAAACCGGTGTTGCGATCAATGGCAATCAGTTGATGAATATCAAATTCCGACCCCAGCGGCGGCTGGTCTTTGAAGAAGATTTCTTTCTTGCGCTGGGGACAAACCGGACTGGGCAAGGTACCGGAATCGGTGCAAATCTCCAGTTCGACGATGTTAGGCGGGCGGGTGAAATCCCGCACCGGCAGCCCTTCGTGAGCACGCTCCATAAAGTTGTGCCAGATGGGTCCAGCCCCGGCCAAACCGCTCACGTTGAGCATAGGCGTGTTATCGGCATTGCCCACCCACACCCCGGTGACAATGTCCGGGGTAAAGCCCATAGTCCAGTTATCTTTAAAGTCGTTGGTGGTGCCGGTTTTGGCAGCGGCGGGTCGAGAGAGACGCAGGGCGCTGTTGGGGCCAAAAGAAATCGAACGGGCTTCGTTATCGGCCAGGATATTGGTGATGAGATAAGCATGCTCCGGGCGCAGCACCGGCCGGGGTTGGGCGCGGGGTGGATCAATCACCCGGCCAAAGCTGTCGGTGATACTTAGAATTGCCGTCGGCGAAACCAGCACTCCGCCGTTGGCCATAGCCTGGTACGCGCCGGTCAATTCGACCAGCGGGACCTCCCCCGCACCCAGGGTCAGAGCCAGACCGTAGTCGTTGCGAGTGAGGGTGGTAATCCCCAGGCGGGCAGCCATCTCTTTGAGTGCGTCCACGCCTAATTGTTGCAGCGCCTTGATGGGCGGAATGTTGTAAGAATTGGCCAGAGCCACTCGCACCAACACCGGCCCGTGAAATTTGTCGTCGTAATTTTTGGGTTTGTAGACGCCGCCCGCGCCGTCGGGATATTCCACGGGGGTATCCATAATTAACGTGCTGGGTGTCCAATTGAGTTTTTCAAAAGTGACCAGATAGGTCAACGGTTTGATGGCCGAGCCGGGCTGGCGGAGGCTGGTAGCAATGTTGACCTGCCCAGCGATGGCCTCATCCCGAAAATCCTTGCTGCCGACCATAGCCAGAATCTGCCCGGTGGCGACATCCATGGCCACCAACGCGCCGTTGGTCACATGGCGACTGGCCAGAGCGTCAACCTGGTTGCGTACTTCCTCCTCGGCAATGGCCTGGAGGCGAGGGTTGAGGGTGGTTTGGACGCGCAAACCGGCCTGATAGATGTAATCGGGCGTTACCATTTTTTCCAGTTCCTGGCGCACGTAAGTGACAAAGTGCGGCGCTTGCATGGCAAACCCAACCGGCTGATACTGCAACTCGGTTTTGGCGGCCTCGTCGGCTTCGGCCTGGCTAATAAATTTAGCCTGGATCATCAAGCGCAGCACATCGGCCTGGCGGGCTTTGGCCCCTTCCGGGTTGGTATAGGGGTCGTGGTTGGCCGGGGATTGAGGCAGGCCGGCCAGCATACTGGCCTCGGCCAGGGTCAGGTCTTTGGCTTTTTTGCCGAAGTAAGTTTCGGATGCCGCTTCGATGCCGTAGGCCAGGTTGCCGTAATAGATCTGGTTGAGGTAAATTTCCAGAATTTGCTGTTTGGTGTACTGCCGGTTGATTTCGACGGCCAGGATGGCTTCTTTGACCTTGCGGGACAGGGATTGCTCGGTGCGCTCTTCGGGGGTCAGCAGCACGTTGCGGGCCAACTGCTGGGTGATGGTGCTGGCCCCGGAGACAATTTCGCCCTCGGTCACGTTGTAGTAAATGGCCCGTACCACGGCAATCGGGTCAACCCCGACGTTGGAATAAAAGAAGCGGTCTTCGGTGGCGACGGTGGCGTTGATCAGGTCGGGCGAAATCTGGTCGAGGGTGACAGTGGTCCGCCGCCCGCCGCTGGGATCGATGATTTCCCACAGCAGGTTACCTTCTCGATCCAAAATTTGGGTAGTGGCAAATTGAAAAGAGCGCGAGCGTAGTTCCTCGGCGGGGGGAAGCTGCAAAGCCACCCAAACGTAGCCAACCACGCCCACGGCTAAGAGGAGCATACTCGCTACAATGACCAACACCGCCAGAGCCGCCAGCATCCGGGCGAACCAGGGCCTTTTTCTCGGCTGCGGCAGCCTTGGCGCTTGAACTACCGTCGGCGCGGGTTGGCGATAGGTAGGCTGGGGTGGGGGCGCTGGCGGCTGATTCCAGGTCGAACGGCGCTGGGGGCGCGTTGGCTGGGTATCATGGGGTGACGCCGGGCCGGGCGTAGGCGCGTTTCGCGGCGACAGCACGGTGCGGTCCGGGTCGTCAATGCGGCAGATAGGCCGGGTCTGTTCATTGTCGCGGTTAGTGGGGGAGTCTGAAGCGCCGGCGGGGCCGGGATCTTTGTCGTTGATGTCGGTCATGCCAATCTTTACACCACCTGCGAGGGATTATAGCAGCGGGCGGCATGGTGTCAATAAATAAAAAAGGGTACAGTTTTCGACCATACCCGAAACATTACCAAAATAGAGGATGGGATTACTGAAGTGGAATTTATTCTTCCGCTTCATCTTCTGCCGCTCGACCTGCGGCAGTGTTGCTCTTGTAGCGATAGATAATGCGGCCCCGATCCAGGTCATAAGGGGACAGTTCCACCCGAACTTTGTCGCCTAATAATACCCGGATATAAAATCGTCTCATTTTGCCAGACAGATAAGCTAAAACCGCGTGTCCATTTTCTAATTTGACTTTAAAGCTGGTGTTGGGCAGGGCTTCGACAATTGTGCCTTCCAACACTAGTTTTTCTTTGGTAACATCAGCCATATAATCTCCCTTCTCTCTCAGGCTCACTAAATAACCGAGGTGGTAGCAAACCCCGGAGTCTGTTAAAAATTTAATAGCCGGACCGAATTTTGGTTTTTTGGGCTATCGCCTCTATTTTAGCAGACAGGGGTACCCTTGTCAATTAACGGGAGATTGGCGGGTAAAAGGTGGGTAATCGTCGTCTTTTGACCCTTTTGGCCGCCACTTGACCAACTTTGACAGGCAACCTGCCCGGTATATAATCTGGGCGGAATGAAGCCATTACCTCTATTTCAAATATTGATTCTGGGTGGCCTGACTCTCGTCGTGCTGGTGGTGATTGCCCTGGCTATCTTGAGCATGGAGCCGGCTTGGCTGCCGCTGCCGGAGTTTACGGCTGAAGAAGAGGCCATCATCCACCTTTTTACTCCCACCCCTGTGCCTACCTTTACCCTCACTCCCAGCCCTGTCCCACCGACTTTCACGCCCACCCTGACCCCGCCGCCAACCGCAACAGTTACCTCAACTCCCGCTCCGACAAATACCCCTGAGACGCTCATTGCCCCTACGGACACCCCGCTCCCGCCACCGGCCAATTCGCCCACAGTGACCCCGCCGGAACCGCCTCCACCGGCTCAGTCCACTGTTGATTTTGTGGTTGTAAAACAGCGTATGCGGACCAACGAGGAAAACAGTGTGTTGGGCAAAGTGGCCAACAATTGCGGCGGCGATCACTCTATTTATGTGCAAGTGCTCGATGCCGCCGGTCAGCCGTTGACCGGGGTGATTATCGGCGATACCTACAAAAATGTCCGGGCTGCCTCGGGTAGCAACGGGTTGGGTGGCTTGAGAATCGACTTGTGGAGCAATACCATGTCCCTGGAGGTGCAGGGCAACATTGATGGCACGACCTATATCAGCGAGCAAACCCTGCCCCTCTCCACCCGCGACGAAGACATCCCGGCCGAATGGCTGTTTGCCGGTGGTTACTGCGGCTCGCTGGCTGAATGTCAACTACGGCAAAAAACGAACGGCCTCTGTCGTGGGCACTATTCCTACGATGTGACTTTTCAAAGGACGTGGTGATAGTGTGAGGCAGGCTTGGCTTCGACCATGCGCTAGCGTGTCCCGTTGAAAAACCGGGTCAACTCTCCTAGAGAAACAGGTGCGGTCAAGTCAATGGTCATCGGGACCACTGCCACCTGCTTGTCGACAATCAAGGTATGGATGTCCGACTCCGGCTCCAGAGTCTCACGGTCTATGTGGATGCGGTAGCGGATATCTTTTGCCTCATCCAAGCGGGTGCGCCCGCTGGGGAGGGTCTGGTAATATCGCTGGCGTGAGATCCGGGTAGCTCGCCAGGGGGTTTGGGGCGTAGCCCCGGCAGGGACATCTATTTTGAGCAGATCAACCCCGGTGGGTAAGCCTTGCTGGAGGACCTGCCGGGCAAATTGTTGGGTAAAGTGAGCCGCCGCACTGAAATCAATCTCAGGGCTGTTGTTCAGGTGAAATTCGGGCGGCGTCTCCAGACTCAGAGCCAGGGCGGGGATGCCGGAGCAGGCGGCCTCAAGGGCGGCCCCGACCGTGCCGGAAATGGTCACGCCAGTGCCCAAGTTTTCGCCGTAATTGATGCCGCTCACGCATAAATCAATGGGACGCTGGGCTAATTCTAACATGGCCAGTTGGACGGCCTGGGCCGGGGAAACATCGGCAGCGTAGGCCCGGTGAGAGCTGTGACCCAGGGGGATTTCGGTGACATAAATGGCCTTGTCGCGGACCGGCGGAAAACCCCGTCCGGCGCTGGTCCGCTGCGCTTTGGGGGCCATAATCAGCAAATCGCCTAAATCGGCCACGGCTGCCACCGCTGCATGCAGACCCGGCGAGTCGATGCCGTCGTCATTGGTTACAAGAATCAAGGGTTGTTGGGGCATGAAAAAGAACTCCTGATAGAATAATCAACAGTTGATTATAAACAGAGTTGGAAAGAAAGGAAATTCCTTGCAGAAATGAGTCTTGAATGGTAAACTACCATTTCGCCGGAATTTATAGGCACTTGAGGGAATTCAGTTCCTTTGGTTCCCCCAAATTCCCTTAACTCCTTAATCTTCACATGTTTTAAGCCCGGCGTATAGAGGAGCAAGTGGTTCGATGGCCTCTCAAGCCTTATATCGAAAATGGCGCTCGCAAACCTTTGATGAACTGATTGGGCAGCAACACGTTACCCAAACGCTGATCAACGCCCTCAAGTTGAATCGAATTGCCCACGCCTACCTGTTTGCCGGCCCACGCGGCACAGGCAAGACCAGTATGGCCCGCCTCCTGGCCAAAGCAGTCAACTGTCAGGCCGAAGCCGGCGTCGAGCGGCCCTGCAATCGTTGCCACATTTGTACGGCGGTTAACGAGGGCCGCTTGCTGGACCTGATCGAAATCGACGCCGCCTCCAATACCGGGGTTGACGACATCCGCGACTTGCGGGATAAGGTCGGTTTTCGGCCCGGCGAGGCCCGCATTAAATTTTATATCATCGACGAAGTTCACATGCTCTCCAACTCCGCCTTTAACGCCCTGTTGAAAACGCTGGAAGAGCCGCCGGAGCACGTCATTTTTGTTCTGGCCACCACCGAACCGGAGAAAATTCCGGCCACTATTACCTCGCGCTGCCAGCGCTTTGATTTCAAGCGGATTAAAGTGAGTGATGTGGCCGAGCGGTTGGCTCACATTGTGAGCCAGGAAGGGTTTACCGCGGAACCGGCGGCGTTAGCCTACATCGCCCGGCAGGGCGGCGGGTCGATGCGCGATGCTATCAGCTTGCTGGATCAATTGACAGCTTACAGTGGTCAAAAGATTACCCTGGAGTTAGTGCAAACGGTGCTGGGGGCGGTCGCCTCACAAGCCGTGGTGGAGTTGGTGGGCGCGCTTATTGCCCAAAATGTGGCCGCTGGCTTGGACACCATCAACCGGGTGGTCAGCGATGGGGTAGACCCCCGCCAATTTGCCCGCGAGATTGTGGAATATTTGCGGGCGGTGATGCTGGCCAAGTTGGGCGACGGCACAGGATTGTTAAATTTGCCCGATGAAACGCTGGCTATCGTCAAAACCCAAGCAGCTCAGGCCGATGCGGCCACCCTTGTACGCGCAACTACCCTATTCAACACGGCGCTGTTTGACCTCAAGTCGAGTTTGCTGGCGATTCCGCAACTGCCGTTGGAACTGGCCTTCGTCGAGGCGGCCACGCCCATGATGATCTCTTCGGTTGTGAGCGAGACGGTAGTCGCTGCTCCGCCGCTTGCACCTAAAACCCCTGCCCCAATTAAGAGTGAACCGGTGACTCCAAAAGTGGTTTCGCCCGCACCGCCTCCCCTGAGCGTTACCGAGCCAGTTGAAATTAGGAGTGCTGGCAATCTGACCATGGAGGTGGTGCAGCAATACTTTGAACAGATTGTTAAAGAATTAGAGCCAAAAAGTAAAACCATGGCCGAAGCGCTGCGAAATCAAGCCCAGTTGTATCAGGTCGAAGGGAACGACATCCATTTTGTTACCTCCGAGTGGATGAAAGCCAGGTTTGAGAAGCCGCAGCCTCGCACCGCTATCCATGAAGCCTTCAGCAAAGTACTGGGACAGACCGTTTCGGTGCATTTTTTGCCGGAAAATACCATTTCTCTCACAACTACGCTAATGACTTCTGAGACGCAGTCTGTCGAAGGTAAAGAGCGCAATCTCGACGAAGATTCGGAGGCGCTGATAAAGGTGGCGGAAGAGTTAGGCGGGAAGGTTGTGAAATGAGTCGGGTTTGGCTGGAATGCCAATTTTGCGGAAATGTAAGAAGATGAGGTTGCTCTCGTACTCCAATTTCTCATTTGTACTGATAAAAGGAGAATAGATAATGGCCAAAAGTAAAGGCAAAGGTAAAGGTTTTTCTCTCGGTCTGGGCGGCGGCGGTGGTGGTTTGGGGCTGCCCGGTGGAGCGAAAGGTGGCCTGGCTGGTCAATTGCAGGCCATGCAGAAGCAAATGCTGGAAGCGCAAGAGGCGCTCGGCGATAAAACAGTTGAGGTGACAGCAGGCGGCGGGGCCATTAAAGTAGTTATGACCGGGCATCAGAAGTTACTATCCATCGCCATTGATCCTGAAGTGGTCAATCCGGAAGATGTCGAAATGTTGCAAGATTTAATTGTAGCCGCCGTTAACGAAGCCGTCGATGCTTCGCAAAACCTGGCGGCCGACGAATTAGGCTCCATTACCGGCGGCCTCAACATCCCTGGATTGTTATAACATCCTATGCAAGTCACACCTGCGCCTGTTATAAAATTAATCGACGAGTTTTCGCGGTTACCTGGGATTGGGCCAAAAACTGCCTCGCGTTTGACCTTCTATTTGCTCCGTAACCCGGCTGATCGAGCTACAGCCCTGGCCGAAGCGTTGCGTGAATTGCACGAAAAAGTGCTTTTCTGTTCGCAGTGTTTCAATATCACCGAAACCGACCCCTGTCCTGTGTGCAGCGACGAGCACCGGGATCAAGCCATCATCTGCGTGGTCGAGGAGCCGCTGGACGTGCTGGCCATCGAACGGACGCGCGATTTTCACGGCCTGTATCACGTCCTGCACGGGGTCATCGCCCCGGTCGAAGGGATTGGGCCGGAGGAGTTGAAGATTGCCGAACTGGTCGAGCGGGTTCGGGCCAAAGGGGATGGGGTGCGCGAGATCATCATCGCCACCAACCCCAACCTGGAAGGCGAAGCCACCGCCATGTACATTGCCCGCCAGTTTCAGGGAGGGTCGGTCAAATTGACTCGCCTGGCGCGTGGGTTGCCCGTCGGCGGTGATCTGGAGTACGCCGACGAGATTACCTTGAGTCGCGCCTTGAGTGGCCGGAGCGAGATGTAAAACACCCTAAGATTCATAAAGCTTAAAAGAGTCGAGGATTGACCAGATTCGGCGCTTTGAGGCTTGACATCTCAATTGAGATGTGTTAATATAGCCCCTGTTGTCGGGCAATAAACAGTGACTCTAAAAAAGAATGAAACTGGGGCTTGACAAAGTGCGACAAATATGATACACTAATTGTTGCGCTGAGTAACGAAAATTGAACTCGTCTACAAATCTTTGTAGAAAGTTCTGTTGACAACAGAAAGGAGACACCGATCTACATAAGTGGTTCTTGAACCTGAAATGTAGTTTGCTGTCTCCACCGGCATCCACAGTAAGGGATGTCGGTTTTTATTTGTCAACTGACTGAGCGATGAACCTTAACAACTGAAAAGTGACAGGAATCAATAGCTAGTGTGATTGGCTCAACCGTTAATTTTTGAGCAGAAGTTGTTCTGCTTGATAAATAAATTTTACGGAGAGTTTGATCCTGGCTCAGGATGAACGCTGGCGGCGTGCCTAACACATGCAAGT
>CAZRYD010000051.1:0-26226 GCA_964604225.1 uncultured Caldilineaceae bacterium
CCACGTCAACCACAGCCACCGACACGCCACCCCCCACGCCGACGGATACGGCTACATCGGAGCCACCCTCCACGCTTGAACCAACACCGACAGCGCAGGCAGTGCTGCCACACTGGTTCATGATCGCGGTCGGGATGCTGGCGGCCCCGTCTCTATACGGTTATCCGGCCCTTCAGGAGCCAATCACGCCTACAGGTACAGTTGAGCCAACGACAGAGGCAACGGCCTCGGTTACTATCGAGCCAACCGTGACCGCATCACCCACCGAAACGGCGCTACCGGAGGCGACAGCCACGGCGACAACGATAGAATCCACCGCAACCTTTGTGCTCATACCCACAGAGACGCCGGTGATGACGCCAACTACCGAGCCGTTAGCTACACCGCAGGTTACGAACACACCAGAATTTACGATGACTGTCACGCCAACGTCCACTGAGGTCCTGGAATCGACACCTGAAATTACCTCAACCCCAGCCGAGGCTACGCCTGAAGCAGCAACAAGTTACCCCATCGTGCCCTTTGATACGGTTATCGTGAACATTCCCAACGTAGCCATCATCAGCAGCGACCAAACCCCAACTCAAACGGATGTCGTGACCAACCCGGTCATCCGCATTGTTGATCCCCTTTTCACTAAGGTGGTCAACCCCAGTGAGGCCAGCCCCGGTGATTTGGTCAACTTCACCCTCACCGTTGAGAATCCTGCACCGCCGTCTAATGCCAATGCCACCAACCTTGTTCTGGTTGACCCCTTGCCTTACCTGGTTGATCTGGTGAGCTACGACACCTCGTCTACGCCGCCTGGATTGGTGGGTGGGGTTACGGTTGTCACCAACATAGTGCCGATCATGGGGCATCCCAACGGGATTACGCAGACAGTGGCCACCACAATTTTCGTGTCCATTCCGGTCCTCGGGCCAAATCAACGGGTCTTCCTTAACCTGACGACGCGGGTCAATAATCTGGCCAGCCCACCGCCGCAAACAATCAGAAACGTCGCTTTTCTCACCTTTGAAGAAGGTTCTGTGCCGCCGGTGCGCGTCTCGGTGAATGTGCCGTTGCCACCTTCGCGAGGGGATGATGACGATGATGATGACGACGATGACGATTATGTTCCGCCACCTCCTACAGTCAGCCCAACCGTGGCCCCTCCGCTTGTTCAGCCAACGCCAACTCTGCCGATTTCATATCTGCCGGAAACGGGTCTTCGGGCAGGTCGAAACCAAGAGGCGAGGCTCGCCGGAATATGGCTGCTCTTTACCCTGTTAGTAGGTGTGGCTGGCCTGACCTTCTGGCAGAGAGGACGATTTAAGCGAAAACGAAAGTGATGGTATAATAAGTGGCAGTCACTTCTTAAAACCACACAGGTCCAAATAATTTGGGGTGTAAATGAAGCGCAAACTAATCACCACTGTGGGGATTATTAGCCCACTGTTTCTGGTCGGATGTGCTGTTACTGTTTTTCTGACCAGCATGGCCTGTTGGCTTTTGCTCAGGCCCGAAGAAAAAGGACGCATTATCAAGATTATCCCCCTGGCGCCGCTGGCCACTTCGGTGGTTCAGGCGTCGTCTGAAGCTGGGGCCGGGCCGCTCGCCCCAGCAGCGCAGGGGACTCCAGGGGTCGAGGCAGCCCCAGAGGTACCTTCAATAATTTCTACGCCGGCCAGTATTGTCGAACAGGTTTTAGGTTTTGCTTTACCTCCCGGTTCGGTTAATTCGGTCACACAAGAAGGTATTGCCACGCGAGTGGTCATTCCTAAACTCAATGTGGATGCCCCGGTAGTGTTGGCGCCGATTCAAAATCAAACCTGGCAGGTTGATCACCTGGGGCAAGAAGTTGGGCATTTAGAGGGGACCGCCCCTCCCGGTTCCGATAGTAATATAGTTTTGGCCGGACATATCACCCTGACTGAGGGAGTTTATGGGCCATTTGCCGGGTTGGGGCAATTGATTGCCGGAGATTTAGTAGAGGTTTACTATGGCGACCAGGAATTTAACTACATAGTAGACGGTCTACAAACCGTTGACCGTACGGCAGTTGAAGTCACTTATCCTTCCAATACGGGGCAGATTACTTTAATTACTTGCAACAATTGGAGCAATGAAGAAGGTCGGTATATCCAACGGCTGATAATTAAGGGTCATTTAGTTAAATAGTAACCAGAGTTAGCGGCTTTAATTTTTGAGGAATGATATTAGCTTAAGCAAATTCCGGCGTTTTTTCTGTTGGACATCGATACAGTTTGAGGCTCCAGAAAATAAAAGCAACGTTGCGAATCTTGACCAACCTGGATATAATGGAATCGTTATGGTAAGTTGATGCTGATAACTTCTTGGAGCGCAGTTGGGGATGACGGACGCGCAGAGGCGAGGAAACACAGAGTGCTTCCTCGCCTCACTCTTTCTGGGTCGTTCAGGCCAGGGCTTTTACCAGCTTAGGGATCACAAACCATTGCAGCACACCCTCGCCCGGTTGCAATTCAGACCATGCCATTATCCCAAAATTCAGACAGACCAGCCCAGCCGTTGGGATTTTTATGGCCCACCCTTCAGACCAGCCGTCTTCGGCGGCAGAGGCATGCGGGGCGGATAACAGGGCCACCGTTTCCTCCAACATAGGGTTGTGCCCAATGAGCAAGACCCGCTCGACCGTTTCGGGCAGCCGCGGTAAGATGGCCAGCAAATCCTCACTGCTGCCCTCATAAAAAGCGTCCTCCCACTGGATAGTTTTACGGTAGCCGCAAGCCTTGGCCACCAGCTCGGCGGTTTGTTGGGCTCGCCGGGCTGGAGACGAGAGAATCTTGTCCGGTACGCAGTCAAAGCGAGCCAGCACTTCACCCATGAGGGGGGCATCTTCCAGGCCGCGTTTAGCCAGGGGACGGTCAAAATCGGGCCTGTCCGGCTCGCCCCAATCTGATTTGGCGTGGCGTAAAATTAGTACAGTTTTCATTAGCTGTCCTCTCTCAGAGTGAACGGCAGATTGGGGAGATTAACCTCTTGGTGATCTACCATTTACTGCCTCTGTTAAAATTTGCTCATTTCCCTGGATATTCTTATGCTCAGTAGGATGAGTTACCTCGTTGTCTTTATTGTCGCTTTTGGGCTGACTTTGCTATTGACACCCCTGAGCGCCTGGCTGGGACGTCGGCTCAAGTTAATCGACCGTCCCGGCGGACGGCGGACCCATCAGGGGGCAGTGCCCCGTACCGGCGGAATAGCCCTGTTTGCCGGCTTTGTGGGAGCGGGGTTGTTGGTGTTTACTTTGAGCGTCCTCGGCCCTTGGCCGCCTATCGGTGCAGAAGACCGCAAGTTGTTGGCCGGTGTGCTGGTGGGCAGTGGTTTTGTTTTTTTATTTGGCCTGCGCGACGATTGGCGCGAATTACCGGCCTGGCCCCAATTTGCAGCCCAATTTGGCGCGGCCTTGATCGCCATCGGCTTTGATATTATCGTCGAGCGCGTCACCCTACCCATTTTTGGTTATACAATTTTTCCGCCCTGGATCACCTATCCCTTGACCATTTTTTGGGTGATGGGCATGATCAACACGGTCAACTGGCTGGACGGCCTGGATGGCCTGGCCGCCGGAGTCGCCGCAATTGCCAGCCTGCTGTTTGCGGTGCACGCCTACAGCTTGGGCCAGACCACCGTAGCCCTCTTCCCTTTGGCTCTGGCGGCTGCCTGTTTGGGCTTTCTGCCTTTTAATTTTCACCCGGCGCGAGTTTTTATGGGCAGCAGCGGTAGCATGCTGTTGGGTTTTGCCCTGGCCTCGCTTTCGATTTTGGCTCCGGCCAAAGTGGCGACAACCCTCTTGGTGCTGGGCATCCCAATTCTGGACGTGGTCTGGTTGATTATTCAACGCTGGCGGCAGCGTGGCAATCCCACCCTGGCCGGACGCGACCATCTCCACTATCGCCTGCTTGATCTGGGTTTCAGCCAGCGGCAGATTGTCAGCCTCTACTACACTTTTTGCACCGCCTTTGGTCTGCTGGCCCTGCTGATCGAAGATCGCCTCTTTAAGTTAGTGGCTCTGGCGGTGATGAGTGGTTTGACCCTGGCCCTGTTGGGGTGGCTGGCAAAGCAAAAGTGACCGCCGACAGTGGACGACTGACCGCCGAAACCAAAAGCCACTCGCCGCTTCTGGCGGCGGTCGGCGGTCGTCTTAAACATAGCCAATCGAGTGATACCAGTCCAGTGTGCGCTGCGCCCCTTCGGTAAAGGTGGAAGGAATAAAACCTAACTCACGCTGGGCTTTGCTAAAATCAACAAGCCAATCGTTAAAAACGTACGGTTCCAGATTTTTGGGATAGAAGGGTTCGTGCCGGGTAAACAGGGCGATAAATTCCAAAAGTCGGGAAAACTCAATCATCACCCAACCCGGAAAATTGATCCGCCAACTGCTCCGGTTGGCCAAACAGCTAACGATGGCGTTGGCTTCTTTATGGGAGATGCTCTGGTTGGAAACGTTATAAATCTCCCCAACCTGGCCTTGCTTCAAGGCCGCTTCAATGGCCCTGGCCGCATCACCGACGTAGCAGGGAAAGATATAGTGCCGGCCTTGATGCACTTGCACTCGCCAGTTGTGTAGAAACTCCTCAAAAAACAACCGGTTAAAAGCATAATGGCCGTGTGGGCCATACAAAGCTCCCAGGCGAAGAATCACCAGCGGTAGCCCTCTCTCAACATACGTATGGGCCAGGCGCTCACCGCGATATTTGGTGAGGGCGTAGTTGTCGGTGGGGTAAGGCCGGCAGGGTGTTGCTTCGGTAATTATCACGCCCGGTTGTTGTGGCCCAACCACAATAATGGTGCTGATGTGGATGAACTTTTTGACCCCTGCTGCCAGCGCCGCCTCCAAAACGTTGCGAGTTCCCTCGACATTAGTTTCGACAAAGGGCTCAGGTGGGCCCCATAAACGAAAGTGAGCCGCAGCGTGGACGACGTAATCGCAACCTTGCATGGCCGCCCCAACTGAGGCAGCATCTGTGACGTCACCTCTAAAAACTTCAACCCCTATGTTCTCCAAAAAGGAAATCTCACTGGTCGGTCGAGCTAATGCCCGCAACGGGTAACCCTGACTCGCTAAATACTCGCATAAGTTTCGCCCCAGAAAGCCGGTAGCTCCGGTAATTAAAATCAAGTATCAAGTCCTTGTGATGTTCAGAAGTCAGTAGCCAGAAGTCAGCAGACGGAAGATGGGGATTATTGATTCCCTGGCTACCATTTACCGTCTACCTGACCTTACCAATCAATATCTTGACCCTGGTAGGCGTAGCGAAAGAGTTGGCGGATGTCCCCACTACTGGGCGAGCGTACAGCCGTGATTATTTGGGTGTCACTTTCGGCATTTTTAACTAATTTATCCAGGTTATTTTCTAAATCTGCGGGTGAAATCTCGGCGGCTTGTTGAATGGAGAGCGGTTGCCCAACCATCGTAGCCAGCCGGCGAATGGCCTGCACCAAACTGGCCGTGCCTTGCTGGGGCGTCGCCGCCGGCAAGCCCAAAAAAGCGGCGAGGTCACGATAGCGGGGTTGGCTATGCTCGCAGCGACTGTTAAATTGGATGGTGTAAGGTAGAAAGAGGCCAACCGTGCGCCCGTGCGGCAGATTGTAAACAGCGCCCAAACTGTGGCCCAGGGCATGCGCCAGCGAGCACATCGAATTGATAAAGCCCAGTCCGGCAATCGCGGCTGCGTTGTGCATTTTTTCGCGGGCCTCCTCATCGGCCCCATTAGCCACGGCGCGGGGGAGATACTCAAAAATGAGTTGGACCGCTTTCAGACACAGACCATCGGCAAAATCATTGTTCCAGGTTGAAGTATATCCTTCGACGGCATGGGTGAGGGCGTCCATGCCGGTATCGGCGGTGAGCCGGGGCGGCATGGTAGCGGCCAGAGAGGGATCAATAATGGCAATATCGGGGATATTTTCCGGCGAGCCGACCGCCACTTTGCGCTGGTCTTCGGGGTCGGTCAGCACAATGCCCCAGGTCACTTCCGCCCCGGTGCCGCTGGTGGCGCTGATAGCAATCATTTTGGCTTTTTGGCGCAGATTGAGCGGCTCAAAAGGGGTGACGGCCAGTAGATTAATTTCGGGGTTTTCGTATAGAATCCACATTGCTTTAGCCGCATCGATGGCCGAACCGCCACCCAGCCCCACCACCCAATCGGGCTGATAGATGGCCATAGCCGCCGCGCCGCGTTGGATGGTGGCAATAGCCGGTTCCGGCTCAACCTCGCTAAAGACCTCGCTGGCCAGACCGGCCATTTGAAGCTTGTCCTGGACCCGCTGGGCAAACCCTAATTTAACCAGCGTAGCGTCGGTCACAATAAAAGCCCGCCGACCTGTCAATTGGGTCAAATGATCAAGGCTATCCTGGCCAAAAACAATTTCGGGGCTGCGAAAATACCACATAAATTATCCACCTCCAGAGGCAGCACTCAGGGCCTCGGTTGCCGGCGTAAAGTGAGGATTATATTCCAGCGCCGCTTGAAATTCTTGTTCGGCGCCGGGTTGGCCGGTAGCTTGCAAGGCCAGGCCACGATAATAATAGGCTTCCTCCAGCCCCCCCGCCCCTTTGATAGTGGCCTGGGTCAAATCCAAAACATCCTGGTAGCGCCCCACCGCATAATAAGCTTCAAAAGGGGTAAATTGATACCACAGCCGCCGCCAGTGGAGGCCAAATTGTCGCGCCCGGTCAAAGGCAGCGGCGGCTTCTTGAAAACGCCCCAGGCGGGTCAGCGCATCACCCTGGTTAAAATAAGCAATGGCATCCTCCGGCTTGGCTTTCGTCTCAGCCTCAGCCTCGCGCGCCAGGCGTTCATTCATGACCGTGTCTTCCATATCCGCGCCGATAATCGCCGCAACCGTTTGGGCCTGCTCTGGCGGATAAATGACCACATACAGCCGGTTGAAGACGCGCCAGTCCGGGTCAAACTGCTCATAACTCACTTTGAAATCCGGGCCATTAAGCGAGTCAAAGGTGTTGAATTGGCCGGCGGCGTCATCGTAGCCGGTGACGAGCCGGTAATGGCCCAGGCCGTCGCCATCGTGAATCAACCAGGTTTCGACCAGCACTGGCAGATTGTTGCTCAGCAAGAGCTTGAGCTGTTCAACCGTGCCGCCCCGGCGCACAGTCGCTTGCAGGCCGGTGGTCCGGGCATAGGCGGCCAATTCCTCTGGGCTAACATTTTTATCGTCTCGATTAGGTTTGAGGAATTTGGCCGCATCCACCTGGGTTTCGGGCCGGTCAAAGTAACCCATATTCATGGTCACGGTGGCCGGGCCGCAGTTATTCCAGGTTTGCCATTGGTGAATAAAGTGGCTCAGTTGAACCCTTTGGCCAGGGGCTAACAAGGCCACCGTAGGGACCGGGCTGGGCAAGGCTGCGATTGCAGTGGCTGCGGCCGGGGTGGGGCTGACCGTGGGCACAATCTCGGTGGGCGTGGGATAAAGCTGGCTTGGCTCAACTGGGCCGGGCGGGAGCGTAGCGGCGGCTACTATGGTTGGGGCTGGCGTTGGCAGGTATTCTGGGTGAGGCATCAGTTTGCGATAGTAACTACGGGCGCGGTAGGCCAGGTTATCCAGGTGAGGGCTAAGGCTGGGCATAGCCAGGGCCAGCCCCATAGCCACGACGGCCAGCAGCGCACCCAGGCCCAAGCCAAAAATCAGGGCGCTGCTTTTACTGATAACCTTTTTTTCATAAGGGCGTCGCACACGAGTCTGCATTAACTTTTACTTTCCTATTGATAGCGAGCTACGGTAAAACGATGGAGTTCGGCCGGTTCATCAGGGGATAGACCGGCCTTGCGCCGGACTAATTCCAATTGGCGAGGAACGCTGTCAACCGCCTCAATATCGGGTAACAACAGAGCTCGACGATGGCCGGCTTGAATAAAAACGCCATAAACTTTTTCATCCAATTGACCAAGTTCGGTGACGGGTTCTAGCGGGCTGAGCACGTCTACCTTGACCCTTAAGCCCGGTAACTCATATACGGTCATGGGGGGGAAGCGCGGGTCATCGATGGCCGAGGCAATGGCGGTGTGAATAATGGCCTCGGCCAGGTTTGGCTGGGTTGGCATAATCGTCCCCCGGCAGCCGCGCAGCCGACCATCGGCCAGGTGAAGCGACACAAAAACAGCCGCCGGTTCGGCCATGTCAGCCGGCAAGGGGGTCGGCGGAGCCATAATTTGGCCTGTAGTGAGATAAGTTTCGATGGCCTGGTAAGCCAGACTTACATAGGGATGCATGTTCTTCATCAGTCGTTGATTTTTTAACACTCTTAATATTGGTAGGACTTATCACCTATGAAACCAAGTTGTTTTGAATTAGGCTATCTGGTATAATGACTCGAGCGTTGAGACTTTAAACTTATTGAAGAAATGAGAGGGTTCCATCTGCCCACGGGGGGCTAAGGGGTGAGAGCAGACGCCTCTGCTTACTTTCTTCAAGTAAGTTCTGTGACTTGCAGAGGGGAAACTATGCCAGCCTTGCCTGATAAGCAGATGCCACAACAGCCACAATCATCCGCCCAGCAGCGGCCTGTCCAGCCGTTGCAACCACGGCCCCAATCACCGCCAGGGCCGGAACAACCGGCTGCCCCCCGCGTTCCGCGTGGGACAGCATCGCGTCGTAGCGGCGGGCCTGCTCCCCGGAGTCTAGGCCAGGTTCTAAAAGAAGCCGACCGCATGGTAGTCCAGGGTGAGCTTGACGAGTATTTACCTGTGCCCACCGGCTTTGACCAGATCGATCGCTTGATTGGCGGTGGTTTGCGTCGCACCGAATTAGTGCTGTTGGGCGGCGCCCAGGGTATTGGCAAAACCATCACTGCCTTACAGATGGCCCGCAACCTGGCGCTTAACGAAGCGACTTATGCTTTTTATATTTCCTATGAACATAGTGAAGTTCACCTGTTAAATCGGCTCATTTGCCAGGAAAGCATTGACCCAATCAATACCGATGCCAGCGCCGGCATTCGTCTCAAAGATTTGCATAATATCGTGGTGAGCAAGCGGGCACGGGAATGGGTTCGAAATGACGGGAATGTCGGTCTACAACAGATTCTATCACAGCATCCCAAGACTGCCAAAGCGATGGAGACAATTAACCGCTACGCCGACCGCTTGATTTTGATGAAGGCCAGCCCGGCCGTGACCACTCTTAACTCCATCAGAGATATGACCCGGCAAATTGTCGATGCCACCGGCGGTAAGTTGGTATTGTTTCTGGATTACCTGCAAAAAATCGCTATCTACCCTGAGCGTGCCGCCGATGAAAACGATAAGGTGACAATTATTGTCGAGGGATTGAAAGACTTGGCTATGACTCAAAACATTCCGGTGGTGGCTATCGTCGCCGCCGACCGGGAAGGGCTACGTAGCAAGCGGATGCACCTGTACCACCTGCGCGGCAGTTCCGCCCTCGATTACGAGTGCGACATTGCCATCATCATGAACAACAAATTCCACATTCTCTCCAAAGACCACGTTTCCTTCAACCCTTACAAGAGCGACAGTTATCGCGACTGGGTAGTCTTTACCCTGGAGAAAAACCGGGCCGGCCGGGCCATGATTGACGTGGAGTTTCAAATGCGGCCCCAGCACTTCTGCTTCAACCCCAAAGGGAATTTGGTGGAACAGAAATTAATTGACGAAAAGATCATTGTGGAATAGAGTTTAGCCATACCCCAAAATTTTAAGGAGTGGCGCAGCGCCCACTCCTTTTTGATTCTTTACCCCTGTCACTTTAGTTCATATTGCGGATAACTGAATACATCTTTTGTTGGATGACGTGGCGGCTGATTATTGCTATACTGGCGCATGTTGTTTAGAAAGAGGACATCATGCAGACAGTTCAAGAAATTCGTTCCGAGAAGCAATTAAGTGTCGTGACCGAGACGGCGGCCTTTGATCCGTCTCGATCCCGGACCATTATTATGCTGCTGGCCGCCAGTGTGGGCCTGATGATGACGGGTTATGGTATTGTTATGCCCGTGTTTGCCAAACGGCTGGGCGAATTTGGCTCCGGCGTTGAGGCGCTGGGCTTTATGACTATGGCCTTTGCCATTGCCCAGTTTTTGTTAGCGCCCTTCATGGGCACACTGGCCGACCGTTTTGGCCGCCGCCCGCTGATCCTGATCGCTCTGGCCGGGGTAGTGGTGGCGAACATAGCCTATTTGCTGGTCGAATCAACCGGGGCATACATTGCCGTGCGTTTCTTTCAAGGAGCCATCACCGCCGGGTTGCTGCCGGCGGCTATGGGTGTGGTGGCCGATATTGTACCCGAACAGCAGCGTGCCCAATGGGTCGGCATCTTGATGGGCAGTTACAGCGCCGGCTTCATTTTTGGACCGGCTTTGGGCGGCTTTCTATACGATCAGTGGGGTTTTGTGGCTCCCTTTGGCCTGTCGGCAAGCCTGGCCCTGCTGGGCTTGATTTCGGCTTTCCTGATGGTGCCTGAAACTAAGTCTGCCACTGGACCAAACCAGGCTACGCCTCGGCGCTCCCAAAATTCTCAACCCGGCGGCTGGCTGGCCGCGCTGCCTCGCCCGTTCTATATTCTGGCGACGCTCTTGCTGCTTGATTTTGTGACCGTTTTTGCTTTTGCTTTCATTGAGCCGCAAATGGTCTTCTACTTCTACGATGAGTTGGGTTTCACTACCACGCAATTCGGTCTCATTGTGGGCGGCTACGGTCTGGCCATGGTTTTCGGCCAGACCACGCTGGGCCGCTTGAGCGACCGCTTTGGCCGCAGGCCGATTATGGCTCTGGGTTTCAGTTTGAATTTATTGTTCTACCTGGGCATGATTGTCGTGCGCAGTTTTGGCTTGATGTTTGTGGTAGCGGTGGTAGCCGGCTTGGGCGGCGCACTCCTGGCCCCGGCTTTGAGCGCCTTCTATCTTGACATCACCGCCGAACAGCACCGCTCGCGGGTGATGGGCTTAAAAGAGTCGGCGTCGGCCCTGGGCGGCGTGCTTGGGCCGCTGCTGGTGGCCGTGGCCAGTTGGTGGCTGTCGGCGCAAAATATCTTTTTAGCCTCGGCGGGGGTGACGGCAGCGGCGATTGGCCTGACCCTGCTAATGTTACGGGCACAACGCCGGTTCGCTGCGTCGGCCCGGTCAATTACTGCAACTACAGAGGTTTCGGCTGCAACTGGGGCAAGCAGTTCTTAAGATTAAGCAACAAAATTTTCAAGCATAAGCACCCTCACAATTTACTAATAATCGCTAAGAAAAAGAGTCTTGACACCCACGAGACTCTTTTTTAATTTTCCTAATCTGGATGAGCCAGAACCAAAAAGGTTTTAGACAGGATTAACAAGATTTACAGGATTAGCTAAAAATCTTGTTAATCCTGTTAATCCTGTCGAATGTTCTTGCTCAATGCACAAAAATGTGACTCGTAAGGTACTAACATGTTATAATGATCTTGTTTCTTGCCAGGGGTGAAAAGTACGTGAGGTAATAAGATGGCTACCCCACTCTTGTCCACTAAACTATACATTCCCCCGGCCCGGCTGGGCCTTGTTCCTCGCTCCCGCTTGATTGAGCGGCTAAATAATGGCTTACCCGGCAAACTCACCCTCATCTCCGCCCCGGCCGGTTTTGGCAAGACCACCCTGCTGAGTGAATGGATCCCCCATAGCCCACGCTGCGTGACCTGGGTGTCGTCGGATGAAGGCGACAACGACCCTACCCGCTTCTGGGTCTACTTTATTGGCGCTGTCCAGAAGTTGCAAAGCAACCTCGGCCAAAATGCACTGATCTTGCTGCAATCCCCGCAACCGCCCCCGCTTGAATTAATCCTGACGACGTTGCTCAACGAATTAGCGACCTTCCCCGACGATTTTGCCCTGGTCCTGGATGATTACCACGTGATCGAAAATCCAGCCATTCACACAACCACCACCTTTCTACTCGACCATTTGCTGCCCCAGATGCACCTGATTATCACGACCCGTGCTGACCCGCCGCTACCTTTGTCTCGGCTGCGCGGCCGGGGACAATTGATCGAACTCCGTGTCGCCGATCTCCGCTTCACCCCGACTGAAGCGACGGCTTTCTTGAATGAAGTGATGGGCTTGAGCCTGTCAGCCGCCGACGTGGCGGCGCTGGAAACCCAGACCGAGGGCTGGATTGCCGGGTTGCAACTGGCCGCCCTCTCGATGCAGGGACGACAGGATGTTGCCGGCTTTATTGAAGCCTTCACCGGCACGCATCGCTACATTCTGGATTATCTGACCGACGAAGTCCTTGAGCGGCGACCCAGAGGAACCAAAAATTTCTTACTGCAAACCTCAATCCTTGACCGCCTCTGCGGTCCCTTGTGCGACGCCCTCACCGGGGGCAGCGATAGTCAAGCCACCCTGGAACGGTTAGAGCAGGCTAACCTGTTTATTGTGCCCTTAGATGACGAGCGGCGTTGGTATCGCTATCACCATCTCTTTGCCGAGGTCCTACAGGCTCGCTTGCGGCAGAGCCAGCCAGATAACGTACCGGAACTGCATCGCCGGGCGCGGGAATGGTTGGAGCAGAATGGATTGATGCATGAGGCTGTGAATCACGCGCTGGCTGGGCGCGATTTTGAGCAGGCAGCCCGCCTGATTGAGCTTATTCATAGCGCCAAATGGCAAACCGGTGAAATTAAGACGTTGCAAAGCTGGTTGGCGGCCTTACCGGCGCTATCCTGGCGCACCCACCCGCGCCTGTGGCTGGTTCAAGCCTGGGCCGCCATGACGGTTGGCAACTTTGCCGAGGCGGATGAGCAGTTGCGAGAGGCCGAAGAAGCGCTCGCTTTTCTGGATCAGGATAGCGCCCGCAGCCTGCGCCCTGAGATCCTGGCTTTCCGCGCCAGCTATGCCACCCTGGTGCAAGATTCACGGGCCGTTGAACTGGCGCAACAGGCGCTGCAGGAATTGCCCCAGGACTACTGGATGCGTGGGATGCTGATTGTTTTTCTGGCGGGCGCCTATTTCATGATGGGTAATCTCGATGCCGCCGCGCAGGTACTGGCCCAGGAAGCCGGCTCAACCCGGCCAACGCTCGACCTGAAACCCCATTACATTCATTTGCTGACATTTGACGGCCTTGTTCGCTACGCCAAAGGCAAACTGCGCGAGGCCTGGTCGCTCCTTCACCAAGCAGTGGACCTGGCCGAGCCTGGGGGCCAGCCTATTCTCTATGTGGGCACACTTTTTGCCTATATGGGCGCCAGCCAGGTGTTGTATGAGCTGGATCAGTTAGATCAAACTGAAACCTATTTAACCCGCTGCGCAGCCCTGGCCGTAAAATTTGGCAGCGCAGAGGTTCAGGTCTATGCTCTGAGCGGCCTGGCACGCATTTGCCTCGCCCGCGACAACTTGGCCGCCGCCGCGAATTACTTCGATCAAGTTGACGCCCTATTGCAAACGCAGGTCTTCACCATCAGCATAATGGCCTTTGTCGACTACTATCGCTTCCAACTGCTGCTGAAGCAAGGAAACCTTACGGCTGCTGCGGCCTGGATCGAGTCACGCGCCGGCCAGCCTGGGCCGTTAAACCCCTATGCCTTCCACCGTGTGGCGCTGCCACAAATACTGATTGCCCAGGGAAGCTTTGATACCGCTTTGGACAAACTGGCGACCCTGATCCAGGAAGCCGAGATCACCGGCCACGGCAGTATGCTGATCAAAGCCCTGGTTCTGCAAGCGCTGGCTTTTCACATGTGCGGCAATAACAGCCAGGCCCTAACTATCCTGCAACGCGCCCTGACTCTAGCCGAGCCGGAGGGTTACGTGCGCGCGTTTGTGGACGAGGGCGCGCCGATGGCCGGGCTATTGGAAAGGATGAAGGCGGAAGGCGGAAGGCGGACAGAGTATGTTCTAAAACTGCTGGCTGCTTTCAGAACGGAAAAAGTGACACTATCAAAGGAGGCAGACAAGCGAACAGTTCATCCTTCATCCTTCACCGTTCAGCCCTTGATTGAACCTCTAACCGAACGCGAACAGGAACTGCTCCACCTGGTTGCTGATGGATTAACCAACCAGGAAATTGCTCAAGAATTGTTTGTGGCAGTTGGCACTGTTAAAAAACACATCAACAACATCTTTGGCAAATTGGCCGTAAGCAACCGCACCCAGGCCGTTGCCCGCGCCAGAGAAATTGGCCTGCTTTAATTGCCCACAATCCCTCCAACTTTCCCAATTATTACACTCTCTTCAACACTTTACCCCTAAAAATTACCTCTGGACTTGACACGTCTTATCGTCGTATAATTAGTCAATTCAACGGTCTAGGAGAAGTTTATGGCTAAAGCGCCTGTGCCTAATGACATTGTTAGTGATGTTTCGCCCCGGCCTCCGTTTTTGACCACCAAGCTGTACCTTCCCCCTGTTCGCACCAATTTAGTATTACGCCCACATTTGACGCAGCGGCTCAATAAGGGATTGACCTGTAAATTAACCCTCATCTCCGCCCCTGCCGGTTTTGGCAAAACAATCCTGCTAAGTGAGTGGATTCCCAATAGCCCGTGCTGTGTAATCTGGGTGTCGCTAGATGCCGGAGACAATGACCCTGTCCGTTTTTGGACTTACTGCATGGCTGCCTTGCAAATGCTGCAAAGCGACCTGGGCAAAAGTGCTTTGGCTTTACTTCAGTCACCCCAATCCCCTCCGCTTGAATTGATTTTGGCCAATATGCTCAACGAGATAGCTGACTTTCCTCAGAAATTTGCGCTGGTTCTTGACGATTTTCACGTCATTGAAAATCCTACGTTGTATGACAATCTGGTGTTTCTGCTCGATAACTTGCCCTCTACAATGCACCTGATTCTGACCAGCCGAACTGACCCGCCCGTTCCTTTGGCCCGGCTGCGTGCTCGTCGCCAACTGAATGAAATTCGAGCCGCCGATTTGCGCTTTACGCATGATGAAGCCGCCACCTTTTTGAATGAAATCATGGGTTTGAATCTTTCGGTAAAAGATGTTGCTGCACTTGAAACACGGACAGAAGGATGGATTGCCGGGCTACAATTGGCTGCGCTCTCCATGCAGGGTCGCCAAGACCTGACCGGCTTTATCCAGACTTTTACCGGCAGCCACGGTTACATTGTAGATTATCTGCTTGAAGAGGTATTGCAACGCCAGCCCGAAGACGTTCAAAGCTTCTTATTACAAACCTCCGTTCTTGAACGGCTATGCGGCCCCTTATGTAATGCCGTTACCGGGCTGGCGGACAGTCAAGCAATGTTAGAAAAATTGCAACACAGCAACCTGTTTATCACCCCGCTAGACGACGAGCGGCGCTGGTATCGCTACCATCATCTGTTTGCAGACCTGTTACGCGCTCACCTAAAGCAAGCTGACCCAAACAGCGCCCCGGAACTCCATCGCCGGGCCAGTTCGTGGTATGAGCAAAACCGACTGGTGGCCGAAGCTGTGCCGCATGCGCTGGCTGCCGGCGATAGCAAGCTTGCCACCCGGCTGATCAGGCCGCTTGCCCGCCCGATGCAGTCGCGCGGCGAGATGAGAACTGTGATGGACTGGCTCACCGCGCTGCCAGAGGATGAACTACGGCTACACCCCCAGCTTGGTCTCATTTTTGCCTGGGGGTTGGCCACAACCGGCCAATTGCCGATGGCAAAGCGCTGGCTGCAAGACGTAGAGCAACACCTCACCGCTCTTGACGACCATGACAAGCTACTCGGTGAGATGACAGTGATTCTGGCCCGAATTGCGCTCATCCAGGGGGAATTCCCACGCGTGCTTGAATTGGCGCGTCAGGCAATTGCTTACCTGCCAGAAGATCAGTTATCGTTGCGCGCCCTGAACTATATATCCCTCGGCTCCGCCTGTATTGCCTTGGGCCATCTGAATACAGCCAGCCAGAGCTTTGCCCAGGCGAGCGCTTTTTACCAGGCCCTTGGCCAACCAATCCAGGCGCTGCTGCCGCTGCGCCAGTTGGCCCGGGTACAGTTGGCCCAGGGTCGTCTGAACCAGTTAGACCAAACGACCCAAGTGGCGATACAACTTGCGGCTGAGTCGGAGACACCCTCACCTCTAAAGGGTTATAACTACATGAGCCTGGGCGAGCTGTGGTATGAGCGCAATAACTTGACGGCAGCCAACCACTATTTTACCGAGGGATTGGCCCTGGTTGAGCCAGGCGGAACAAGCGATGTTCTGAACCTGATGAATCTGGCGGATGGTTATCTAGGCCTGACACGACTCAAGCTAACCCAGGGTGATTCCCAAGGCGTGTTGGAGCTAACTCGGCGGCTGGAGCCAGTCTGGGCGCAATTGGCGCGGGCAATTCAGCGGCGCAGCGGTGCGGAAGACGTCTCACCAAGCAATCAGGAAACTGAACCGAGCAAACTGCGGTACGGGGTGAGTCATATATATCTTGACCTGATTGCAGCTTGCCGGGTGCGGCTGTGGTTGAGTCAGGGCAACCTCGATGCGGCCAGCCAGTGGGTGCAGACCAGGGAATGGAGCATGGAAGGCGAGATCAGGTACGTTGAGGAGGTCAGGTACATCACGCTGGCGCGCGTGCTGATCGCCCAGGGCGAGTACGAGCGTGCCCTCGCCTTCCTGGCCCGGCTCCTGGAGCCTATAGAAGCCGTGGGGCGCATGGGGCGAGTCATTGAATTATTGGCGCTCCGGGCGCTGGCACTACGCGCACATGGGCAAGAATCTGAGGCGCTTATCGCCTTGGAACGCGCCCTGGTCCTGGCCGAGCCGGAGGGTTACATTCGCACCTTTGTGGATGAGGGGCCGCCAATGGCGGCGCTGCTCCGCGAGGCTCACACCCGCGCCATCAGACCCGCTTACGTCGCCCAACTCCTGACCGCCTTCCCCGCGTTTGAATTGCCGCTTTTAGATGCTTCGCGTGGATTAGGCGATGGGGCAATCCAAAATCGTAAATCCAAAATCCAAAATCTCGTTGAGCCGTTGAGCAGACGTGAATTGGAAATCCTGGCGTTGATGGCCCAAGGATTGACCAACCCTGAAATTGCCCAACACATCTTCATTTCGGCTCAGACGGTCAAAGTCCACACCCGCAACATCTACAGCAAGCTCGGCGTTAACAGCCGGCGCCAGGCTGTCGCCAAAGCCAGAACTTTAGGCTTATTGGTCTGATCTTAATAGCGAAGACAGAGTCTAAGAGCCTGCCGAGCCAATCGGCGGACTTTTTGTTTTCCGCCAAAATACCACCTTTTATACCCCGTCATGGGGGATGCCATTACCACCGCCCATCGAATATACTGGCCTCATCAGTTCAATTAAACGTTCGTCAAACAAATCCAAAAACATGTATCAAAAAGGAGACTATGCAATGCAAACCACTGTAACTTTAAGCAAAAAATCAGGTAAGGGCACGACCGACCGGGTGATCTCCGAGATGGCCACGTTCTTCACGGTCAAGCCAGGCCAGGCGGAGGAGCTTCGCAAAGCGTGTGAGCGGTTCGCCGCTGTGGCCCTCCAGGCCGACCCGAAGGTCGTACAAAAGAGCGGTCTGCGCGATTCACGGCACGTACTCTTCGACAACGATCAGCGGCTCCTGTGGGCCACGACCTTTGAGACCGAATGGGATCCATATATTGACGACGCCGTCCTGGTTATGGGCTTCAGGGCCTTTGTTGACTGGATGCAGTACACCGTCGAGGGTAGCAGCATCATCAAATCTATGCGGGACTCGGTCGCCGCAGCGGGCCCCAGCCTCAGCACAACGAACAACGGAGAAATCGAGCAATTCCTGTCCGCGAACACCGGCGATCTCAAGCGGATTCTACAGTCGGCCCAGTCACCCGCAGCCGGGTATTGGAATATGCTCGCGGATCAGACGGTCCCGCAGATCCGTAAAGCTCAGCGGGTGGAAGCAGCCTTTCAGCAGGTACTCGATCATCCCGAAGCTGCCGAGGCTCTTACAAACCCAATCTTGCAGCCCCTGCTCGAAGAAGCGGTCGATTAATTCTGACGGCAGCCGGTATGGAGCGGTGAATCTCCTTAACTCGCCGCTCCAATCGCCCGATGGTAACACAAGCTCAATTAACACTAGCGAACCCAAGGGGAAAAATATGGAAAAGACAATTACACCTTTGGGTTGGCCCTACAAAAGCAAGTAACCAAGGAAAGAACCATGACCACAGATACAAGTATCACACTCGAGCTCAATGACATCCAGGCCGGAGCCTTGCGCCGCCGGCCCACCCCCTATGCTGGGGCTTACTTCCTGCTACGCATTGATGACCGGCAGGCCGGCCGAGAACTGCTGCGCCGGCTCCTCCCCGCCCTCGCCTCCGCCGCCGACCCGACCGACCCGAACAAGCAAGCCTGGCTGGCGGCCTCGCTCACTTTCCAGGGTCTCAGAGCTTTGGGTGTGCCGCAAGACTCGCTCGACAGCTTCCCGCCCGAGTTCCAGCAGGGCATGGCCGCCCGGGCCGTTGAGTTTGGTGATACCGGCGAGAATGCCCCCGATCGGTGGGAGCAGCCACTTGGCTCACCCGACGTCCACATTGTGCTGGTCGCGGTCGCGCCCGACGCTGTCCAGTTTGAGGCGATACTCGTTCGCGCTCGTGACACCCTTAGCGACCTGCCCGGCGTTAGCCTAATCTGGCGGCAGGATGTCGCCTCTTTGCCCACCGAGCGGGACCCGTTTGGCTTCAAGGACGGCATCAGCCAGCCAGCCATTGAGGGGGACGGCACTCCCAGCAGCAATCCCCACGAAGCGCCGCTCAAAGCGGGTGAATTCATTCTGGGTTATCAGAGTGAAACCGGCGATCCGGCTGTCGGGCCGCAGCCCGAAATATTGGGTCGCAATGGAACTTACATGGTCTTCCGCAAGCTGCACACGCAGGTCGCCGCTTTCCGGCAGTACCTCCGCGAGCGGGCTACCAGCCCGGCTGACGAGGAACTAATCGCCGCCAAGATCGTCGGACGCTGGCCCAGTGGCGCACCACTGGTGCTGGCCCCAGCCCACGATGACCCTGACCTGGGGGCGGATCCGCACCGCAACAACGCTTTCCTTTACGCCGCCGATGATGAGCGTGGTCTCAAGTGCCCGCTAGGTTCTCACATCCGGCGGATGCATCCGCGCGACTCGGCCATCGTCGGCGAGGTGCGCCTGCACCGCATGCTCCGGCGCGGCACCAGTTACGGCCCGCCGTTGCCCCAGGGCGTTTTGGAGGATGACGGCGCGGATCGCGGCATCATGTTCGCCTTTATAGGCGCACACATCGCCCGCCAGTTTGAGTTTGTCCAGGCGCAGTGGGTCAACGATGGCAAATTCTTTGGCGCGCCTGCCGAGAAGGACCCTTTGATCGGCCCGAATGATGGCAGCGGCCAGTTCACCATTCCGCAACAGCCAATCCGCCGCCGCCTGCAAGGGCTGCCTGCCTTTGTGGTCAACCGTGGCGGTGAGTACTGTTTTATGCCCAGCCTGCCCGCCCTGCGCTGGCTGGCCAATCTGGATACATAATTTAGGAGAATGTCATGTCAGATCATTTTTCAGGCCCACGGGCCATCGCCGGCCCCGCCGCCGACATTGCCGATCTTTATGTTTTTACCAGCCCGGAGCGACCCGGCTGGCTAACGCTGGTGCTGACCGCCTTTCCGGCCGCCGCGCCCGGCGCGCTCTTTTCCGATGCCATCGCCTACCGTTTCCGGCTCCGGCCGGTTACGACCATCGCTGCCGGAATCCGATCGCGGTTTGAATTCAGCCAGATTGAATATGCGTTCACCTGCACCTTTGCTGCTCCGGCCCGGCTCAATGGCCGCGAAACCCAGGAGCAGGCGGGCGCGTGCCTCACCCCAACCGGCGAGGTAATTTCCTTTCAGGTTAACGACGAGCAGGGTACCGAAACGAAAAACCTGTGCGTTTTTGCCGGGCTGCGGTTGGACCCCTTCTTTATTGACCTGCCGGGGGTAATGGCAACCGAAAAGTCGCGCCGGCTCGCTTTTAAAGCTGAAGGCACTAACGTGCTGGTGGGTCAAAATGTGCTGAGCATTGTGCTTGAGGCCGAGATTGCCACCATGTTTGGCGCGAGCGGCCCGCTCTTCGCCGTTGCCGCCGAAACCGTAACCAGTGGCAAGCTGCCCATCCGCATTGAGCGCGTTGGTCGGCCCGAAATAAAGAACGTAATCCTATCAAGCAAAGTGTTTGACCCGGTCAACCGCGACCTCGAAATTCGGGATTTGTACAACCTGGAAGACCCATTTCATCTGGGCCGAGATTATGCCGGAGCCTACCGCGCCCGATTAAACGCCAATTTGGCCTTCTTTGATGGCCTCGATGACAAAATTGACTGGCCGCCGGACGAACACGGCAACCACCCCCTGACCAACCTGTTACTGGCCGATTTTTTGGTGGTTGATGTCTCAAAGCCGTACACTGAGAACAGCTACTTTGAAATCGAGCAAGCTTTGCTTAAAGGGATTACACCCAACACATGTGGCGGTCGCTCGCTAAACGATGACATTGTGGACAGCCTCTATACGCTGTTGGTCAACGCCGGTAATGGCTCGCGCGTCCGCGATGGTGTTGACCAGGCTACCCGGTCCGCTACCCACACCTTTCCCTACCTGGTCGGCCCAAATCCAGACCCCCTGGATTTGAAGGCCAAAATGGTGGCGCTCTCGGCCCCGCCCAGGGAGGTGACGCGATGATTGATCGAACCAGGCCAAGTGAACACACTTACGATATGATTGTCATCGGTTCCGGCCCTGCCGGCGAAAGCGCTGCCCAACTCGCCTCTTATTTTGGGAAGCGCGTAGCCATCATCGAGCGGTACAAACCCGGCGGTACGCCGACCACTCGTGGCGGCGCGCCGACCAAAACGCTGCGGGAAGCCGCCCTGGCTCTGACCGGTTTCTACCGGCAGGAAGTTTACGGGGTAGAGTTAGGCGCACCACCCATGGTTGCGCTCGACAAACTGGCCGAGCGGACCCGGCACGTGTGCCAATCTTTACAGGCGGCGACTGCGAACCGGATAGCCCGTTGGGAAATAACCTACTTGCAGGGGACGGCCCGGCTGGTTCCCGGTGGAAAGGTTTGTCTCACCCAGCCGAACGGCAGTGAGATTGAGTTGTCCACTCGCGTCATCCTGATTGCCGCCGGTTCCCGGCCACTGCGCCCGGCCAACATTCCCTTTGACGACCCTGGTGTTTTTGATGCGGACGAAATCTACGGTCTGACCGCGTTGCCCGGAAGTCTCTGCATTTTGGGCGGCGGCCCGATTGGGGTTGAATTTGCCACCATCTTCAACGCGCTGGGGGTCAGCGTGATCCTGGTCCAAATGGGCGACCGACTGGCCCCGACCATGGATGGGGAATTATCTGGCATGATGGCCCAGATTTTTTTAGAGCGTGGTGTATGGGTCATTCTTGATGCCGGGACCGAGGCGGTCACGAGGGTGGGCGATCATCTTGAAATCAGCCTGTCGAACGGGGAGACCTGTCAAGTCGAAGCTGTTTTTTTTGCGGCAGGCCGCAGCCCAAACACAGAAGACCTTGGGCTGGAAGAGGCCGGTGTGGCGGTTGATGAACGGGGATTCATTATCGTTGACCGTAATTTTCAGACAAACGTCCCCGGTGTGTATGCCGCCGGTGATGTGCTGGGGCCGGGGCTGTCGTCGGTGGCAATGGAGCAAGGCCGGGTGGCGGCCTGCCGTGCGTTCGGCATCGATTTTTTGGAAATGGTTGACCCTATCCCCATTTCGGCGGTGTATGGCATGCCGGAGTTGGCCGGAGCCGGCCTGACCGAAGAACAGTGCCAGGAGCAGGGACTCGACTACTTAGTGGGTCGCGGCACGTTTGCCAGTATTCCCCGGGGGGCCATCTCTGGCCACGATGGGCTGTTGAAACTCATCTTTCGCCGGGACAACCGGCGACTGCTTGGTGTTCACTGCCTGGGTGAAATTGCCTCAGAGTTAATTGGGGCCGGGCAAATGGTGTTGCACTATGGCGGCACCATCGATATTTTCAGTGCCATCGCACTGCCCACGCCCACGTATAGTTACGCTTACAAGAATGCCGCTTTTGATGGCCTGCTCCAAACGGTGAAACGCCCCTAGCGTATCAAGAGGGTTATAATTACCTATCCCAAGTCTGCGCACTTAAGGAATAACCGGCGATGAAAGCAACAATAAAAATCTGGAAAACATTAACGGACACCTTTAGCCTTGTAAGCCAATATAGGCGCGACGGCCTTTACCCGATCCTATCTTTTATGATGATGCTGCTGCTTACCTATGCCCTAATGATACCGCTGCTGGTCAGAGTGCTGATGACAAGGTTTGATACTGTGCCAAATCCGACTCCTGACGCATGTTGAAATGTAGTACACCAATGACTATTCCAGCGCATTATCAAATCAAGGTCACAGGCCATCTTCACCCGCGTTGGTCAGAGTGGTTTGATGGATTGACCATCAACCACCATGCGGACGGTAGTACAACTCTAACCGGCCCGGTGGAGGATCAGGCCGCGTTGTACGGTATGCTGCTTAAATTGCACAATCTGAATCTGCCGCTCCTTTCGGTAAACCGGGTTGGGACTGAGGCTAAAGAGTGACGGGCCAGCAAAAAGCAACCTCTTTTTGGCTAACATCCACTAGAGGTTAGTCAACGAACTTTTGACAGGTAATATAAGCTGCTTTTACTCGTCAAAAATCTTTTGACTGACCACTAGTATGTTCTTGAGCTTAGCGCTCAGTTTAATTGTCAAAAAAATCCCGGCTGTTTTGAGTCCTCAGCAATCCCCCCAAAGTTCCGTCTTTAGTACTATTCCGTCATCCTTCCAAAATAAACCCCCTATACGCCTTTAGACTCCTGACGTTGCCCCTGGTTTACTATTACACTGTGGATACAAAGCCACCTATTGATTTTGGTGGTTAAGACAAGAAATCACAGGTTTTTCAATTCAAAAAACAGGGGGAAAAATATTATGGACACATCAATCAGTAACCCAAACAAACCAGAGGGAATAGCGGATATCGCCGTTGTTGGAGGCGGTCCGGCAGCCTTGGTTTTGGTAATTGCGCTCGCCCGCCGGGGTATTCGGACAACGGTCTTCGAGCGAGACCCTCATCCGGAAATAGCCCCGCGCTTTAACCCCGAACGCTCTTACACTATTGACATTTCAGGGCACGGCCTACGGGCTATCCGTCACATTGATGTTGCTGCCTACTTTGACGAGCGCCTGTATCCGTTCAAGGGCATCAAGATGATGGATAAAGGCACAGCCGAGTGGAATGAGCCGGGCTGGACCGGTTCACGCGGCGATATTGTACGCTCGCTGATGGCCCCCATCACCGAAAAATATCTGGATTACGTCACCTGCCAGTTTGAATGCCGGGTAAATTCGGTGGATGTTAACAGCGGTGGGTTGACCTACATCACCAAGTCGGGCGACTCGATCACCACTCAATTCGATTTTATTATCGGCGGCGATGGGGCCGGTTCGGTAGTACGCAATGCTATGCTGCAACAAGTACCCGGATTTACCACCCAAACCAAGAGCTTCTCCAACTACGTCACCATGATCGAACTGGATCGCGTCGGCGACCAGCTTGATCCACACTATCTGAATGGCCTATCCATCCATCCCTTCTGTATCGCCGGGGCCATCAAGGGTGATCCAGGGTCTGACGGGCCGCGCTGGTTCTGCTGTGTCGGCACCAAGGACAAGATGGTCTTTGCCTCTGTGGACGAAGCCCGCCGCTTTTTGGAGAAGCGTTGCCCTCGCATTCTGGAACTAACCAGTGAGGAAAAGGTGGCGGCCTACGCCCAACGAACCTGCTTTCACATCGGCCAAAAGCTAACTTGCTCTCAATTGCATGGCGGCAAGGCAGTTTTACTGGGCGATGCGGCTGGACCGTTTCCGCCGGTCGGCCAGGGCGTTAATGCGGCCATGGAATCGGCCATGATGCTTGACCTCTGCATCGGGGAGATGGGCCACACGCCGGACCAACTGTTGGAAGCGGCCAAACTTTACAACAGCCGCTGGAAGCCGGAAGTAGATGCCGTTTCTTGGATTAGCGAAAAGAATCTTTTCGAGAACCCCTTTCACGAACTGCGTATGCAGATCACGGGTCGGCTGGGCTTGCACGTGATTGAACAAGCCAAGAGCGCCGACGTCTCCTACTCGGCAGTGAAACGCCGGGCTGAACAGCTTTGGCCGTTATGGGTGTAGTACGAGAACAAAAGAAGGGAGAAAAATCATGACAAACCTCTATATCTTGCCTGGCCTGAATGTTATCGCGAGCGGTTTATTTACCGGGTTTTTGATCGCCGTTGTAGCGCTCTTCCAGCAGGCGTTAAAGCCTCTCTCGGCCTCATTGTAGGAGGAATTCGCAATGCTATCAACTCTTTTGAATATGGTAAAACGCCATTCGTTGTTGGTCTTTTTTATCCTGGCCTATGCGCTATCCTGGTGGCTGGTGCCGCTTGGTGGTTTGCTGCCCTATGGCCCGATGCTGGCAGCCATCATTGTCCTGGCTTTCAGTCAGGGCAAAGCGGGCCTGAAAGCGTTGTTTAGCCAGATGACGCGCTGGCGAGTCGGTTGGATCTGGTATCTGATCGCCCCTGGGATTATCCTTGCCTATACCGTCGGAGCCATAGGCCTCAACCTGCTGCTTGGCGCCCAAATATCACCCAACTATGAGCCTGTTTCTGGGGTTGAACTCTTGCTGCTGGCGGCCCTGTTTCTGCTTCTGGGCGGAATGTGGGAGGAACCGGGTTGGACCGGCTACGCTTTGCCAGGCCTGCGCGCCGCTCGCTCGCTGCTGCTGGCCAGTCTCATCATGGGGGTGTTCCGCAATATCTGGCACCTGCCCCTCTTTCTGGACGGCAATATCCCCTGGTCTGATATTGTGCTGAATTTTACGGCCCAAATTTTTGTTTCCTGGCTCTACTACCGTACCCATCGCAGCGTATTGATGGCTATGCTGCTCCACTTCTCCTCAAATTACGTCGCCGAAATCGTCTTCTCGCTGTTTGAGGGCGGGGATTTTACCCAATTTAACTGGCTAAAAACCGGCCTGGCCTGCCTGATCGCCCTCGGCCTGATTATCTTTGACCGGCAGCTCTGGTTCGCGCCCTCTTCGCCAGAGACGCCGGCGGTCAAAATAGAGCCGGCAGATGTGATATAAATGCGTACATGTCTAGCGCCAAGGTTCAATCACCGCAAAAGCGGCGCGGCAACAAGCCAGTTCTTTTCGTTTGACAAAAACAAATAGCTATCCCAAATTAAAACCGGAGATTAATCAATGAAATTCTATTATCGTTTAGTGATTGTTGTCATATTGTCTTTCTTGTTCGCGGCTTGCGCTCGTCCAAGTTCCTCACCTGCGGCTGGTTTACGGACCATAGAGGTAGCTACCCCAGGACGTGAAACGCCAATAAGCGTTAGTCTTTGGTATCCCACAAGTGAAGGCGGTTCTGACAATGAAGTGGGGGGCAATAAAGTTTTCAAAGGGGTACCGGTTAATCAGGACGCGGTCATTGCGGAAGGTGAATTTCCTGTTGTCCTGCTTGCGCACGGTGGGTTACGGGCTGCCCCAGATCTGAGTGGTTGGATTGCCTCGTATCTGGCAACGCGTGGTTTCATTGTGGCCGAGCCGCATCCGCCCCAGCTTGGCCCTGATGAGGCGCAAGCCGCTATTGCCGAAGCCTGGTTACGGCCTGCCGATTTATCAGCAACGCTTCAAGCGATTGAAAGTGATCCGGTTTTAAACGCTCATATTAAAAAGGATAGGGTTGGGGTATTAGGCTTTTTGCTGGGTGGAACGTCCGCCCTTACGCTGGCCGGGGCAGAAATTGACCCGGAGAGTTACGCCAAAATGTGTGATGGGGAGACTGCCATAGGTATGGACTGTTTTTGGTTTTCCAAGAATAGTGTTGATCTGCATGAAGCCGATTTCGGGAGTTTAGAACACTCAAATTATAATAGTAAGATTAAGGTGGCGATTGCGATTGATCCTGAGTTGAGTACGGTTTTTACCCAGGCCAGTTTAAGAGATATTTCAATCCCCGTAACCATCATCAATCTTGGCCAGCCTGATACCATCTTACCGGGGCTTAATGCTTCAGGTTTAGAAGGGTTGATCCCAGATGTAAACTATGAAACTGTGCCTGATGCAACCCAATACAGCTCCTTCAGCGAATGTACGCCGAAAGGCGCTATTATTCTGCAAAGTGAAGGCGACAATGAGGCTATTTGCACAGATGGTGGAGAGCGGTCTCGTGCAGAAAT
>CAZRYD010000052.1:0-25933 GCA_964604225.1 uncultured Caldilineaceae bacterium
TGGGCGAGTATCTAATGGATCAAGGCAAAGAGGCGTTGATTATCTATGATGATCTGAGCAAACACGCCTGGGCTTATCGCCAGATTTCCCTCCTGCTGCGCCGCCCGCCCGGACGCGAAGCTTATCCCGGCGACCTATTCTATCTGCACTCTCGCCTGCTGGAGCGCGCGGCCAAATTGTCCAAAGAGCATGGTTGTGGGTCGTTGACTGCCCTGCCGATTATTGAAACTCTGGCCGGCGACGTGAGCGCCTACGTGCCGACCAACGTGATTTCGATTACCGACGGTCAGATTTTCCTGGAAAGTGACCTGTTCTATGCCGGTCAACGTCCAGCCCTAAACGTCGGCATTTCCGTGTCGCGGGTGGGTGGCGACGCTCAAACCAAAGCTACGAAGCAGGTGGCCGGTCAGTTGCGTTTGGAGTTAGCCCAATTTAGAGCACTGGCGGCCTTTGCCCAATTTGGTTCTGAACTGGATGCGGCCACCCGCGACCAGCTTGAGCGCGGTTTGCGCTTGACCGAGTTGTTGAAGCAGCCGCAATATCAGCCTCAACCCCTGGAAGATCAGGTTATGTCCGTCTACGCTCTGACCAGAGGCTTTGCCCGAACGGTGCCGGTGGATGGAATTGGTAGTTATGTCAGCGGCCTGCTTCAGTTTATGCACTCTAATTATCCGGCGGTCGGGCAGGCAATCGCCAACGAGAAAGTAATCTCCGAGCAAACAGATACGGCTTTGTGGGCCGCTTTGGCGGAGTACAATCGCTCTCGCAACTTGGAAGTTCCCAAAAAATAGTCTTTATTTTGAAGGTTAGCCAGTGGCCTCTCTGAGAGAAATTAGACAACGAATCAGAAGTGTCAAAAATATTGCCCAGATCACGCGGGCCATGCAAATGGTAGCCGCCTCGAAAATGCGCCGGGCCCAAGAGCAGGCTCTATCGTCGCGACCCTACGCGGCCAAAACTTGGGAGATTTTGACCCACCTGGCTGCCCAAAAAGGTAATCCAGAGCAGCTCCACCCTTTACTGGCGCAGCGAGATCAAGTTAAAAATGTGGCTATTATTTTGATTACGTCCGACAAAGGGTTAGCCGGGGCATATAACGGTAATATCATTCGGACTGTTATTCGCTTTATGCGGAGTCATAGTCGAGAAAACGCCAGTTTAATTACTATGGGCCGTAAAGGGCGAGATTTTATGCTTCGTTTTGGCCGAAAAGTCCTGGCTGAGTTTACCGACCTGCCATCCCGTCCAACCTCGCTTGACATCACCCCGATTGCCCGGATTGTCATTGATGGGTATCTGACCGGCGAATTTGATGAAGTTTATCTGGCCTCTACTGATTTTATCAATACGCTCACTCAGGAACCCACCATTCGCTTGTTGTTACCCATTCGGCCTGGGGCAGTCGAGAGTAAAGTAATGAGCCAATATCTGGGCCAGGAAATGACGATGTCCACCGCCGAGTATTTGTATGAACCAAACCCGAACACGCTGTTGGACACCATCCTGCCCCGTTTTACCGAATTGCAGATTTACCAGGCCTTTTTAGAGGCTCGAGCCAGCGAAGAATCGGCCCGCATGGTGGCCATGCGTAACGCTACCGAGAATGCCAATGAATTGATTGGCGACCTGACCCTTGTTTATAATAAGGCGCGTCAGGATGCGATTACCAAAGAACTGCTAGATATTGCCGGCGGGGCCGAAGCCCTGGCCCAGGCAAACAAGTGATCAGGAGGATTGAATGGCGAAAGGAACCGAAGGCCGCGTTAAGCAAGTAATGGGTGCGGTGGTCGATGTCGAGTTTCCAGTGGGACACTTACCTGGAATTTACGACGCTTTGGAAGTTCCTCGTGAAGGGCAGGACTCCCTGGTGCTAGAAGTGCAGCAGCATCTGGGCGATGAGGTGGTGCGGACGATTGCTATGGATGCGACCGACGGTCTGCGCCGCGGGCAAACTACCATCAGTACCGGTGCGCCGATTAGTGTTCCTGTTGGCCCGCCTACTTTGGGGCGTATTTTTAACGTCTTGGGCCGGCCTGTTGATAATTTAGGACCGGTTGAAAGCGACACCTATTATCCTATTCACCGCCCCGCCCCTGAATTCAAAGATCAGGTAACCAAAGCCGAACCCTTTGAAACCGGCATGAAGGTGATTGACCTGATTGCTCCCTTTACTCGCGGCGGTAAAACGGGCGTGTTTGGCGGCGCTGGAGTAGGTAAAACGGTTATCATTCAGGAACTTATCGCCTCTCTGGCCCGTGAGCACGGCGGTTACTCCGTTTTTGCCGGGGTTGGTGAGCGAACCCGCGAAGGCACGGCGCTCTACCAGGAAATGCATGAAGCGGGTGTGTTGGATAAGCTGTGCATGGTCTTTGGCCAGATGAACGAACCGTCGGGGGTGCGCCTGCGCGTAGCTTTGACCGGCCTGACCATGGCTGAATATTTCCGCGATGAAGGCCGTGACGTGCTGCTCTTTATTGACAATATCTTCCGTTTTGTCATGAGCGGCTCGGAAGTGTCGGCCTTGTTGGGCCGGATGCCCAGCGCCGTAGGCTACCAGCCCACCCTGGCGACGGAAATGGGCGAGTTGCAGGAACGCATTACCTCCACCCGCCGGGGTTCGATCACCAGTATGCAGGCCGTTTACGTGCCCGCCGACGATTACACCGACCCCGCGCCGGTGACCACCTTTGCCCATCTGGATGCGACTATCTCCCTGGAGCGTTCGATTGCCGCTTTGGGTATCTTCCCGGCGGTAGACCCCCTGGCCTCAACCAGCCGGATTCTGGACCCGCAGATTGTGGGTGAAGAGCACTATAATGTGGCACGTGGGGTGCAGCGCGTTTTGCAGCGCTTCAAAGACCTCCAGGATATCATCGCTATCTTAGGTATTGATGAATTGTCTGAAGATGACAAGCTGGTGGTTGGCCGCGCCCGCAAGATTCAACGTTTCTTCTCCCAGCCGATGTATGTGGCCCAGCAGTTTACCGGTCGCGAGGGCCGTTATGTACCGATGCAGGAAACTGTAGCCGGGTTTAAGAAGATTTTGGATGGCGAGTGCGACGACATTCCTGAGCCCTACTTCTACATGGCCGGCAATATTGACGAAGTATTCCAACGCGCCAGAGAAGCGCAGAATTAGCTTATTTGATCTGGCATGTCTTTAAGATAGTTAGATCTGGAGAGATTGAATGGCGACGCTGCATCTGGAAATTGTGACAATTGAGCGCAAAGTCTTTGATGATGAAGTAAATATGGTCGTTGCGCCCGGCTCCGAAGGGGTTTTGGGTATTTTGCCTCGTCATACCCCTCTACTCACGGCGCTGACCTTTGGCGAGCTTCAGATCAAGAGAGACGGCCAAGAGGATCAATTTTTTGCCGTGGGTGGCGGTTTTATGGAAGTGCAACCCAATCGCGTGGTGGTACTGGCTGACTCGGCTGAACGTGCGGACGAGATTGATGTGGAACGGGCCGAAGCTGCCCGCCGGCGAGCCGAAGAGTCATTGGTCAGAGCGCCGGAAGAGCTTGAATTGGAGCGGGCCGAAGCTGCCCTGCGCCGTTCGACCACCCGCCTGAAGGTAGCCGAGCGCCGCCGGGGGAGTCGACCTCGGCAAGTGCGCGGCCCTGGCGACGGAATGTCTTCCTGATTTTTCCCACCACCCTACAACTAAAGCAATAACAGCAGGCCAGGAGTTGCCCCGGTGACTCCTGGCTTTTTTGTGAGGAGCACAAAGCTTGCTTCTGTTTGTGGCCAAAGCTTGGTCTGCCCGCCTTTTTGTAGGCTTTCGTTTTGTTTGCTCAATCTTTTTAAGTTACAATAAGCTGATTGCTAACCGGGAAGGTTTTGAAATAGTTATGTTTGAAAAGAAAATAGGTGTTGATCTAGGGACATTTAGTATCCTGGTTTATATGAAGGGACGCGGCATTGTGCTGCAAGAGCCTTCGATTGTGGCTATCTCACAGAAAGATGATCGGATTGTGGCCATCGGCGAAGAGGCGCGGGCCATGCTGGGGCGTGTCCCTGAAGCCATCGAGATTACCCGGCCCCTGCGCAACGGGGTTATTGCCGATTATTATGTCACCGAAAAGATGCTGGATTTTTATATTGAACGGCTGGTGGGACGCTTCCGCTTGTTTCCGCCCGAAGTCATGATCAGTACGCCGGTGGGTATTACCAGCGTCGAGCGGCGGGCCGTGGAAGATGCAGCTCGTAAAGCCGCTCGACGACAGGCCTATACTATTCCCGAACCGCTGGCCGCAGCCATCGGCGCAGGGATGCCTATTGACACGCCCACCGGCAATATGGTCGTGGATATTGGCGGCGGTACCAGTGAAGCGGCGGTGATTGCTATGAATGGCATTGTCACCAGTAATTCGATTCGAGTGGCCGGGATGAAGTTGGACGAGGCGATTGTTAACTATGTCCGCCGCAAGTACAACCTGGTGATTGGCGAGCAGACGGCTGAGGAAATCAAAATCAATATTGGCAGCGCCACCCCCCTCGAAGAGCCTCTGGAGATGGAAGTCAAAGGGCGGGATCAGGTGGCCGGTTTACCCCGAACCATCAAAGTTACCTCCGATGAAGTCACCGAGGCGATTAGTGAGCCGCTGGCCGCGATCAGTGGGGTGGTTAAAAGTGTCCTGGAAAAAACGCCGCCTGAATTGGCCTCTGATATTATTGATCGGGGGGTAATTATGACCGGCGGCACGGCTTTGTTGCGAAACCTGGACCAGATGTTAACGAAACAGACCGGGGTGCCATGCTACGTGGCCGACAATCCCATTGCCTGTGTGGCTCTGGGGGCCGGTTATGGTCTGGAAATTCGAGAGGCTTTGGAGCGGGCCGCCTCTCCCTATTATGCCTACTAACCAGACTACAACCTGATTTTACAAAAAAGACCGTGGTTGTGCCACGGTCTTTTTTATGTATCACATCAAATAATAAGTCATTCGCTGTAAGTGCGCCACCGGGTCAATATATTGCACATGCACATTTTCTGGTACCGTCAGCGTGATCGGGGCGTAATTGAGAATAGCTCTAATTCCGGCTTCAATTAATGTATCGCTCACCGCTTGCGCGGTTGAAGCGGGTACAGCAATAATCGCCATTTTTATTTTTGATTGACCAATAATTTGGGTCAGGTTTCTAATATCGTGGACAATTTTATCGTTTGTTTTCTTGCCGATTTTAGCCGGATCATTGTCAAAAATGGCCTCGATGTGGAAACCTTTACTGGCAAAGCCGCCATAATGCGCTATAGCCTGCCCTAAGTCGCCAAAACCGACTAAAGCTACGGCCCAATCTCGGTCAACGTGTAAAATCTTGGCGATTTGCTCGCGTAGATAGTTGATCTCGTAGCCGGTGCCTTGCTTACCAAACTCACCAAAATGAGACAAATCCTTCCGTATCTGGGCCGAACCGATCCCTAGTTTTTGTCCAAGCT
Organism: uncultured Caldilineaceae bacterium; assembly: GCA_964604225.1. Taxonomy (GTDB): domain Bacteria; phylum Chloroflexota; class Anaerolineae; order 4572-78; family J111; genus DSQQ01. The sequence goes on from CAZRYD010000052.1 coordinate 5,442, forward strand.
CTTGAGATGAAGTGAACTCCTGACCTGCCTCGAATAATAAGTTGAGTGCTCGTAAATAGATCGGCAATCGCCCAATTACAATATCAGGAACCTCGACAACAGCCATATATGTCCCTTCCTTAGCCAGAAAAATTAGTTAGATTGACGAGATAGGAGTAAACGAGAAATGTGGACAAAATCTGAGAAAGTGAAACTTAGAACTATCTTACCATAAATCAACTCAATGAGCAACAGCCACAACAAAAGTTTGGCTTGAGTCAGGGGAAGTCAATTTTTTGTTCTAATCAAACCATATTTCAAAATCACATAGATGGCCCTGATCCCGTCTTTCCAGTTAATTTTCTTGCCTTCTTCATAGGTGCGACCATAATAAGAAATGCCAACCTCATAAACGACACACTTTAAACGGGCAACTTTGGCGGTAAATTCCGGTTCAAACCCAAACCGCTCCTCCTCAAGTTTGATTTTTTCCAGAATGCTGCGCTTAAAAACCTTGTAGCACACCTCCATATCGGTTAAATTAAGGTCGGTGAACATATTAGAGAGCAGCGTCAGCAGTTGGTTGCCGATCGAATGCCAAAAATAAAGAACTCGATGCGACTCTCCGCCGGCAAAGCGGGACCCATACACCACATCGGCTTTGCCCTCCAGGATAGGCTTCAACAGCTTGGGATACTCGTTAGGATCATATTCAAGATCGGCGTCCTGAATGATGATGATATCTCCCGTAGCGTGAGCGAAGCCGGTTTGCAAAGCGGCTCCCTTACCTCGGTTGATTTCGTGGAAAATGATTTTTATCTGAGCGTGGCCGTCGAGAGTGCGTAAATAATCTCTGGTTTGGTCGGTCGAACAATCGTCAACAATGACAAGTTCTCGCTCAACCGGCAATTGAACATGCAATACATTTTTAACGATGGTTTCAATGGTACAAATTTCATTGAAACACGGTATAACAATGGAAACTTTCATAATCTGCCTCAAAATTTGGGGTGCGAAGTTGAAGCGATGGGTCGTCTCAGAAATTTCTGATCGAACGTATCTTGACCCGCATTATAACTCAGGCTCAAGGTGTCGCAAATAGACGTTAAGTTTAAAATATTCTGGATAAACCCAATGCGCCGATCCTCCTGAGTTGGTCACAATTGACCTTAGGCCCACGCGCGGTTAAAATGGAAGGTGCAGACATTTTTAGCAAGGAGAATAATGAAATGTTAATCACCCATGGGACCGTTCTGACCTTTGGTAGTGATAGGCGTGTCTTGCCTGATGGGGCAGTGTATTACGAAGGTGATACGATCATTGAGGTTGGCCGCACCGCCGATTTGCAAAGTAAATACCCCCAGGCCGAAAGACTGGACGCCGCTGGCAAAATTGTCATGCCGGGGATGATTTGCGCCCATACCCACTTTTATGGGGCCTTTGCCCGAGGTATGGCCATTCCTGGCACGCCGCCGGAGAATTTTATGCAGATTTTAGAGCGGCTGTGGTGGAAAATTGACCGCGCCTTGACTCTCGAAGATAGCAAATATAGTGCGCTGGTGGCTCTGGTTGACGCCATTCGCCACGGCACGACCACGCTCATCGACCACCATGCCAGCCCGACCCATATTGACGGGTCGCTGGATGCCCTGGCCGAAGCCGCCACCGAGTCCGGACTGCGGGTGGGGTTGTGTTATGAAGTGACCGACCGTAACGGGCCGGAAGGCTCCCTGGCCGGGATTGCCGAAAATGTGCGCTTTCTCAAACGCTTGCAGGCCAAGCCAGACCCTAAGCTGGGCGCTTCGTTTGGCCTCCACGCTTCCTTCACCATCAGCGATGATACCCTGGATGCTTGCCTCGAGGCTGCCAAGGGGTTGCATACCGGTTTTCACATCCACGTGGCCGAGGACAAAGCTGATGAAGCTGACAGCCTCAAAAAATATGGCCTGCGCGTCGCCGAACGTTTGGAGAAAAAGGGAATTTTGGGACCCAAAACCCTGGTCGCTCACGCTATTCACGTGGACGCCTACGAGATGGACTCCTTCCGGGCCACCCATACTAAAATCAGCCACCAGCCGCGTAGCAATATGAACAATGCGGTTGGGGTAGCCGAGGTGGAAAAATTGCTCAATCGAGGTATTACCGTTGGGCTGGGCAACGATGGTTTTAGCAATAACATGTTTATCGAAATCCACACTGCCTACCTGCTGCATAAGCTCAACCACAGCGACCCCCGAGTAATGCCCGGCGACCGGCTGATGGAAATGTCTTTTAACAATAATGCCACGATTGCCGGTCTGTTCTTCCCCAAACCGGTCGGCGCTCTGGCCCCCGGCGCGTTGGCCGACATAATCCTGCTCGATTATGTGCCTTATACCCCGCTGACCGATGGCAACTACCCCTGGCAACTCATTTTTGGTATGGACGGCAGTCACGTGACCCACACTATTGCCGGAGGGCAAATGTTGATGCAAGATCGGCAGGTGCTCACCCTCGACGAGGCTGCTATTGCCGCTAAAGCTTCAGAATTAGCTACGGCCGTCTGGCGTCGGGTAAACGAGATGTGAGACTGAACGGAATAGAATGTTAGACGTTATTGTTACGGTTGTAATCATTGGCTTGATGGTGCTGGCAACGGGATTTTATGTGGCCGCAGAATTTGCTACGGTTAGCGCCCGCCGTACGCGCGTCAGCCAGATGGCCGGTTCGGGACAGGGACTGGCCAGGCAACTGCTGCCGATTATGGAGGACAGCCAGGCGCTAGATAACTACGTAGCGGCTTGTCAGGTTGGGATTACGGTCTCCTCGCTGGTGTTGGGGGCTTACGGCCAGAATACGGTGGCGGTAGCCTTGACCCCGCTGCTGGTCAATCTGACTTCCCTGGGAGAAGCATCGGCCCACTCGATCTCCGTCGCCGGCGTGCTGATTGTCTTGACCACGCTGAGTGTAGTTTTTGGGGAGTTGTTTCCCAAATCCGTCGCCATTCAATACCCCGAACAGGTGGCGCTGGCAACGGTAATTCCGATGAAATGGTCGCTGGTTATTTTTCGACCCCTCATCTGGTTGTTCAACGGCAGCAGCAATCTAATGCTCACGTTGTTGGGGATTCATCGAGCCGAAGAACACGGCCATGCCTATTCCCGGGCTGAAATCGAACTGCTCGTCACCGAAAGTCACGAAGGCGGCCTGCTCGACGACGACGAACAGCAGATGCTGCGTAACGCTTTTCGTTTGCGCGAGTTGACGGCGCGACAGGTCATGGTCCCGCGCACCAGGCTGGTGGCTGCTCCGGCTGAGAGCAGCGTGACCGATCTTTTGAACAAAATATGCCACGAAGGTTATACCCGTATCCCTCTCTACCAGTCCAGCATTGACAATGTGGTCGGGTTCGTCCACCTCAAAGACCTGTTTCAACTGCATGTACAGGGACAACAAAGCACCCAGGGCATTGTGCGCGAGGTGATTTATGTGCCTGAAAGTCTGCGGGCGGCGCAAGTGTGGACTACTCTGAACAAAAAACATCAATACATCGCCATTGTAATTGATGAATATGGCGGCACGGCCGGTTTGATTACTTTTGAAGATTTGATTGAAGAAGTATTTGGCGAATTGCAGGACGAGTTTGACGAGGATGAGTTGCCGATCCTCTCATCCGATAAAGAGGGTCGTTTGCGGCTGCGGGCTGATTTGCTGGTGACAGATGTCAACGAGTATTTGGGTCTAAACCTGCCGCACGAAGATGTTGATACCCTGGGCGGGCTTGTTTTCAGCGAATTGGGTCGCCTGCCGGTCGTCGGTGCTGAAGTGACTGTGGGTGAGCCGGGAGTAACTATCCGCGTTGAGGCTATGGAGTCGCTTGGTGTGGCCGAAGTATCGTTGCAGCTTCCGGTAAATGAGCGACCCCACGTCGAAGAATGGATTGGGGGTGAAGCGTCGTGAAATTGTTATTAGCGCCTACCCTCCCACGCCTTGTTTTTTTATTGGGGACAGTAGCCGCCGAAGGAGTGGCTTTCCGAACCATACTCGGTTTGAGTCCGATTCCGGCAGAACCATTGGGACTCCCCGGTCTGGAGACCTTGCTCATTCCCAGCCTGGTCATCTTAATCTTAGTGTTGTTTAACGGTCTGTTTGTAGCAGCGGAATTTGCCATCATTGGCGTTCGTCCCACCCAGGTAGAGCAGTTGGCCAATAAAGGCCACTCCATCGCCAAAGATGTGCTGGCTATCCTGGACTCGCCGGCAGAGCAGAATAAATACATTGCCACGGCCCAGTTGGGTATCACTATTGCCTCGTTAGGGCTGGGCATGTATGGCGAGACGACGCTCTCTCACTTTATCGAACCTTACCTGGCCTTATGGTTAAGCCGAGCGCCCGACGAAGCCGTCATTTATACCATTGGCTATGTGGTTAGTGTCAGTGTGCTCACCTATCTACACGTCGTTATTGGGGAGATGATCCCCAAATCTATGGCGCTGACCAAACCGATGCGCATGGTGCTGTTTGTGGATCGGCCCATGCGGCTGGCCGAGAAGGTGTTTGCGGCGCCGGTGGCCCTGCTTAACGGCATTGGGAATATGCTGCTGCGTCTTTTTCGCATTCCTCCGGCTGAGGGACACGACCGGCTTCACTCCCCGGAGGAGCTGGATTTGATTGTGACCGAGAGCGCCGAGGGCGGGCTGCTAAACGAAGGTGAGGAGGAGATGATTCACAACATCTTCAGCTTTGGGGAGCGGCAGGTCAATCAAGTGATGACCCCCCGCCGCAAAGTTAAGGGCATCGCTCACGACACCCCCCTGCCCGACCTCCTGACCCTGGTTACTAAGAGCCAGCACAGCCGCTTTCCGGTCTACGAAGACGATCTTGACCATGTTATCGGCACCGTCCACCTGAAGGATTTGGTCTATCAGCAGTTACGGATGAAGGGCAACTTTGATATCCGGCTGCTCCTGCGTCCGGCCCTGACCGTGCCCGAAAATTATCTGGTCGAAAAACTGCTGACGGCCTTCAAACGACAACGGGTGCATATGGCTATTGTGCTGGATGAGTTTGGCGGCACCGCCGGGATTGTCACCCTGGAAGATTTGGTTGAGGAAGTCGTCGGCGAGGTACGGGATGAGTTTGATCTGGAAAGCGAACCGCTGGTAGAAGTTGCCCCTGGGGTGCTGGAAGTGGCCGGCAACTACCTGCTTGAAGACCTGGAAGATTACATCTATCTGGGCCAGGAAGACGACCTGCCCGATGTGGAAACCGTAGGGGGCTTAATTATGACCGAACTCGGCCGGCCACCGCGCCAGGATGACCAGGTGATCTATAATGACGAGGTCCACTTTACCGTCTTGGCGGTTGACGGCCTGGCGGTGGCTCGCGCCCGCATTGAATTCCCCGTGCCTCAAGCCGACTCGTTAGCCTAACGGGTTTGCCTCCCAACCTAACTTTTGATAGGTGACATTTCCCCCCCTGGCCTGCTATACTGGTTATAGCAGTGGTAGGCTGCATCCCATTATGGTGGATTAATGAGGTTGACTATGAAAAACGATAAGTTTCTGATTGGTATTATTGTGGGGATTATTCTGTTGGTAGTTGTAGCGATTGTCTTGGTTTTGACACGTGGCCAGGGCGAGGCTTATGTAGCAGATGACTCCCCGGCAGGCGTCGTTCATAACTATTTTCTGGCGCTCCAGCGCAAAGATTATGAGCGAGCCTACGGCTATCTGGCGGATGATCTAAAAAGTAGACCAGACTTGGATAAATTTATCAGGGATATGGACGCCCAGAGACATGGCTCAGAAGCCTCCCTCCAACTGGGTGAAACCCGGCTTAATGACGATCGCAGCCAGGTTGATGTGTCCATCACTGCCTATAGCGGCGGTGGAATTTTTGATAGCGGCAGCTACACCAGCCGCGATACCGCCCACTTGCGGCTCAACACCAAAGGTGAATGGAAGCTCATTTCCTATCCATATCCCTATTGGGGCTACGATTGGGACCAGGAAAAAACAGATTAGGAGGCTGCCATGCAAACTGTGCGACGTATCTATCTCTATCTGGTAGCGGCGATTAGTTTAACCGTTGTCACCTGGTCGGTGATTGGCCTGGCCCGCCTCGTTTTGAGCGAGGGTATTGGGCCGGGACAGATTATTGGCCTGGCGACGCTGCTGGCCGCCATCATTGTCGGGTTGCCGATTTTTTTGTTCCACTGGCTCATGGCGCAGCGCCAGGTCGCCCAAAACGCCGAAGAACGAGAGTCCATCGTTCGGCGGATTTATTTTTACGGCATGCTCTCAGTTGGGGTTGCGCCCATGCTCGCCAATATCTATCGCCTGGTAGATAATGCCCTGGTCGCCTTGCTGGGAGGTGCCCAGCGCGATTTTTACCCCTATAACTTAACCACCGGCGAACACCTGGCGGCCTTGATCATCTGGGGTGTGATCTGGTTTTATTTGTGGCAGCAGGTTAAGGCCGACAATCGCCTGCTGCCTGTCTTTGAGATTAACCTGACCATCCACCGGCTGTACTTACTGCTTCTCTCGTTAGCCGGTTTGGTGATGGTCACCTGGGGTGCGGTCGGCCTGCTGCAAACCCTGCTGCAACTCCCCACTGGTGTGGCCTGGCGCACCCCCATCTCCGACTACAGCGCCCAATTGCTGGTCGGCGCTTTTATCTGGGTGAGCCACTGGTGGCTGCTGCAACGCCTGTTTCTGAGCGGGCAGCCCGCCGAAGAGCGCTCGGTTTTACGCAAAGTTTATCTTTACCTGGCCGTGTTCGTTTTCTCGGTGATGGCCGTCTCCAGCCTTAGCGCCCTGTTGAAGCGCTTAATCGAGCTGGGTCTGGGTGACACCCTCTCGTCAGAACCGTTGTTAAGCCAGTTAAGCCTGCAACTGCCTTTATTGGTCGTCGGCGTGGTGTTTTGGGCCTATCACTGGCAGGTCCTGCGCCAGGATGCCAATCTGGCCCCGGAAGTGCCGCGCCAGGCCGGGGTGCGCCGGATTTACGCCTATCTGGTCGCCGCAATTGGGCTGGCGGCCCTGCTGAGTGGAATTGTGGGCTTATTTAGTATCCTCATCGACTTGCTGACCACGCCGGCCAGCATCGGCTTGGCCTATTATCGCGAACAGGTGGCACTTTTTGTGGCCATGACCGTGGTCGGCCTGCCCGTGTGGTTGTTACCCTGGCGGGTGCGGCAAAACCTGGCCCTGACGCCTGCCGCCGAGGGGATTGACGAGCGCCGCTCGCTCGTCCGTAAAATTTATCTCTATTTTTATGTATTTGTGGCCTCTCTGGCTATTTTTGGCAGCGCCGGCTGGTTTGTCTATCATCTTTTAACCGCGCTGCTGGGGGCAGATTTGCCGGAGGATTTTATCACCCAGTTTCTCGATGCCCTGGTCATCACCCTGTTGGCAATTGGGGTTTGGCTCTATCACTGGTGGGCCATCCGCCGCGACGGCCAGCTTGAACAGGCCGCCCAGGCCCGCCAATTGGCCGATATTGCGGTGGTGGTGATTGACGGCGACGAAGGCAAATTAGGCCAGGCGATTATCCGCTGGCTTCAGCACGACCTGCCCGGCCTCCAGCTCAAGCCGCTGGGGGTCACCTCCCAGGCCGTCGAAGCGATGGCGGCCCAACCTTTCTCCGCCGCTGCTGCTGAGGTAGTTGGGATGGCCCATTACATTATCGGTTCGTGGCAAAGCCTGACCGCGGCCGAAGTCGCTCCGGCTGTGGCGGCCAGCACTGCTTTGAAATTGGTCGTGCCGATGGCTGATCCAAAGTGGGCCTGGGCCGGAGTCAGACCGCAATCGCTGGATACTTTTGCCCGTCAAGCCGTGCGGGGGGTCAAACAGGCCATCGAGGGCGAAGAAATTAGCCCGGCCCGTGATTTAGGCGTCGGCATCATTGTGGCTGTTATTATCGGAATTTTTGTGGTTTTGGTCATTCTTGGGGCGGTGATTGGGCTGGTGAGTTCTATTTTCTAAAAACGTTATCTTAAAATTTCCCCGTTTATTTGATCGGCTGCGTATCCTTTGCCCCGCTTTAGAGACTCTGTATATTGTAGTCCTGCCAATTTTTGTATAGACCCTTCAACCAAATACTGATTGCTCACCTAACCACCGACCGCTAGCATCTGCCTGCCAGAGCCGAAATTAGCCCCAGTCGGTGGTTTGTTTTTGATGGATTGGTCATACATCCTAAATTTTTCACAATTAGAAAATATTGGTATGAGAAGTGGATGGAGTAAAATGAAGAATTTTGCCCTTATTTTGGTTGGTCTATTAACCGTGGTTTCTACAGTTGGCTGGGGTATGGCCCGGCCACAGGCAGCCTTACCTCCTAATTTTACGGATACCTTGGTGGCGAATGTGGGGGGTCCCACCGCGCTGGCCTTTACACCCGATGGCCGGATGCTGGTCACGACTCAGGGAGGCTTGCTGAATGTCTACCAGGACAGCACATTATTGGGCACGGCGCTTAATCTATCTTCAGTCATTTGTAGCAACTCTGAACGTGGGTTATTGGGTGTGGCGATAGATCCAAATTTTTCAAGCAATCGTTATATTTACCTTTACTACACCTTTAAGAAATCTGGCAGTTGCCCTAACAATTCGTCAAACAGCCCGGTCAACCGCGTCTCTCGTTTCACTCTGGCCGATACTAATACCATCAATCCGGCCAGCGAGGTAGTGCTGGTTGACAATATGCCTTCACCTAACGGCAACCACAACGCCGGCGATTTGCATTTTGGTCAGGATGGCTACCTATATATCAGTGTAGGTGACGGTGGCTGTGACTATGCGGGTAACAGTGGGTGTGCAGGTAGCAACGATGCTTCGCGCGATCAACACATTTTACTGGGCAAGATCCTGCGCATCACCCGCGATGGCGGCATCCCCCCTACCAACCCATTTCAAGGTACGAATACCGCTCACTGCAATGTTACCGGTCATACCGACCCTGGTAACAAATGTCAGGAAACTTTTGCCTGGGGATTGCGTAACCCTTTCCGTTTTGCCTTCCGGCCTGGCACAAATCAATTTTACATCAATGATGTTGGTCAGGGTACGTGGGAAGAGATCGACGAAGGGCTGAGTGGGGCTGATTATGGCTGGAATGTCCGCGAAGGGCACTGCGCTAACGGCTCAACCACCAACTGTAGTTCACCACCTGCCGGTATGACCAACCCTATCTATGATTATGGTCGTGGGACCGGCTGCGCCTCGATCACGGGCGGAGCGTTTGTGCCTGCCGGTGTCTGGCCTGCTCCCTATGATGGCGCTTATCTGTTTAGCGATTATGTTTGTGGCAGAATTTTTCGACTTGTGCCCGGCGGTGGAGGAAGCTTCACTGCCACTGATTTTGCTACGGGACTCGGCAATAGTAGCGCCGTGGCCCTGATTTTTGGTCCTTATAATGCTACCCAGGCACTTTATTACACCACTTACGCTGGCGGCGGGCAGGTGCGGCGTATTTCCTATCTTGGAGCCAACAATTTGCCCAATGCCAATGCTTCAGCCAACCCTATCTATGGCCCCACCCCCTTGTCTGTAACGTTTGATGCCACCGGCAGCAATGACCCTGATAACGATCCTTTGACCTTTGATTGGGATTTTGGAGATGGAGTCACGGCTACAGTGACCAGTCTCACAACGGGACATCAATACCCAAGCCAGGGTATCTATACCGCTACATTGACCGCGCGTGATAATCGAGGGGGCGTGTCCGTTCCGGCCATAGTGCGGGTCTATCCTGGAAATTCACCACCCGCTCTGACGATCATCTCACCGACCATCAGTAGTCTCTTCTCGGTTGGACAAAATGTAACTCTGCAAGGCCAGGCTACTGATACGGAAGATGGCGGTGTTTTGCCTGATTCGGCCTTAACCTGGGAAGTCATCTTGCATCACGTTGACTCTAGCAATCCCGGAACTGCTCATACCCACCCATACCATGGGCCGGTTTCCGGTAATAATCTATCTTTTGCCGCACCTGCTCCCGAAGATCTGGCCGCGGCTGCGCTGAGTTTTCTGGAGATCCGGCTTTCAGCGACCGACTCATGGGGCTTGGCTGCCACCATTACCCAAACGCTGCAACCCCGCCGAGTCAATGTAACCTTTGTAACCGAGCCTGAGAGCCTCAATTTGGTGGCTAACGGAGGAACCATCACTACAACTCAAACGCTTGTCTCCTGGCAGGGCTACGGGCTTAATATGTTGGCTCCCATTCAAGTGGATAACCAGGGTAAAGGGTGGGCCTTTTCCGCCTGGTCCGATGGCGGCGACCTGGCCCATACCATCGTTACGCCCTCATCGGCGGTAACTTATACGGCCACATTCACCCCGGCACTGCCTATGTGGCTGCCCGTGCTCTTTAAATAAGGTCGTAAGACAGTACCTGTCTGGCATTAATCTACGATCACTTCCATAGATAGCGAAAATCAGTTATAATTGGATGTGTTGGAGGTTACCATGTCGGACGAGTTGAAGCGCTGCCCCTTTTGCGATGAAGAGATTCGGGTGAAGGCCCTCATTTGCAGGTACTGCGGCCAGTGGATGCCGGGTTATACCTACGAGTCGGCCATTAGAGATTTGGTCATCCAAAAACAAGTGACCGAAGTAAAATCGGGCGAGCCGGTCGAAGCCAGAACCCGTGAGGAGCAATTCCAACTGGTAACGAATTGGGCCAATAGTGAGAAGAATTTTTCCTGTAAAGGCTTTGATTTATCGGCCCAGAATTTGAGCCAGATAGATTTGAGCGGGATAGATTTAAGCGAAGCCGATTTGCGGGAAACAGATTTAACCCAGGCCAATTTGACCGAGGCTAACCTGAGCCGGGCCAATCTTTTTAGCGCCAATTTGAAGGGTGCAAGTTTGCAGCGGGCCAAACTGAACGAAGCTTATCTCCGCAGCGCAATTTTGGAATATGCCGACCTAAGCGGGGCCAATCTGCTGCGGGCCAATCTGCGTGGTGCGTTTATGGATCAGGCCATCCTTTATCGGGTAGATATGGAGGGGGCTAATCTCAAGGGGACTGATCTGCGCGGAGCCAATTTAAGGGAGTCTTACCTGAAGGAAACTAACCTGGAAGGGGCCAAAATGGAAGGGGCGGTGCTGCGGGGCGCTTTGCTTATTAGAGCCAATTTGACCGGCTCCGATATAAGTACGTTTCAATATGAGCGCGCCCGAACCCTGGAGGGGACAATTATGCCCAACGGCGATGTGCATGAATGACCAACTTCAAGCCGGGATGCTTCTAACCTGACGGGCTACAAATGAGTAGCCGTGCCAGGCGGTCACAAGTAGCAAATGTTCTTTTCTCCCATCTTCTAAATAAATAGTGGTTTCTTCCATTCGGGGCGGTTCGCCATACCGGGCTTCAACCAGATTAATGGCCGTTAGCGCGTCGGGAGCCTCAACGGTATGGTTAATAATGAACTCGCCTCGGCTAAAAACCTCAATTTGGTATAACATCATCATCCCAAAATGGCTCAAGCAAAAAACATCCGCAGGTATATCGGATGTTTTGCAAAACTTCTTTAACTACATCACTCGATCCAATCGTAATCTTAGCACTATTTCTTGGAAAAACCAGTGACAAGTGGCCCGATACGGACGACAATTGTCATGTTTCTAAACTGAGGTGTGTGTTTGAAAACCTTGTTCATCGCTTGCGGCGCGTTAGCCAAAGAAACGAAAGAACTGATTGATAAATATCAGTGGCAGGTGGATTTAAGGGCTTTGCCGGCCTTGCACCATATGACCCCGCTGAAAATTACCACCGATCTGGATGCCATGCTCGCTCAGGTTCGCGCCGACTATGAGCGGGTGATTGTCGTTTATGGTGAATGTGGGGCGACCGGTATTGACGAGGTATTGGCCAAACACAAAGTAGTGCGTATCAGTGGGCCGCATTGTTACGAGATGTATGCCGGGACGGTTCAGTTTGACCAGATGATGATTGAGGAACCCGGCACCTTCTTTTTAACCGACTGGCTGCTACGGGCTTACGAAAAAGCGGTGATCGGCGGGTTGGGGCTGGACAAACACCCGGAGCTGGCCCAGCTCTACTTTGGCAACTACCGCCGGCTGGTTTATCTGAGCCAGGAACCGAGCGACAAACTGCTGGCCAAAGCCCAGGCGATTGCCGACTCGATGGGCTGGGAGTTTGAGCATCGCCGCGTGCGCTACGGTGAGTTAGAAACGCGTTTGATCAATTTGATGGCCGGCTAATTTTTATCGGGCGTCAACTCCACCACCAACCCATCCCCCCAACCATATTTGGCCTCCGATAGCTGGCTGATCTGCCGGTACAACTCCGGCTCTTGAGCCGCCTCAACGACCCGCCCTGTGCCCTGAAAGCGCTGATCCCCCACCCGAAAAGAGATAGCCGGTTGGCGGCGCAGATTCTGCACCCAATGGCTGCGTTCTCCCCTCTCGGCAATGAGGTAATAACGACCGTTCAGCGCCGTGAACCAGATTTCAATCTCATGCGGCTGCCCGCTCTTCCAGCCGGTGGTGGTCAGGTATAGAAAGGGTAGGTGGTTAAACTCGTCCATCAATTCCCCCCAATGATGGAGTCCAAAGCGCACTTTGGACTCTTGTTGGCTTCAGGGCGCGGCTTGTACTTGAATGTCCGCAAGCTGAACGTGATCGCTTTCAAAAACGCCGGCATCATCCAAAATTTGCAGCCGTTGGCCGGTTTCCACTTCATAAAAACCCAGTAAAATGTCATAACTGCCGGGAGGAGTGTCACCGGACAGGGGAAAGTTGTGCTGGTCGATAATGGTTTCGCCGGGCTGCCAGGAGGGGGTAGGATAAAAACCGCTCTGCGGTTTGCTGTCACCTTGAGCTACAATCGTGTGGTTGGCCGGGTTTACCAGTTGCACAAACACGGTAAAATCAACGGCGATAGGAGCTTCGGCCTGCCAGAAGAGGGTCAACTTCAGTTCGCCGCCAGGGACAAGCGGCTGGTTGAGATGGTAGCCGGTCAAGCGAATCTGGCGGTTGAAGTCTACAGCCAGGGCCTGGATTTCTTCCGTCGGGACGGAGTCAGGCTGCACTTTGACCCCCTCCCGCCGGCTGAATAATACCAACGGCGCGTCCAGAGTTTTGAATTGAAAATAATGGCGCGGGGCATAATTCTCCTGAAACCAGGGCGTCAATTGAACTTCGGGCAGCCAGGTGTAGCCGATTAAAACCATATCCGGCTGATGATGGCGGATAGCGTAGCCAAAATCGCCTGCGGCAATATGCGGAGCTACATCGGGTTGGGCCAGACCGACAATATCAATAATCCGGCGGCCCGACCAATAGCCCAGATGCCCAATGTCAATCGTGGCCAGGGTAGCCGAGATATTGGTATTTTGGGCAATCCAGCGGCCGGTATCGGGATAAACCTGGGCTTTCCAGTTAGGGTTGGCCTGAACGATAGCCGCGGAAACCGGGTAAAGAGTCATAAGCAAGATTAGCGTGAGGCCGGCAGCGACGCCGACCGAGATAAAATTAGCCAAACTGCCTATGTTTGACTCCTTACGCCTGGCGTGTCTAATCAGCCAGTCCAGAACCTCAGCTATCACTTGCACCCCACGCGCTGTCAGCAGAGCCACGCCGGGCATCAACGGGGCATAATACCACTCAGCCGTAGGAACGGCCAGAACCACAAAAGCGCTGATATACAAAATATCACGGGCGATCAAGATCAGCCAGAGGCGCTCCCGTCGGATGATCGCCACCACGGTGATGGCCATAAGCGCCGGGAAGAGATAGAACAAATCATAATCTTGCACCCTGATCCAGTTATCCCAATAAGTCCAAAAGCCATCGGCAAAGCGTTTGCCCAGCCAATTGAACTCGCCCTGGGCGGCTTTGGCTTTGAGGGTGGCCGGGAAGGGGAAGCCGTAGTAAAGCGTGGCATAGAGATACCAGGCGGCTGGAATGGCGATGGCCGGAATAATCAACGACCAGCGCAGCCGTCGCGTGGCTAGAAAATCGTAGATGAGCATGCCCGCGCCCAGCAGCACGCCATCGCCGCGCACCAGGGCCGTCAAGCCGACCAGTCTGCCAGCCAAGCGCCAGCGCCGGGCGGCATAAGCGTCCAGCGAAGCGACAATCAAGGCCACATAGAGATAGCTCTCCATGCTGAAGGCAATAATCAGCAGCGGAGCCAGGGCCAGCAGCAAAGCTCCACTTACGCCGGTGATGCGTCCGCTCAGCCGGCGGCCGACATCGTAAGCCAGGATGGGGATCAATCCGGCGAGGCTAAGGTTCAAAATCAAGGCCGCTTGGGGGGCTGAACCGAACAGCCAGACACCGGGAACTAAAATCAGGGTGTAGAGCGGCGTGGTTGTCACCTGTACCCGCTCACCCGGGTTATAGACAAAACCGCGTCCGTAGGCCAGATTTTCGGCCACACGAAAGGTAATCATGGCATCGTCTAACAAGATGGCCCTAACCCACAGCCCAATGCCAAAACCGACCAATCCGAGTGCCAGCATCAGTAGAATATCCAGGGGATGGTCTTTAATCCATTGTTTAATTTTTTCAATCAAGGTGAATGACACGCTGTATTTTGTCGTCCTCCATAAAGATGTTATCAAAGCATAAAAAAAGCAACTTGTCAAGTTGCGTAGATTATGACAAGTGAGTTTTTGCGATTATGTCGAATAAACGTTGCATTAAAATAAAAGACTTGATATAATGTTTTTACATAATAGCTTGACATAGTAAATGAGAGTTGCTAGGTTAGGCTTGGTCACTTTTTTGGAGGAGGGTTGTGTATGTAAGAATTGCGGTAACTGTTCTAGCCAAGCTAATTAGGATGCGGAAAAATTATTACTATTAGGAGTGAAAAATGAAAAAAAAGTTAATTGTTATCATTGCCACCTTGGTCCTGGTGTTGCTGGTTTTTGCTCCAGTGACCTATGCTGCGCCCCCGGCCTCGGGTGGCTGGAATGACTGTGGCATTACCTGCTATAGGGTTCACTATGGTGATACGTTGTTTAGCATTGGCCGGCGTTTTAACGTCAACCCCTGGTATCTTGCCCAGGTGAATCACCTTCGTAACCCCAATTGGATTTATGCCGGCCAAGTGTTAAAGATACCCGACAGCAATTGTTGCGCCCCACCCTATCCCTGGCCAGCAAAGAATTGCTGCGCCCGCCCTTCTCCCCAGCCAAGCCATCATTGGCAACCTCGACCTATGCCTTACGATGGAGGCTACGGTCGCGGTTATGGCTACGGCAGTGACGGTTATGATAACTATGGCGGCTATGATGGTGGTTATGGCTACGGCAATGACGGCTATGATAACTATGGCGGCTATGGCTATGGCGCTGAAGAAGGTGTCGACCCTCAATATTCAGATGACAGCCAACTTAGCTATTATGGCGGCTACCAGGGGTATGACGACGGCTCTGGGTATTGATTAAGACAATACTTTATGGGCTAAAAATTTTAGCCAATGATAATGGCTATTTAAGCGATTAGTTGATTGAAAAAGCCTCGCTACCAGAGCGAGGCTTTTTTGATCCATGCTCAAATTACTGTCTTGGCCGGAATATGGTATACTAAACCGTAATCTGGATTTGGAGGTTTCCGTGAGCCAGCCCACTTACAATCTCAGAACTATTCGCAAATTGTTGACTGCTGCCTTTACCGATCAGGAGTTGCGCCAGCTTTGTTATGAAATACCAGAATTCAAGCCGGTGTTTGAGCAATTTACAACAGGCATGAGCAAAGATCAAATGATCCAGCGTTTGATTGAATACTGTGAACGTAAGGTGCTGCTGGGACAACTGCTCACCATCATCAAAGAAGAAGCGCCTGAGCAATATGAATTATTTGCCGATACCTTGATCGCCGGCGGCAAAAAAGCTGAACCCGCGCCATCTGTACCCTCAAGCGCAATGCCCGACGAAGCCCAATTCCTTCAAAAATTGATTGTCGAAAAGACTCGCTATTTGCATACGCTGCAATTACAGGCGGCCAGGTTTGGCATTTCTGCGCCGCCTCATATTGTCATCGAAATCGAAGACCTCGAAAGAGAAATCAACGAATTACAGCAAAAGCTGAGCACACCCCGTTAAACATTAATTATTTTGGAGTTAATCTTTCTTCATGAGCCTTGGTAATCGTTTGCGACTGTGGACTTTGGTAGTTATCGGTATTGTTGTTTATCTCATCGTGCAGTTTGGCGTTGGCCTTTACACTGATTACTTGTGGTTCCAACATCTGAGCCTGGAGTCGGTTTTTCTGACCGGTCTGTGGGCCCGGGTGGGGGTTGGCCTGGCTGTCGCCATCCCGGTGATAGCCCTCTTTTGGATTAATATCTTTATTGCGCGCTGGCAATCTGTTCGGAACGTCCTTTTTTTCAGCGATGAAACGCTGGTGGCGCAGCGATTTATTGTTTGGCTGATCTGGGTTATCGGCTTGGTGGTGGGCTGGTTGGTGGTGGTGGCAGCCTCGCATGATTGGCTGTTATTTTTGCGCTTCTTGAACCAGCAGTCCTTCAATCTGACCGACCCGATTTTCAACATGGATGTCGGTTTCTATATCTTCAGCTTGCCCGTCTATCATTTTGTCCAACGTTGGTTAATTGTGGCCCTGTTTTTATCCTTGATTGGGGCCGCCGCTATTTATGTCCTGGCCCAGCAAAACAACCTGGCCGAAGGCCGGGTAATCATTTTACCCCACGTGCAATTGCATCTCTCGCTTTTGGGGGTATTTATCTTTCTCACCTTTGCCTTAGGTCACTGGCTGGACCTGTTCGACCTGATGTACTCGACTCGAGGCGTCGCTTTTGGAGCCAGCTACACCGATATCAACGTTTCAATGCCGGCCTTGTGGGTGATGGTGGCTATTGCCGTGGCTGCGGCGGCTATTTTGTTGGTCAATATTTTTCTGCGCCGCCCCACACTCAGTTTGTTGGCTATTTTCATCTGGATTATTGTCGGTATTATCGGGACAGGTTTTGTGCCGGGACTGGTCCAGCGCTATGTGGTCGAACCCAATGAATTGGTCCGCGAAGCGCCCTATATTGAAAATAACATCCGCTTTACTAACATCGCCTACGGCCTCGACAAAGTTCAAGAGCGAGATTTTTCTAAGGTTGACCCTCTCACCACCCAAGCTCTGGCCGATAATCAAGCCACGCTCAAAAATATTCGCCTCTGGGATTATCGGCCTTTGCAGCAAACTTATCAACAAATTCAGGCTATTCGACTCTACTATCGTTTTCTTGATATTGACCTGGACCGCTATACCATCGACGGCGAAGTCCGCCAGGTAGCTGTGGCCGCCCGCGAACTGGATATAAATCAGTTACAATCGCCCACCTGGGTTACCCAGCGCCTCCAGTTTACCCACGGTTATGGCGTTGTGGTCAATCCGGTCAACGAGGTTACCGGCGATGGGTTGCCGCAATTGTGGGTCAAAGATCTCCCGCCCGCATCCAGCGTGGGGCTGCCGGTCGAGCGCCCCGAAATTTACCACGGCGAGGGCACTTCCGACTACGTTTTTGTCCAAACCAAAGAGCGCGAGTTTAACTACCCCAGCGGCCAACAAAATGTTTATGCCAACTATGAAGGTACCGGTGGCGTTGTACTCGACAGCTACCTCAAACGTCTGGCCTTTGCTATGCGTCTGGCCGATATCAATATGCTGCTCAGTCAGGATTTTACCCCTGACAGCCGGGTCATGCTCTACCGTAACATCGCCGACCGGGCCCGTCAAATTGCGCCTTTTCTCCATTACGACCGGGACCCGTATATCGTCATCGGCCCAGATGGTCACCTGTATTGGCTGCTCGATGCCTATACCACTTCTAATCTATTTCCCTATTCCGAACCGATTGGCGATTTGAACTATATTCGCAATTCGGTCAAAGTAGTGATCGACGCCTATAATGGCACCCCCACCTTCTACGTAATTGACCCCACCGACCCGCTGATAAAATCTTATATGGCTATTTTCCCTGCTCTCTTTACACCTTTAAGTGACATGCCGGATTGGCTGCGCGCTCACCTGCGCTACCCTGAAGACCTATTTACTATTCAAGCCAAATTGTACCAGACCTATCACATGCGGGATGTCAATGTTTTTTACAATAAAGAAGACTTGTGGCAGACGCCTCTTGAAACATTCGCCGGTAATACCCAGCCGGTCGAACCGTATTATGTGGTTCTCAGATTACCCGGCGAAACCAAAAATGAATATGTGTTGACTCAGCCCTTCACCCCCAATAACAAGGATAATTTAATTGCCTGGCTGGCCGCTCGCTCGGATAGTGAAAATTACGGCCAACTGGTCACCTATCGCTTCCCAAAACAAGAATTGGTCTATGGACCGCTTCAAATCGAAGGCCGTATTGACCAGGACCCTGAAATTTCGGCTCAGATCACGTTATGGAATCAGAGCGGCTCCCAAGTTATTCGGGGTAACTTACTGGTTTTACCAATTGACAACTCCCTACTTTACGTTGAGCCGCTCTATCTTCAGGCCATCAGTGGCCAGATTCCTGAACTCAAACGGGTTATCGTTGTTTCCGGGAATCAGGTGATCATGCGGACTAATTTGGCCGAAGGGTTAAAGGCGCTCTTCAGCCCGGTTGTCCCAGCCCAAACTGCCACGGAGTCTCCTACCTCACCCCCAGAAACTGAAGTACCTCCGGCTAATGCCACCCCCGCTGCCGAACCGCTCAGCCAGGATGCAAACCAGTTAGCTATTACTGCTTCCAACCACTACGATGCCGCCCAAAAAGCCCTCCAAAATGGCGATTGGACTACCTACGGCGAGGAACTAAAAAAGATGAAAGCGGCCCTCGATGCACTGGTCAAATTAACGAGCAAGCCATAACCGGGTCAAATGGTTGCCTGCGGAGTATGTCCCTCAGGTTCAATCATATTTACTTGGCCTTGACCCGCTGTAAATCCTTCAAGGCTCGATCCCTGAATGTCCCCGCTGTATCCCGATCGATCACCCGTTGATATGCTTGCGCCGCCTCGGCGTATCGCCTTTTAATTTCCAATTGCCTGGCCAGATGATAGTGGGCGCTGATCAAATCCGGATTCAAGGCCAGAGCCTGGCGCAGCGCAGCCTCGCCGCCCTCTGGCGCACCGCTGAGAAATTGCATCCAACCCAGCAAATCATAAGCCTCGGCATTGTTTTTATCCGTCTCGATGAGAGCTTCAGCCGCCGGGATGCCGGCCTCGGCCATGCGGTAGCCCCAATTGGCGTAAAATTTGACCTGCAACAATCGAAACTGCGTCTCATTCTCAGCCGCCTGAACGGCCGCCTCATACCAGTTTGCCGCCGTGTCTAACTCGCCTTTTTGGGCTTTGGTTTCGGCCATTTCGACATATATGCCCGCATTTTTAGGGTCCAGTTTGACGGCCTGGTCAAATAACGCTTCGGCCTTGCCCAAAGCTCCCTGCTGGCGCAGATAAAGCCCCTGGAAATAAAGCGGCAGGGCCGATTTGGGGTCTGCCTGGTGGGCTTGCTCAAATAAGTCGAGCGCAGGTTGGCCCGCCTGGGCTTGAGCGTAGCCCAAAAAAGCCAGCGTTTCGGCATCTGTTTGCTGGCCTTGTTTCTCTCTGGCCAGCGTCAGAGCGTGGATCGCCAACGGCCACAATTGAGCCTGAGCCAGGGCTATGCCGGTCGCTTTGGCCACCGCTGCCTGAGGCGACTTCTGATTAAAGGGTTTCAGAGCCGCCGCCAGATAATCATACCGCGCCGCGAGTCCTTCGTCTTGAGAGGGGGGCATGGCCTGCAAATATCCTCTGGCCTTCGCCAAATCAGCCGGAGCCGCCAGAGCCGCCAGATACCATTGCGCCTCCGGGTCAGACTGGTGGCGTTGCTGCTCCAAAAAAGCCTCCTGAGCCGCTTCAAAATCTAACATGGCTAAATAAGTTCGACCCAGGCCGGTGAAACCACCCTTGAATTGCGGGTCGGCCGCCGTGACCTGCTGCCAAAACTTGAGTGACTCGTCCAGCCGGTTCTGGTGGTACAGCGTTTCCGCCAGCCCGGCCAGAGCCAGCGTACTGTGCGGATCACGCGCCAGGGCGCGGTTAAAGGCATCTTCGGCCAGTAACCAGCGCTGCTGGGTCAGGTATATTTGGCCGATTTTGAGCAGGGGCAAAACATTATCAGGGTATGCTTGAGCAACCTCTTCCAGGATAGCCACCGCTTCGCTGTAGCGCCGTTCCGCCAACAAGGGTTCAGCCCGGACCATAAAATTGGCCGGCGGCGCCGGCTGAGGTTTTGGCACGCAGGCTAACCCAACCAAGAGATAAAAAATTAATAGGGCTAACCAAATTATCCGAGACAAGATCGTCTTCCTAAGTAAATTTCTATACAAGTCGAGTGATTATAGCACGTGAGCAGGAGGATAGTTGACCTTTTAAAATAAAAATGCTAGAATCCGACCCATAATTGAACCTCTTCTTGTGGGGGAGTGTCGGAATTGGCAGACGAGCATGACTTAGGATCATGTGCCGCAAGGCGTGAGGGTTCAAATCCCTCCTTCCCCAC
>CAZRYD010000053.1:0-2039 GCA_964604225.1 uncultured Caldilineaceae bacterium
AAAAAGCTGGGCGTCGAGACCGAGCTGGTTCGCTTCCCCGGCGAGCCGCACGGCATGTCCCGCGATGGCCGCACCGACCGCCGCATCGCCCGGCTGAACCACATCCTGCGCTGGTTTGATCGCTATTTGAAAGATGGCTGAACCGGACCCAGGAAGCTCTTTGACGGGGTTAGGAAATAGTTTTATACTGGAAACAGGTTGAGGGCCTTCAAACAGAGTTGTAAATCAGGAAAAGTTCCTCATTAAGTAATCCCTGAAGTATGTTAGCGGGGCAAGTTCTGAATAAACCACTTGGTGAGGCTGATTAGACCGCCCAGTTGCCGATAAAACACATGTTCGTATGGTTATGGGGAAGAGTTCTATAGAATCAGTGGTTATATTTTTATTGTGTTTTCAGTGAAATAAGGCTAAAAAATGTGCACTGATAGATATAAAGAAGTGGCAATCAAGTATCGTGTTGATGATCTGGCCGGTGCATCAATCCCTAACAGCCGATTGGCAAAAATACTTGAGAATTTAGAAATGGGCGAATTAATTTCTAATCATGCTCAAGATTTTTTGATAAAAAAGGGCCTTTTGGCTCTCCTCAGTTATGCAAAAAAAGAAATTACTTTTATCGAATTTTTAAGAGTTGCAGAACCCGAGCAATCTGAACGCCGTCTGGCAGCCGAAGCTGAAGCACTAAAAAAACTGGCAGAGCAAAAGTTAAAAGATTATGAGTGGAAATTAAAAGCTGAGACAATTCAGGCAAAACTTAGACAAATTGATGAGGCGAAAAAGCTAAGACAAAATCATGTTGATAAGACGAAAAAGCTAAGACAAAAATATAATCTTGAACAATTCATCGAAAAGGCCGATTTCCCAAAGATTATAAATATTCTACGAAAAGTTGACAGCGGGGGCCGTCTATCAGAAGAGGAGCTTATCTGGCTTTTAGCAGAAGGTAAAAGATATTACACCAGAGAACTAAAAGAAGGGTATCACCGGAATGAAGCCCGTTTTTATGCAAATCAATACAAATACAACAAAACTAAAGATTATTGGTCTGCAATTAACGCAAGCAGTCACTACCGTAAATGTGGGGAATCGGACACCGCTGACTCATTGCTAAAAACAATTGATGTATCAGTTTTAACAGATAAAAGGCTGAAATCGGCGCTGTTCACAACACACGGCGGGGTAAAGCGGGATTTAGGAGAAAAATCTGAAGCGCTAAAATTGGGAGAGCAGGCCCACCTGCTGACCCCGCAGGATTTCCGCCCTTGCACACTTCTTGGGGCGGTGAATATGGAAATCGGTCATTTCGATCTGGGGGATTCCTGGTTTGAAAAAGCTATCGAACGGGGTTATACCAAAAATTCAATGGATGATGAACTGCGAAGCATTTTTATGCGTGCCGAAAAATCCCAAAAAGAGGCTTTACGCAACTATCTGCTCAAGAAGGATCCTGTCCGTTACAGTTGGGCAAAAAAAGAAGCCAGCAACAGAAAACCACAAAAAAGCAATAAATCTAATAAAAAAGCAAAAATATAACCCGGCGCTCAACCGGACGGGCTATCGCCCGCCGGTTAGCTTGTTGTTGGGCAGCATACGCCACCAGCCTAATTTGTTTCTTATGAAGATGGAAAACTCTCAGCCCCATGCTTGAGAAACCTGAGCCCCAAGACGAAAAAATCATCGCTTGCTTGCGAGATGAATATGGGTTGAGTATTGTCCAGGTCGCTTTTCTTCCGCTCGGAGCCGATCTGAATACGGCCGTCTATCGCCTGGTCGCCGCCGATGAAACGCCCTACTTTCTGAAGTTAAGAGGCGGTCTCTTTGACGAAACCTCCGTGGCCTTGCCCAAATTTCTCAGCGACCAGGGCATCGGGCCAATCATCGCCCCCCTGGTTACCCAAACAGGGCAGCTCTGGGCCAGCCTGGACGCCTTCAAGGTGATTCTTTACCCTTTTGTTGAGGGCCACAACGGTTACGAGGTTGACCTGTCGGATCGCCACTGGGGCGAATTTGGCGCAGCCCTCAAACACATTCACACGGCT
>CAZRYD010000053.1:2139-25902 GCA_964604225.1 uncultured Caldilineaceae bacterium
GCCGGTAATATCCTGATTGATGCCCACGACGCTTTTTACATCGTCGATTGGGACGATCCCATCCTGGCCCCCAAGGAGCGTGATTTGATGTTTATCGGCGGGGGCCAGGGGTTTAGCGGGCATACTGCCCAAGAAGAAGAAACCCTGTTCTACCGGGCTTATGGTCAAACGCAGATCAATCCCATCGCCCTGGCGTATTATCGTTACGAACGGATCATTCAAGACATTGCGGTCTTCTGCGAGCAGCTATTTTTGACCCATGAGGGTGGTGAAGATCGAGAACAATCCCTTCAATATTTGAAATCCAATTTTCTACCTAAGGGTACGATTGAGATAGCCTATAAGTCAGATAAGACACTGGGATATGGGTAGGCGGTGGCTTATGCCCTCGCGCAGGGGGCGATGATCATCGAAGGTTATCCGGTCGAGCCGGATCAAAGTTATCGCTTTATGGGTTCGCCTGTGGTCTTTGAACAAGCCGGTTTTCGCGAGGTGGCCATCGCTAAAAATGGCCGGCGCATTGTGCGCTTTATCGCGGCTGCAAGGGTCTAATCATTCAAATCAAACTATGCTCAATTATAAACAAGTCCGCCAACATCATTTAGAACACCTCAAAAAAACCTCGCCGGCCCGAGGTCCCCAGATCCTGGTGCTTGGTTTTGCACTGATCATCCTCATTGGCAGCTTTCTACTCACCTTACCCATTGCCACTACCAATAAAGAGGGGCTGGATTGGGTGGACGCTCTTTTCACCGCTGCTTCGGCCACCACCGTCACCGGCTTGGTTGTATTCAGCACCGAAGCCACCTTTTCTACCTTTGGCGAGATTGTTATTTTGTTGCTCATCCAGGTGGGCGGGGTCGGGTTTATTACCCTGTCGGTGGTGCTGTTCCGACTTATCGGCCGGCGGGTCAGCCTGTATGAGCGCAATTTATTGAGTCAAACCCTCGGCGTGGGAGCCACGCAAGGGATTGTCCACTTAACCTTAACCGTTCTCATTATTACCCTGGCCATTGAATTTGTGGGCGCACTGGTCTTATTTAGCCAATGGGTCCAGATCATGACCTGGGAAAAAGCGGCCTATTTTTCCATTTTTCATGCCATTTCAGCTTTTTGTAATGCCGGTTTTGATTTATTCAAGGGCTTCGATGACCCGGTGCTGCAAGCTACCCGGAATAATCCCATCACCTTGATTGACCTGGGTTTGCTCATAACCATTGGCGGCCTGGGCATCGCCGCCGTGTATGATCTGATTATGTGGCCCCGCGAGCGGCGTCTGTCGCTCCATACCCGTCTCATCTTACCCATGACCCTTTATTTGCTGGTGATTGGCACAATGATGTTGCTGCTGGATGAAACCTTTGTGACGGGCCATGCCTTATCAGATTTTCCTTTTGGCCAGCGCCTGCTGCTGGCGACGTTCTCTGTCGTTTCCAGCCGCACTGCGGGCATTACCCTCATCCCCATGGCCGACCTGGGTCAAGCCAGCCAACTGGTTATCTTTGTCTGGATGTTCATCGGCGGCGCGCCGGCCTCGATGGGCGGAGGGGTCGGTCTGACCACTGTGGCCGTCGTTTTGATTACCCTGGCCTCGAATGTACGCGGCTACAATGATGTTCGCGTTTTGGGGCGGACCTTGCCCATCGAAACCATTTTTAAAGCGGTCGCAATTATTACGGTCTCGACTGCCCTGGTGGCCAGCATTACGCTGATCCTGATGATTTTTGCTGAAGGCCAATTATTTCCGGTCGCCTTTGAGGTAGTGAGCGCCTTTTCAAACACGGGCTATTCCTTGGGCATCACCGACAGTTTCGACAAATGGGGTCGAGTCCTGCTGGCTTTTACCATGTTTTGGGGTCGCTTAGGGCCGCTGACCCTGGTGGTCGCTCTGGCTCAACGAAGCCGTCAAACTTTGATCCATTATCCAGAGGAAAAGATTATCATTGGCTAAAGGGGAGCCAATTGAAAAAGGAGCGTACAAATAGATGTCAGGTGGGCATATGTCGTGGACACAACGAATTTGGTCTAGCCTCAAACGCTTGACTTCAACCCGAACGGGCCGGGAGTTTAGCCGGCAGCTCAATGGCGCCAATTACAAAAAAGAATTTATTGTGATTGGTCTGGGCCGCTTTGGCACCGGCCTGGCCATGACCTTAAACGCCTATGATCATGAGGTGCTGGCGATTGACGCGGACATGAAACGGGTGCAGCATGTCTCACAAGTTCTGCCGCACGTGCTGCAATTAGATGCTACCAACATCGACGCGCTGCGCGAGGTGGGCGCCGAGTCCTTTGATACCGGCGTGGCTTGCATTGGCAGCGATTTTGAGGCTAACATCCTGGCTACGGTTAACTTGCGCAAATTGGGGGTGCGACGGGTGATTGCCAAAGCCCTAACCGTGACCCAGCAGGATATTCTCTTGAAAGTTGGCGCTGATGAGGTCGTTTTGCCGGAACACGAAGCCGGGGTGCGCCTGGCTCGCCGCCTGGCCGCCATTGATTTTGTGGATTTTATGGAGTTAAGCGAGGATAAGGGTGTGGTGGAGATTGTGACGCCGCAACACCTGGTTGGCAAATCGCTGCGCGAGTCGCACATACGGCAGCAATACGACCTGGCAGTGGTAGCCATTCGCCGGGATAACGATGTGATTGTCTCGCCCCGGGCTGAGGAGATTATTCAAGCCAATGATATTCTGGTGGTGCTGGGCCGCATCGCCAACTGTGAGAAGCTGCGCGAAGGGGTAGTTTATCCAGATTAACCGCGCAGACCTAATCGGCCAGCACCTTTAAGCGGGTTGAAAGCGGCCCGCTGTACAAAAAGACGCTCAAATCGGCCATATTAAGCGCGCCCCCACTGCTCAGTTCGGGTAATATTTCCAGGTTTTGGCCGCTTTGATGATACATGGATGAGCAATTGATGACTTGCTCATCCAAGACCATACAAATATAAGCCCCTGGATTGGCCGCCACAAAATCGGCCAGGCGAGCAGCGGCGGCCGGGTCCAACGCCAGCCGGTAAAATATTTGTCCGGTGGCCGAGTCGGGTGGGGCGATTTCTTGCACCTCGCGGCTGGTAAACAGAATGGGGTAGCCCGGCTGGTCGCCGGTCCGAACCCCCACCTTGATCGTTTCTCCCAGCGGCGGCGACTCTTGGCCCCCGTTGATAAAGGCAATTTCCCCAATGCTGGTAATCACCGAGGCAATATAAGGCATATTTTGGCCCTGGGGCAAAGTTACCTCCAATTGACCGTTCTGAATCGTCAGATTGTAAGGCCCGTTTAAGTCCAGCCTATCCAGACGCCGGGCTATGACCGGTCGAGCCTCAATCAATTCGACATCTATATTACTTGGGATGATGGTATCAGGCGCTAAAACCAGCTTGGCCTCAAAAACATTATCAGCCGGGTCAAAAACACTCAGGTCGGCGAAGGCCCGGCTGCCGTAAACCAAGCTGATCGCAGCAATGATCAGGAGCACAACGAACGTAACCAAATGTTTTCTAAACATCTTGGGCCTCCTGGTTCTATACATAAGCATAGTATACGCCATTTGGCCTAAGCAGTCAATAGCTTAACTAAGCAATGTTGCCTAAGCGTAGGGTGTGAGTAGATAGAAAACAAAACGGTGGAAAAGGGAAGATACCTGTTCCACCGTTTAGCTTAACAGAGATATGGTTAGACGGGTGATGCGTAATGCGTGATGCGTAAAAAATTACGTATTACGCATCACGTATCACTTTTATTCATCAACTGGCCGAAATGAAAATCAATGTCTCAGATTCCTTACCGTTTACGCCAGGCCTGCAACTCATAGGCGGGCAATTTCTTCTCCGCCACGATCGGTTTTAGCTGGGCAAAGCGCTGCCGGCCGTTGACCATAGGAATGCTGGGCCAGCCTTCGCCAAGCAGCGGCCGGGCGTAAGCCACAAAGTCGTCGGTTACGTCGTTGCCGCTCGGGGCGATCCACTCAGCGGGAAAGGATCGCTCCGAATTAGCCACCCGTTCCAGGGGAACTTTGTCGTAGGTCACACTATAAATAGCCCCAGGCCGGCGCAGAATCGTGGACATGTAACCTGAGCCGTCTTCGGCGGCAATTAAGGCCGCTTTTTGCCCAACTTTGTAGGCCTCTTCCATATCCACCGTTGAGGCATAGATCATGTTGTGCCGTTGATCGGTCCCCGGCACGTTGCCCCGCGCCGCTCCTCGCGCAGCTAAACCCACCTCGTTCAAATAATTGACGACGATCTGGGCCACCGTCGTCCCGCTGGCGCTAAACATGGTGTGTCCAAAGGCATCTTTGCGCGCCCCAATATCGCCCACATCAAAACCTTCGCTGACCACCACCAAAGCGCGGCCCCGCGCCCGCAGCATGTCGTTAACCTGGTCGGCCAGGGCTTCCATCTTCAAGCCTGACTCCCGCATAAAGATCAGCAGCGGCATTTCGCGCTCAGGGTCGGCCAGACGGGCCGCAGCCGGGATATAACCGATCTTGCGGCCCATCGCCTGCATGACCAGCACCGCATCGGCGGGATAGGAACCGGCATTTTCTTCATTCGCGTTCTGGACATTGAGCGCCCAGTAGCGGGCCACCGAGCCATAGCCCGGCGTGTGGTCAATCAACTTGAACTCACTGTCGCCGACATCATTGTCAATGGTCTTCGGGACGCCGGCGGCGACCAGGTCCAGCCCGCGTTCATGGGCCAATTGGGCAATCTTATGGGCCGTGTCCATCGAGTCGTTGCCGCCGTTGTAGAAAAAGTAGCCGACATTGTGGGCTTTAAAGACCTCGATGACCCGCTCGAAATCTTCCTGCTGCTGCGGTTTAAGCTTGTAGCGGCACGTACCGATCGAACCGGCTGCGGGAGTCATGCTTAATAAGGCAATTTCTTCGGCTGGCTGGGCCGACATATCCAGCAGTTCTTCCTTCAACACACCCTCGATACCATGCAGACCAGCATAAACTGTCCCGAACACTTCCGGCATGGCCAGGCACGTCTCCACCACACCGCGCAGCGAGCAATTGATCACCGGCGTCGGGCCGCCGGATTGAGCCACAAGCACATTTTTAGGTTTGGACATGGGTTAATCTCCTCGCCGCTTTTAAGCCTGGTAGGTTCTGGCGGTCACATCACCCCCGTGCCCGGTCCAGTTGGTGTGGAAGAATTGGCCCCGAGGCCGGTCAACACGCTCGTACGTGTGCGCGCCAAAGTAATCACGCTGCGCCTGCAGGAGATTGGCCGGCAGCCGCTCCAGGCGATAGCCATCGAAAAAGGCCAGGGCGCTGGACATAGCCGGAACCGAGATACCCAACTCGACAGCCTTGGCCACCACCCGTCGCCAAGCTGCCTGTGCTGCCTCGACCTGCTCTTTGAAATACGGATCGAGCAGCAGGTTGCTGAGTTCGGGATTTTTGTCAAAAGCCTCTTTGATTTTACCCAAAAAGACCGAACGGATAATGCATCCGCCCCGCCACATCAGGGCAATGCCGCCGTAGTTGAGATGCCATTTATATTCCGCGGCGGCCGCGCGCATCAGCATATAACCTTGAGTATAGGAAATGATCTTGGAAGCATAGAGGGCCTCGCGGATATCGTTGACAAAGGCCGCCTTGTCACCGTCAAACTGAGAGGTTGGGCCAGTCAGCACCTTAGAAGCAGCAACCCGTTCATCTTTGAGGGCTGATAAAGAACGAGACAGAACTGCCTCCATAATCAAAGTCAACGGGATACCCATCTCCAGGGCCGAGATGCCGGTCCACTTGCCGGTGCCTTTCTGCCCGGCGGTATCAAGAATCTTTTCCACGATTGGCTGACCGTCTTCATCTTTGAAACCCAGGATGTCGCGGGTAATCTCGATTAAATATGAGTCCAGCTTGCCCTTGTTCCACTCGGCAAAGACTTGGTGCATTTCGCCGGCGCTCATGCCCAGGGCATTTTTCATCAAATCGTATGACTCGCAGATAAGCTGCATATCGCCGTACTCGATACCGTTATGGACCATCTTGACAAAATGGCCCGCGCCATTCTCCCCCACCCAATCACAGCAGGGCGAGCCATCTTCCACCTTAGCGGCCACCGCTTGAAAAATGGGCTTAACATGCGGCCAGGCCGCCGGGGAGCCACCCGGCATAATGGACGGCCCGTGACGCGCGCCCTCTTCGCCCCCGGAGACGCCGGTGCCAATGTAGAGCAGCCCTTTCGACTCGACGTAGGCGGTGCGGCGCATCGTGTCTTGATAGTTCGAGTTGCCGCCGTCAATAATAATGTCGCCCGCTTCCAGATGCGGAATCAATTTCTCAATAAAATCGTCTACAGCCTGCCCCGCTTTCACCAGGAGCATCACCCGGCGCGGTCGTTTGAGCATGCCAACGAACTCCTCAATCGAGTGCGCCCCAACCACTTCGGTTCCTTTGGCGTTGCCATTGACAAATTCGTCAACAACGGAGACAGTCCGGTTAAACACGGCCACTTTGAAGCCGTGATCGTTCATATTCAGAACCAAGTTTTGGCCCATCACGGCCAGACCAATCAGGCCAATATCTGCATTGCTCATGATATTTTTACTTCCTTTCTTGTCTTGAATTTTCTAAAGGAGTAGGGAGTAAGGAGTAGGGAGTAGAGAATAGACCATTCCCTTACTCCTTACTACCTACTACCTACTCCCTATTTCCAGGGAGGAACTTCGGGCATGAACTTCTCAAATTCGGCGATGAGGCCGGCTTCATAATCGCCGGCATACTCCAACGACAAAAATTTATGCAGCCCCTCCTCAAAGAAACGCTGCCAGCTTTCCTGTTCGTAACCCGGATTGATCGGGAAAAAGAGCGCGTTGTTGCCACGGGCGGCCTTCATATCCCCTGGTGCATCACCAATCATGAGCACATGATCAGCTTGGTATTTGCCGCCGGCAGCAAAAGCAATGTGCTCCGTCTTGGTGCCTCTTTCCTGCCCGGCAATAATGCGGACATATTTATCAATGCTATGCTCCGCCCATTCCCGTTCCAATGCTTCGCCGGGTGTTTGAGAGACGACAATCATATCGGCCTTATCTAAAAGATAATCGAAACTCTCGCGCACGTAAGGAAAAGGCGGGATATCGTGGACTATATCGGTAATAGTGGCATTAACTGCCTGGCTCCAGGCCAGCGCTTGCTCCAGTTCTGGAGCGGGATGGTCGGCCATGTATGCCTTCAAACCATCGTTACTGTGGGGATAAGCGTCTGAGGCAATAAAATTGCGTAAGTGGGGAACTTGGGGAATTTTGACGTTTCTGGCGCGGACTTGTTCTCGCTCCTGGAGCAAGTCAAAGACCTTGGTCAGCGCCGGCCAGCGGTTGATACCCCGCCATTTGGAATAGAGGTTCACAAACTCGACGGCCTCGCGGGCATACTTGGAGATGGCCTGCAAATTCCAATACTTAATCGTATTGGGGCAAAAACATTCCTTTTGCTTAATCTCCATCGTATCAAAAGCACAGCCATCCGAATCGATGCCGATAAAAAATTCGTAGTTGGGTTTCATCTCCACCAAGGGTTTGGCGGCTTCTGGAATAGTCATTCCTCCTCCTTGAGATTATATAATGATGGAATTAATAAGATGAGGGGTCTCAGTCCAGACAACTGGGGGTGGGCCGAGGCGATCATAAGCCACCTCTTGTCTAAAAATTAGCGAGGGACCAGCACCTCTTAACTACCTGCCCTATTCTATAGTGCTACCTAAAAATGGGCAAATCCCCATAATGAGGAGCACAAATTGCGCCTGAGTCTGTCTAAATTTTAGGCGGTTCTGTGCCTACGACAAGTTGCCAACTTATCCTACGTGCCATTAATCTGGGACGCATCCAGTCGCTACTTCCCGCCTTCGCTTCTTCACCTTATCGTGGTAGAATGAGGGTACAGGATAGAGGCTGGCTAAAGATGAACGCTATTTATCTGGCGTTGGTGCTGATTTCGGCGGCCACGCTGGCTTTTCAGGTGGTCCTGACCCGCTTCTTTGCCCTGGCCCAGGGCCATCATCTGGCCTTTATGGCCGTTAGCCTGGCTTTGTTGGGGGCAGGCGCGAGCGGAACGTACCTTTCGCTCAAACCGCCGACAACGCTTACCTTGCCGCGCCTCTTACCTATCGGCGCAACGTTATTTACCCTAGCCATACCTGCCGCTTATCTGGCGGTCAATTTTTTGCCTTTCGATGCTTATCGCCTGGCCCTGGAGCGCAGCCAACTCGTTTGGTTGATATTCTATTATCTGGCCCTGACTGCCCCTTTTTTCTTTAGCGGCCTGCTTATCGGCGCCACTTTGACCGCCCAACCGGGGCAAGCCGGCTCCCTTTACGCAGCCAACCTGCTGGGCGCTGGCCTGGGGCCACCACTGGCCCTGTTCTCGCTGGCCTTGGTAGGCGGGCCGGGCACGATCTTTTTCTGCGCCCTCCTGGGGTGGCTGGCAGTAGTTGGAGTCCAAAGTGCACTTTGGACTCCAACATTGCGGTTTCAGCGGGCTAAATTTTACTCTTTACGTTTCATTCCATATCCTGCGGTTACTATCCTCTTGCTCTACTTCACCTTCCGTCCCCCCGCCCTCTTCGACGTTCGACTAAGCCCCTACAAATCACTCAGCCAGGCCATGCTTTATCCCGGCAGCGAAATCGTTTTTCGCCGTTGGAATGCGTTTTCCCGGGTTGAGGTGATTCGCAGCCAGGGTATTCGCTCGGCGCCCGGCCTGAGTTTTGCCTACCCTGGCGAACTGCCGCCGCAACTGGGGCTGCTGGTCGACGGCGATAACCTGTCGCCTATTAGCCAACCCAGCCAGCCAGCCTTTACACGTTACCTCCCCCTGGCCCTGGCTTTTGAGCTGCGGCCCGCTGCCGACACGCTCATTCTGGAACCCGGCGGCGGGTTGGCTGTTTTGACCGCCCTGCAAAACCAGGCCCGGTCGGTGACGGTTGTGCAGAGCAACCCCACCGTAGTCGAAGCCATCAGCCGGGATTTTACCGATTTTGACGGCCATCTGTACCGCGATCCGCGCGTCACCGTGGTAGTTGACGAGCCGCGCAGCTTTTTACGCCGCACCGAGCGCCAGTTTGACCTGATTATCTGGCCGCTGACCGACAACTTTCGAGCGGTCACGGCTGGGGCTTATACCTTGAACGAGGACTACCGCTACACCGTCGAAGCCTTTGCCGACGCGCTCGATCATCTTTCGCCCAACGGCCTGCTGGTGGTTGAACGCTGGCTGCAACTCCCGCCCAGCGAGAGTCTGCGGCTATGGGGTACGATCATTACCTCGCTGCGCCAATTGGATGACCGCCGAGCGCCGAGCGCCGAGCGCCGTGAAGGGCAACAATTGCTGGCATTGCGCACGCTGCAAACGTCACTGATGGGGGCAGCTCGCTCGCCCCTTTCAACAGAAGATTTAACCAGGATTCGCCAGTTTATTTCGGAACGCCAATTCGACCTGGTCTGGCTGCCTGGTCTGCGCCCTGAAGAAACCAACCACTTTAGTGTTGTCCCCGGAGATCCCTACTATCACACCTTCACGGAGTTGCTGGCCGCTCCCAATCCAGCAGCCTTTTTTGCCGCTTATCCCTACGCCGTTGCGCCCCCCAGCGACGACCACCCTTTCTTTTTCCATTTCTTTAAGTGGCAGCAAATCCCCGAAATCTTACAATCGCTGGGCTGGAGTTGGCAGCCATTTGGAGGGAGCGGCTATCTGGTGCTGGTGGTTTTGCTGGGGCTGGTAATCCTCTTGTCGGCTGGGTTGATTCTACTGCCGCTAGTCTGGCGGAACCCCCTGGCGGGAGCAGGTGATGAAGGCGGAACCCCCTGGCGGGGGCAGGTGATGAAGGATGAAATTTCTGTTTCTTCATCTCACATCTCACATCCCACATCCTTTCTTTTTTACTTCACGCTGCTCGGCCTGGGGTTTCTATTTGTGGAAATTCCGCTTTTACAGCGTTTTATTCTCTACCTGGGGCAGCCAGCTTATGCCTTTGCCGCCGTCACTTCGACCCTGCTGGTAGCGGCTGGAATTGGCAGTGGTTATCTCTCGCCCAAATTACCATTACGACTGGTTCTGCCGCTGATCACACTCCTGGTCATTATCTATCCTTTTTTGCTACCGCCCTTGTTTGACGCCACCCTGAGATTTCCCTTTGCCGGGCGCGTCGCCATTACTGCTGTCGCCCTCTTTCCATTGGGAATGCTATTGGGCATCCCCTTTCCGGGTGGGCTGCGCCAGGTCGCTGAAGAGTCGCCAGGGCTAATACCCTGGCTCTGGGCAGTGAATGGCTGCGCGTCGGTCATCAGTGCTGTGCTGGCAGCGATGATTGCCCTGACCTGGAGTTTTTCGGTCGTATTGTGGAGTGCGGCGCTGGCTTATGGCCTGGCCGGGTTAGTTATCATTTCAGCGATCAGGGGTCGGGGGGTCAGGGGTCAGTAAGGCTTCATTCCCTGACCCCTAACCTCTGGCCCCCCTCCCTATCACTCACGAGTGAACGGTACAAATCTGACCCCACCCCAATTGGTGCGGATGATCTCATCTCCTTTGCGCTCCAACAGCCACAAGCTCTGGTAGCCACCTGGCGGGCCAATGGGAATGATCATTTTGCCACCATCGGCCAGTTGGTTGACCAGGGGTTGGGGCACGTGATCCGGCGCGGCTGTCACGATGATAGCCTCGAAGGGGGCATATTCCTCCCAGCCCCAATAGCCGTCAGACTGTTTGGCTTCAATTTGCCTGTAACCGAGCCGCTCAAAAGTAGCCTGGGCGCGCTGAACCAATTCGGGGATAATTTCGATGGTGTAAACCTGGTCGGTCAACTGAGCCAGAATCGCCGCCTGGTAGCCTGAACCGGTACCAATCTCCAGCACCTTGTCGCCCGGCTGAATGTCGGCCAGGTCCGTCATCACGGCCACGATATAAGGTTGGGAGATCGTTTGGCCATAGCCTATGGGCAAGGGGTAATCACTATAAGCGGCGGGGAGGTAATCGGCGAGGACAAATTCATGCCGGGGTACCTGGGTCATGGCGGCCAAAACCGTCTCACTTGAAAGGCCGCGCCCGCGCAGTTGCTGCTCGACCATTGTCCGGCGTTGGTCGGCATAGGGATCACTGGGAGAAGCCGTGACAGCCGCGCCAGTTTGGCCTGGACTAGCCGTGCCGGAAATAGTAGTTGGCGTTTCACTAATTGCAGGTGATGACTCAGTCAAACCGCAGGCGGATAAACTGACAAGCAATATCAGCACTATTAGAAAGATGACGATGGTACTGTTAGCAAAGCCAAATTGTACCATTATGTTTAACCCAGCTTACCAACTCATAGTACCGAAGGTTGTACGGTCAGCCCCAACGTCAGCGGGAAATGGGTTAAGATATCCGCCCTTGAACCAGATTGGCCTGCGTTTTCTCCCAATGCGCTGCTCTCTGAGCCAACTCTGCGCCATCGCCTTGATGCCAATTATAAAGCGTAGCCGGGTCGAAGTCAGCGCCATTGGGCCAGACCAGCGTATGAATTTCAGGGTCTAAGCATACCTGATTGAAAAAGTCTAAATTGCGCAATGGGGCATAGTAATGTCCGTGTAGTACAGGTTCAAAGTTGATGGTTCGTTCAGCGCCATTATCAAACGTGATGCGCAGAGTGTACGACCCAATTATAATCTACTCTTGGTCAAAAACAACTACCAGCCCACAGCCGCCCCATCGGAGCGCTTATCGCTGCCGGCG
Organism: uncultured Caldilineaceae bacterium; assembly: GCA_964604225.1. Lineage (GTDB taxonomy): Bacteria > Chloroflexota > Anaerolineae > 4572-78 > J111 > DSQQ01. The sequence goes on from CAZRYD010000053.1 coordinate 13,855, forward strand.
ACGTACACCCCCTGGTCAAGCCGCCAGATAAGCTGACCCCGGCCAAAGTTGCCCCGGTTTAGCCCTGTTTGGACGGCATGTCCTCGCGCGGCCAACTCCTGGAGAATGTGCTCTGGGGTTTCAAGTTCAAACTCGACCTGCAAACCGCTCGACCAGCGCCAGCGCGGTGCATCGAGCGCGGCCTGAGGATTCAAACCGTAATCGACGGTGCCGGTCACCACCTGGACGTGTCCTTGCGGCTGCATGTGCCCGCCCATCACCCCAAAGGGACCGACCGGCTGGCCACCGCGGGTCAAAAAGGCCGGAATAATGGTGTGATAAGGGCGTTTGCCGCCCGCCGCCTCGTTGGGATGGCCTGGTTCCAGAGTGAAGCAGGCCCCGCGATCATGCAGGGCAATGCCGGTTCCGGGAACAACCAGGCCGCTGCCAAAGCCCTCGTAGTTGGATTGGATATAGCTGACCATCATGCCGTCACGGTCAGCCGTGCAGAGATAAACAGTGCCGCCGCGCAGCGGATCACCCGGCTCGGGGGTGCGGGCGCGGGGGCCGAGCAGCTCTCGCCGGGCCGCAATATAGGTTGGGGCGAGCAAGCCAGCCAGAGGCACGTCAACCATCTCCGGGTCGGCGATGTAGCGCCGGGCGTCGGCAAAAGCTAACTTCATGGCCTCGATCTGGAGATGAAGCGCTGCTTCACTGCTGTGGGCATGGCTGGGTAGATCGGTTCCTTCCAGCATAGTCAGAGCCAGCAGCGCGGCCAGCCCCTGGCCGTTGGGGGGAATCTCCCAGACTTCGTAGCCGCGGTAGTTGGCGCTGATTGGTTCAACCCAGCGGTTCTGGTGGCCGGCCAGGTCATCTGCGCTGAACAGGCCCCCGGTAGCGCGGGCAAACGCCACAGTCCTAGCTGCCAACTCGCCCTCATAGAAATCGCGCAGGCCCCGCTTGGCCAGGGCGCGCAGCGTTTGGGCATGAGCCGGGCTGGCCCAACGCTCTCCCGCCCAAGGCGCTCGTCCGTTGCGGGTAAAAATTTCGGCCCAATGACTAAAAACCGGATCGCGCAAGGACAAATAGCGGTTAGCGGCATAACTCCAATTTCGAGCCACAATCGGCGTCACCCCGAAACCTTCCTCGGCGCAGGTGATGGCCGGGGCCATGATTTCGTCCAGCGAGAGACGGCCAAACCGCTGGTGCAGGTCGCCCCAGGCCGCCGGGGCGCCGGGCACCGTAACCGGCAACCAGCCATCTTCGGGCATCTCCGTATATCCCTGGGCGCGCACATCATCGGCCCGCAGTGCTGCGGGGGCGCGTCCGGAGGCGTTGAGGCCATGCAGACGTACGCCATCCCAAACCAGGGCAAAGGCGTCGCCGCCGATGCCATTGGAGGTCGGCTCGACGATGGTCAAGGCAATCGCCGTGGCCAGGGCCGCGTCAACCGCATTGCCGCCCCGCTGGAGCATGGTCAGGCCGGCCTGGGCCGCCAGCGGCTGGCTGGTCGCCACGACGCCGTTACAGGCAAAGAGGGGCATGCGTTGGGAGGGGAAGGGGTAGGAATGAAAATTCATAGCAGCTTCTTCAATCAAGGCTAAGCCCAAATAGGGAATAGCGAATGGTGAACCACTGGTAGCTCATTCACAATTTACAGTTGATTATTCACCATTCACAATTGTTCAGTGAACCCAGACCGGATCCCAATCATTAAAAGGGTTATCCGAGAGGCTGGTCAGCGTTTTCGTCGCCAGATCAATCATCCAAATCTGGCGGGTTTTGTTGAAACCCATGTCGGACCAAAAGGCAATTTTGGTGCTGTCGGGCGACCAGGTGGGGTGTTTGTCAAAGTTATCCACGTTCACCGTTAAACGCTCGACCGCACTGCCGTCTAAATTGAGCACATAAATATCGCCGTTACCGGTTTCTTCTGAAACGTAGGCCACGCGGTTGTCCACCGGCGACCAGGCCGCGTCGTATTCGGGCTTGCCGGTGCTGGTGACACGAAGTTCCTGGCCGGTTATTATATTGGCCCGCCACAAATCCAGTTGCCCCTCGCCGCGAATTACAATTTGTTCTTGTTTGTTTGGCGAAACGGGGAGTTCAGCCTCTAATTGAGTATAGATAGACCAATCTGCAAAGGACAGCGGGCGCTGATTAGCGCCATTGGCGTCCATCTGATAGATTTCAACCTGGCCGGCCCGATCCGTTTTAAATAATATTTTGCCGGCCAACTGAGCCTGGGTTAGGGGGGCATCAGGCGCAGAGGTGGAGGTGGCTGTAGGCTGCGGTACAGGCGTATTGGTAGGTGTCTCGGTTGAAGTCGCTGTAGGTTCGGGAGTAGGGGTTGAGGTTTCAGTTGCGGTTAGACTGGGCGTGGGTGAGTCCGTTGGGCTGGGCGTATCTGTCGGCGCTGATGTGGCCGTGGGCTCAGGAGTCAACGTAGCCGTAGGAGGAATAGGGGTAGGCGTGGCCGTGGGGTCGGTTGTGGGGGTAGAGGTAACGGTAGGTTCCTCGGCCACAATAGCCACAGCTTTGGCGGTGGGGGTCGCGGCCAGTTGGGCCGATGAGTCGTTAAAAAAGGAAAAGAAGCCCCACCCGCCGATGACGGCCACCAACATGCCGCCAATGGCCAGAGGCCACCAACCAGGCAATAGCTCTGATTTTTTGGGAGCCGCCTGGGTCAATTCGGGTTGAGGCGACTCGGTTGTTACGGCTACCGGAGCGACGGCAGCAGCAGTGGGCAGGGTGATGCTGGGCACAACAGCCGCAGGTGGAACGCCAGCCGGCAACATGGCGGACGCTTTGCGATCTCGATGGGCCGCCCCGGCATTGCTCCAACTCATTTCCAACGCCGAGGCCATGTCGCCTGCCGTAGCAAAACGATCGGTTGGGTCTTTGGCGAGAGTCTGGAGGATGACATCCTCAACATCCGGGGGCAAGTTGGGGTTGATCGAGGTAGGCGGTGGCGGCGGGTCGCTGATATGTTTTAGAGCCACGCTCAAGGGCGACTCGTCGTCAAAAGGCAGTTGGCCGACAGCCATCTCATACAGGATGACCCCCAACGAATAAATATCGCTGGCGGCCACGGCAGCAGCGGAAGAAATAGCTTGCTCCGGGGCCACGTAATGAGGCGTACCAAAGGTATTGCCAATAGTGGCCTGACTTTTGTGGGCAGGCAACATAACCAGACCAAAATCGGTCAAAATGGGTTGGCCTTCATGGGTGATCATGATGTTGGAGGGCTTGACATCCCGGTGAATGACGCCCCGACTATGGGCGTAATCGAGGGCGGCGGCCACATCTCTGATCACCCTCAGAATTTTATCTTTGGGCAGGAGTTCGTCGCGGTTGCGGTATTCACGGAGTTGAACTTGCAGGTCGCTGCCATCAATAAACTCCATCACCATAAAGTAGCCGCTGGTGTGCTTGCCAAAATCAAAGATTTGGACAATGTTGGGGTGGCGCAAAATGGCGATGGCCTGGGCCTCGCGCCGAAACCGCTCGGTGAATTCGGGGTCTTCTTGTAAGCCCCAGTTGATGACTTTGATGGCAGTGTAGCGGTTTAGTTCGTCGTGGAAGCCCTTATAAATCCGGGCCATGCCGCCTTCGCCAATAGCTTCGATAATTTCATAGGAACCCAGTTTGGTTCCAATGAAGGGGTCGGTACCAAAACTCATGTGGCTACTCCCTTGGTAGTGTGGGTGGCGGTGGCGTTGAGAATATCCAGCAAACGAGCCACAAATTCATTAAATCCCTGGGCAAAACTATCTAAATAATGTTTAAGCATCAGCTCAGCCAAATCAACTTTACCTAACGGCTGCAAGGCAGCGATATGCGGTCTAAAATCACGCAAAGAGAGATGGAGCACCTCTTGATCGTCGGTTAAAATACCCCAGACCAGGGTTTTGTTCTCATTATCGTCCTTGGCGCTGATAAAACGGGTCAGCGACGAGCCTCTGGCCACCCGGCCGACATTAGAGAAAACTTCTTCACCTTTGATAACTTCGTTCAGCACATCAATCCGCCGGGGAATTTGATCCAATAGAGTTAAGAGCGAGTCGGGCAAATGGGCCATCAATTTCATAGTGGCGGTACTGGTGCTTTCGCCTTCCAGAGCCACCCGTTTGTGAGCGCGCAGCAACTGGCCAAAGTGGTCAAGCTGAATCAGCAGCGAATAGCGGGCGTCGTTGAACATGGCCCAGGCCGCCGCCGTTTGCTGGCCGGTATAGTAGTCCAAAGCGGTCGAGGCGTTTTCATATTTAGACCAGAGTTGGCTAAAAGGGTTGCGAAACGTGGTAGGGCGGAGGCGCTCACGCGGGCTGACGGCCGCAGCGTCCATGGGCATCAAAATAGAAGGGTTGCTGGCTTGAGACCTGGCCAGGGTTTCGTTGATTAGTTCATAAACCTCTTCTGTTTCCGGGCTACCCAATGCTCGTAATTCAAAAAGCGCATCCTCGATCTCCGCTGACAGGCGATACAGATGACCAAAATGGCAGCGATACAGTAATAACAAATCGTTAACCGTATTGACCGGCTTCAAATCGGGGTGACGCTTGGATAACAATTTGCGCAGGGCGTACAAAGCTTTTACATCAATCTCGGTATTTTCGGCAGAGACCTCCATGCTTGTAACCGTAGGAAATTTTTTTAGCCCCGCTTCAGCCGGCAGGTGCAGGTAATAGGGCGTCTGCGGGGCCGGCTCCAGTGGGGGTAAATCATTAAAATAGACGGCCCAGGCCACAGCCTCATTGGTCAGGATTTCGGCCAGGGCCATACCCCAGGTGCCATCAAAAAAAATGTGCGATTGATCGAAGACCATCGAGCTATCGGTGCGGAAGATCGTCAACGGGTGGTCGCCGATGCCGCGTTTGCCCTGTCGGATATAGGCCAGAGGTTTGGCGCTATCTTGCTCCAGCCAATTAATCAAGACCGGCGCATATTTGAGAGCGGCCAATTCCTGGCGCACCACCGGGTCATGCAGGGCTTTACGAGCGCGCTCCTGTTCACTCCGATGGATACAAATGAGTTGGTCATCGAGTTGAGCAACCGGCCGGTTTTGAGAGTCGCTAGACTGATAATGGCCAAAAATCGCGGCAATATGCCGCCGCACCGCCTGAAATGGGATAGGATGCAAATACCCCCGGGTTCGCCCTCCCTCCACTTCGTACACTCGGCCTGTTCGATCCACCCGCATGCGCTGACCTGATTGGTCCATGAGCTCGCCATTCGGGTTAGCCTGGAGCACTTGCCCCCCGGAGTCCGCCGTTCGTGTTTCAAACAGGAGGGGCTGGCCCAGGGCGTCAGTATGACATGGCGGCAACAAATAATAACAGTCCTGAAATATAATACCAATTCGGGTTTGCCACAAGGGGAGCGAGCTACGATTTTCGCGATAACGGTCGGGGTCGAGTGTCGCTAAAATAGTCATTTGCTGCTGATAAGCTTCCAGCTCATGCTCCAGGCGGGCCGCGTAAGTTTCTTGAACCTGGTTTTGCTGGGCCGCGGGTAGCGCCTCCAGCCGATTCTGCAAAAACTTATCAAAACGCCGCCGCCGATAAATTGAATAATTTTCGTCGGGGGCGGCGTCGTGTCCACGGCGGTAGGGGCGTTGGGTGGCCCAGGCCTGGGGCATCTGCCTAAAGGCCAGCGCCCGGCTTTGATTAGCCGCTTCCGCGGCCTGTTCCAGCAGATTTAAATAAACCCGCTCCCGCCATTCATTATAGAGCAAATCGTCGTATTGAAAATAAATCTGGCTGACCGCGCAAACCCAGGCCGCCAACTGGTCAACCGGCGAGAGGTCAAGTCCATATTCAGTCAGGGCAGCCTGGAAACGGGTCGTTTCGTTAGCGTGGCGGGCGCTGTCCTCACGCAGGGCAAATTCAAGATAGAACTGCCACAAGCCATCCGGGAAGGCGCTTTCCGGGTCTTTCCCGGCCAGAGTCAAAATTTTTTGATAACCGGCCAGCACTGCCGCCGGTCCTACAAAAAAGGTACCGTATAGCGTGCTGGGTAAAATGTGGCGGGGCAGCATTTCCAGCCCGCGCAGCAAGGCGCTGACATCGGATTTGGCCTGTTCAGCCGGGAGCGTGCGGCCCCGGACGCGAATCAGCCCCCCCAGTACTAGTCCGACAATATTCCCTGCCGGAATAACCTGAGCCACCTGCTCTTGCAGTTCCTCCACCTCGGCGCTGGGCCGGTTGGAAAAACGGGTCAGCTCTGCCGGAGACATGACCTGATGCAGTGAGGCTAAAGTATGGGCGGCAGCTTTATGATAAGCCTCACGATCAAAGGTCTTATTTAAGGCTTTGGGTTCGGATGAGGGTGACACCACCGGGTGAAGTCCAATCGCTTTGCTTGGTTCGCCAGAGTTTGTTTAGCCTAAGTGATTATAGCACAGGCTCGAAATTTAAGCATGTTAAACATAAATTTGGATATACGCAGAAACAGTTGACATTTCTGCCAGCCAACGATAAGATTAACGCGACATGAAAAATCCCCACATTACCCCTCAGGAGTGGCGCTGGGCGACTGGTTGGGCAATCGCCCTGGTTCTCTTGAGCTGCCTGCCTTACCTCATCGCCGCCCTGACCGCACCGGCGGGCTGGCAATTTGCCGGGATTCTGGTCAATCCTTACGATGGACATTCCTACCTGGCTAAAATCCGGCAGGGCATGGCCAGAAACTGGTCATTTCATCTGACCTACACCCCGGAACCGCATGCCGGCGCTTTTATTTTTACCTTCTACCTGGCCCTGGGCCATGTGGGCGCGCTGTTGGGCCTGCCGCCCATTTGGACATTCCACCTGGCCCGAGTGGCTGCCGGGCTGGTCCTGCTGCTGGTTGCTTTTCGCTTTATCGCCTGGGTCACACCCCAGCCGCAAGAACGGCGACTCGCTTTTGGGCTGCTGCTCAGCGCGGCGGGGCTGGGCTGGCTGGGCGTCCTGTTCGGTGCGTTTCCTATTGACTTGTGGGTTCCCGAAGCCTTTGTGCCTTATAGTCTCTACGCCAATCCTCACTTTCCCCTGGCGATGGCCCTCATGCTTATTATCTTCCAGCAAGTCGTTCACAATGCGCAATCAACTATTCACTATTCACGATTTATCTTTGTATCTCTGTCTGCCCTGGCCCTGGCCCTCATCCTTCCTTTTGCTCTGCTCACAGTGGGGGCCGTGCTGCTTGTTTTTCTGGGCTGGCGTTATGCCACCATCCGTCGCTTGCCCTGGCCGCAAATTTGGCTTACACTGAGCCTGGGCTTGTTTTCGGCTCCGGTAATTGTTTACGATTATTGGGTCTCGACCACCAACCCGATCATGGCCGGCTGGTCGGCCCAAAATATTACGGCAGCACCGCCACTGCTGGATTTGGTGCTCGGTTATGGCCTGGTGGGCTTGTTGGCGCTGGTGGGCGGCTGGTGGATGGTCCGGCAAAGTCCACCTAAAACCGAGGCTGCGGGCGAGTGGCTGGTTTTTTGGTGGGCCGTCACCGGCCTGATCTTGCTTTATCTGCCGTTTGATTTGCAACGCCGCCTGATTACCGGCCTGCACATTCCCTTATGCATTTTGGCCGCCATCGGATTGCAGCGTTGGCTGGCCACCAGCCGGCTCAAATTAAGCCGACGCCGCCAGCTTGTGAGCACTGTCGTCGCTGTGGGCGCGCTCGGAACGCTCTTTGTCTGGAGCCTGCCGCTGCTGGCCATGCTGCAATCACCCGACTCGTCGGAGACAACGGCGCTGCTGTTCATACGCCCCAGCGAAGCGGCTGCCTTCACCTGGCTGAGAGAAAATACGACCCCCAATGACGTAGTACTGGCCTCCCCACGGCTGGGTATGTTTATCCCCGGCCAAACCGGAGCGCACACATTTTACGGCCATCCTTTTGAAACAATTGAGGCCAAGCAGAAGAAAGCACTGGTGGAGGCTTTTTATCGCGGCGAAAGTGAAGCAGTTTTGCCTAGGGTTGATTTTATCATCTACGGTCCGAGCGAACGGCAACTGGGCCAGCCTAAAGGTTTAGCCAACTGGCCGCTCGTTTTTTCGGCAGGTGAGGTGGCGATTTATAGCAAGCCAAAATAACACGATAGAAATCAGCCTGATAAGACGTAAAACGTAAAACGTGATGATCTTTGGCGAAAATCAAGTGACACACTGAGTCATCACGTCTCACGCATCACTTTTTAGCCCAAGTACTACGATGATAATTCTATTTTTAGGTGACAATAAAATGCCAAAAATGGAGGTTTCACGCTCGATGATCGGAACCTTGTTATTAGGACTGGTAGCGATTATGCTGCTTTCCGCTGGACAAACCTCGATGAAGGCCGGCCTCAACGCCATCGGCGGGGTTAGCCTAGCCGATGGGCCGTTGGGTTTTCTCAAACTCTTTCAAACGCCCTGGGTGATCGTCGGCTTTCTGTGCTACGGGGTGAGTTCTATCGTCTGGTTGGATGTTTTGTCCAAACTGGATTTTAGCCTGGCTTTTCCCATGGTCGGTTTAACCTATGTTTTCACCTTACTGATTGGCCGCTTTTTCTTTGGTGAAACCGTTGGTTGGGAACGAATTCTCGGCGTGGCCCTCATTTTGGGTGGCGTGGCGTTTTTGGTTCGCAGCGGTGCGCCGAGGTGAAAAAGTAACCTGATCGCCCGGCAGCAAGTTATGGTATAATGATTGTATCGTGAACGAGAAGCTGAGGGTAATCCTAACCGAACTTCGCCGCCGTTTTGAGGCGCTCTATGGCCCGCGACTGGTCGGCCTGATTCTGTACGGTTCACAGGCTCGCGGTGATGCGGAACCCGGCTCCGATATTGATGTGCTGGTGGTGTTGGCAGGGCCGGTTCAGCCAGGCGAGGAAATCGGGCGTACTAGAGAGATTGTGGCAGGGTTGTCGTTGGCCTACGACGAGGTTATTGCCTGCGTTTTTGTCTCGACCGAGCAGTTTGAGCATGAACAAAGCCCCCTACTCATCAATGTGCGTCGAGAAGGTGTCAGCCACTGATTTCGCTGCTGCCCGCGCTTATTACACCATGTTTTATGTTGCCAGCGCCTTGTTGCTCGGTGAGGGACTTACCTTTTCCAAACATTCAACGGTAATCGCCAGATTTGGGCAGCACTTCGCCAAAACAGGACGAGTTCCGGCTGAGTTTCATCACCACCTTATTGAGGGAATGGAAGCCCGTCATGTTGGCGATTACGGAACAAAACCCATAGGTCAAGCCAAGGCGAGCGCTCAAATTATCCACGCTGAACAGTTTTTGGAATTGGCCGAGCGGCTTCTCGGCCCCAGCCCACCCCCTGACCAAGGCGAGAGCTAAAGCCAGCCCCCAATCACTTGAGAGCATTTCTGTTTTGGGGCAGGTTTGAATCGCTGAGAACGCTGATTATCGCTGAAACCACTGAATTTGCTTTCTTCTCAGCGATTTCAGCCCATTCACGACCTCAGCGATTCAAAAGACTAATTCCGCCCCCAAAGTGAAATACCCCCCAATCACTCCCACCGGCTGCACGCTTACCCCAAAAGTATGGTATAATGGTTTTCAGAGCAACCTGAAACTCAGCCAAACGCAGCCACGGGGTGAGCCAATGACCACTACAGACAAAGCACCGCAGCAGCACCAAATAAAAATCAATCTGCCCGGCTTGCTGCGCATGCTCGGCAGCAACATCTACGCCGAGCCGGATGTGGCCGTGCGGGAGATGATTCAAAATGCCCACGACACCTGTATCATCCGCAGCACCAAAGACAAGGGCTTTACCGCCCCCCGGATTGACGTGTCCTTTGATAAAGATCAGCGCACGCTGACCTTTCAGGACAACGGGGCCGGCATGACCGAGGCGGAACTGCACACCTACCTCTCCACCATCGGCGAAGGTTTCACCAAGCTGCAAAAGGAAGAATTGCGCGAAGCGAGGGCGCAGGAAGCTCTGCTGCTGATCGGCCAGTTTGGGATTGGCCTGCTTTCGGCCTTCTCCGTGGCCAAAAAGGTGGAGGTCTTGACCCGTTCTTACCTGCCCGGCTCGTCCGGTTTCAAGTGGAGCTGCGAAGGCGACATCCACTACACCGTCGAACCCAGCGCCAAAGCCGACCCCGGTACCCAGTTGGTGCTGCACCTGACCGACAGCAGCCTGCTCCTGCTGGACGAGACCCGCCTGCGCCAGGCCATCAAAAAATACGCCGACTTCCTGTCCGTGCCCATCTACTTGAAGGGCTACCAGGTTAATAGCTGCACCCCGCCCTGGCTGGCTGAAGCGGAGCAGGCTCCTTACGCCGATTACATCAGAGACCGTTATGACCTCTATCCCCTGGCCGTTTTGCCCTTTGCCCTGGCCGATCCTTTACCCCTGGACGGCCTGCTCTTTGTGCCGATGATCCCCTTTGAACTGACCCGCGATTTTGGCGAGGTGGATATTTACATCGCCCGCATGTTCATCAAGGCCAACGACAAGGAGCTGCTGCCGCCCTGGGCCAGATTTGTCAAGGGGGTCATCAACAGCCCGGCCCTGACCCCGACCGTCAGCCGGGACGAGGTGGTGCGGAATGAAGTCTACGCCACCCTGCGGGCCATGTTGGGGGAAATCATCCTGGGCTATCTGGCCTTGTGGGAAGAAAAAGCCCCCGATACGTTGAACATGGTGGTCAGCGCCTACAACAACACCATCAAAGCCCGCTCGCTGGACGACGAAGCCTTTTTTGACCGCGTCTGCGACCTGGTGCGGGTCAGCACCGACGCCGGGCCGCTGGCCATGCCGGTCTACCTGGCCCAATCCCAGGGGGTCATCTACTACTTTGCCGAGCGCGGCACAGCCACGCAGCACAAGCTCCTCTTTGCCCACAAGGGGCTGCCGGTGATTGACGCCAGTTGGGGCATGGAAGAGGAGTTCCTGGAAAAGTACGCCGAGCGCAAAGGGGTCAAATTAGAGCGCCTGGAGACCGGCTCCAGCGCCATCTTCCAGGTGTTGGAGACGGTGGACGAAAAGTGGCAAGACCTGGCCCGACAGTTCCGGCTGCAACTGCGCAAGGAGGCCCGCGCCGTAGCCTTTGAACCGGCCAGCGTACCGGCGGTGCTGGTCGCCCGGCCCGTGGCGCGAGACGAGCGGGAACTGGGCCAGATGCAGGCCCTGGGCCAGGAGTTGGGGCTGAGCAGCGCCCAGCTCCGGCAGATGTTTGGGAAGATGGCCAAAGACAAAAGCGTCCGGGCCGCCGGCGATGACACCATCCTGCAATTGAACGTCAACAACCCCCTCATGCAGCAGTTACGCGATATGAACCGCAACGAGACCTTTAGCCTGGCCCTGACCGCCATCTACAACAACGCCCTGATGTTTGCCCACCATTACGTTTCGCCGGAGAACGCCGAGATCATCTTTACCACCAACAACACGGCCATCTCGACCATGATCGGCAATGCCCGCGCCTTGCAGGAGGTCCAAGCCGCCAGCACCCGCATGGAAATCGAGCTGGCCGAGCTGAAGGCCAAAATGCCCCAGGTCCAACTGAGCGAACAGCGGACCTGCTTCTTTGCCTTTGATTACAACATTGCGGAGCATTTCAAGCTGATGGAGCAGGTGCAGCGCCATTTTCTGGAGCGGGGCTGGGGCATCCGGGTGCTGGCCCCGGCCAAAAGCATGGATGATATCAACATCCTCAAAGACCTGTACCGGCAACTGCAAAGCGTCCACTTTGGCCTGGCCGACATTAGCGGCAACAATCTGAACGTCTTGTATGAGGCCGGCCTGCTCAAAGGGCTGGGCAAACCGGTCATCTTTTTGAAGCGCGAGGGCGACGCCGGGAAAATTCCCTTTGATATCTTTAGCGATTACCGGATTGAGTACCAACTGGCGCAGCGGGGCGGGGAGACCCAATTTATCTGGCTGGATAAGGAACTGGATAAAATCATCCCGACGGTGTTTAGGAGCCTGCCCGAACTGGAACGGGCGGCCAAATGGGGCGGGAGTTAGGTGATGCGTGATACGTGACTCGTGATTAGGTCATCACGCATCACGTATCACGTTTCAGACCCAAACCCCACGAACTCCGGAAGAACCGCCAAATGTAGGACACGGCTGGAC
>CAZRYD010000054.1:0-25886 GCA_964604225.1 uncultured Caldilineaceae bacterium
TACCCCTCACCAAGGTCACCCCTACTCCGACCTGAACTGCTTCAGTCGTTCCTATGGCTATTTTGCCTAGCGTCTGGAGATGATGTCGCTTTTCCGAGTCGGCAAGGGTATCTACCACAACATTTGTCGCCGGCGCAATCGTTTTACCCACCCGATTGATCCCGTCGTTGATATTGGCTGAAAGATTTTCGGGCTGCAGGTTGTGGCGCAGTGATACAGCGGCCTCCTGGCCTTTGCTCAGGACTGCATTCGCAGTGGGTGAAACAACCTCGCCTACTCGGTTAAGCCCTTGGTTGAGCTTGGTTGGCAGCGAGGCAGCAACTTCCGTCATCTTAACCATCATGGCCCCAGCTACATGACCGGTTTTACTGGCGCTGGTCGAGACCCCGGCCGCTACTGCGCTTAATTTACTGACTTTTGCACTGTTGGTTTCACAGGACATTATTCGGCTCCTGTCCAGGGGTGGCGATCGCGCTAATGGCATCGCCACCCCCGTGATCGCATCAACTTACTTTACAATGATAGGCAAATAATATTTTGGCTGTTCCAGGTTCGATTGATGGGGATTGGTCCCGCCCTGGTACTCTTCCAGATTGGTTAGCCTATCATTATCTGGGTCGCCAGCGGCATCATTTACGAGCGGATTGAGTGAGTTGGTCACTTCCCAACCGTCGGGCATCTGATCATTGTCACTGTCGTTGTCGTTGGGATTGGTCCCATTTTGGTACTCGTTCAGATTGGTCAGCCCGTCATTGTCCACGTCGCCGTTAGCATCGTTGGCTTGCGGGTTAAAGCCGTTTCCTACCTCCCAACCGTCAAGCATACCGTCGTTGTCGTTATCGGCGTCATTGGGGTTGGTTCCACCCAGGTACTCTTCCAGGTTGGTCAACCCGTCGTGATCGAGATCGCCGTTCGCGTCGTTCACGTTCGGATTAAGACCATGGTCCACTTCCCATTGATCATTCATCCCGTCGTTATCGGCGTCAGGGTCCTCGGGTGGTTGACCATTCATATACAGTTTGGCGATAAAGGCGTCAATACCGCCGCCCTGGTAGACCTCGCCCGGCACTTCACCCGCCGTCGGGAAGTGGTTGCTGCGTGTGTAGCCAGTCAGATAAGCATTGCCGGCGGCGTCGACCGCCACCCCATAGCCCGCCTCGTTATTTTCGGCGCCAAGGAAAGTGCCATAGAGGAGTTGATTGGCGTTTTCGCTGAGACGGGCAATAAAGGCATCTTCATTGCCGTTGTAGCTGGGGTCAAAGGCGTCTGCGGTAGTTGGGAAGCTTGAACTGTAGGTGTAACCGGTCACAAAAACCTGGCCGGTCAGGTCAACCGCGATCCCCTGTCCAGCTTCATTAGCCGAGTTGGATAAACTGCCGCCCAGGAGGGTGCTGTAGACCAGGCTCGTGCCAAAGGCGTCCAGCTTGGTGACAAACACGTCTTCGCCGCCGCTGTAGCTCCGGTCGAAAACACCGGCTGTCGTCGGGAAATTCGGACTGTAAGTCTTCCCGGTCAGATAGACATTGTCACCTCCATCTAAGGCCAGGTCAGAAATCGCGTCGTTACCGCTGCCGCCAAGGAAAGTGCCGTAGACCATCTCCGGGGCATTCGGGTTCAACTTGACCACAAACCCCTCCTGGCCTCCGCCCGGATAATCGTCGAAACTGCCATAGGTGATTGGGAACCAGCCATAGGTGTAGCCGGCCACGTAGACGTAGCCGCCCCCATCGACGGCGATACTGGTACCTACGTCGGTGCTGGAACTGCCCAGGTAAGTGCTGTATTCGAGATAGGACCCGTCCGGGTCTACCTTCGACACAAAGGCGTCTTCACTGCCTTGACCGTAGTACTGCAAGGTGTTCCCTTCAACCGGAAAATCATTGCTGAAGGTATACCCGGTCACATAGGCCGCGTTACCGGAGTCGACCGCGATGTCCTGGCCACGATCGTTAGACCAGCCGCCCAGGTAGTTGCAGTAATCCAGGTCAGTTCCTTCAGAGTTCAATCTGAGGACAAAGGCATCTTCCGTGCCATTGAGGTAACCGCTCCCAAAGCTGCCTTGGGCGCTAATATCAGCCAACTCCATCCCGCCGCCGTTGCCCTCGGGGAAGTCATAACTGCGGGTGTAACCGGTCACATAGGCTCTGTCATTACTATCGAGCGCGATCCCCAATCCCCCTTCATTGTCGTCACCGCCGATATACGTGCTGTATTCAAAGGCGGTACCGGATGGGTTGATTTTGGTCACAAAAACATCTTCGCTGCCGTTATGATCCCCGTCGTAGTAGTAGCCGCCGTCATCCGTCATCACAAAATCCGGGCTGTAGGTGTAGCCGGTGACATAGGCCGCGCCGCTGGGGTCGACCGCAATATCGTAACTGACATCATTGCTGCTGCCGCCCAGGAAGGTGCTGTAATAGAGCACCGGGTCTATGACCAGGGGTAAGGTGGGGTCGTAATGAGCCAGGCGCAGGCGAATTTGATCACCGGACAGGATATAGCGCCCGGCTATATTTATCTGCTTGCCGCCGCTTTCCTGGTAGATAACCGGCGCGTTCTGGTGCAGGACTTCCCCGCCGGGGAGATGCAGCATCAGGTTGCCGGCTCTATCCAATTCGAGTGATTCGGCTCCGGCAAACTCCATGACAATTTGATCGGGGTCGCCGCCAGGCGCGACAATGAAGTCGTACTCTAACTGGCCCTGGGTATTGCCGTACAATCGAAGATCAATGTCATCGTAGACCTTTTTGTAAAGCACCTGCCCATAGTTGGGGACGTTGGTGTGCCAGTTGTCCGGGTTGTCGCTGATAAGGTAATTGCTCCGGCCTGGCTGCATCTCCAGACCGACGAGCTCTGGCCCTTCGGCGCTCTCGGCCAGAGACATTTGCACAATTGAGAGCTGGGGTTCCTGGGACTCGTTGATTCCAGCGGATGGTTCCGCTTGACTCAGAGCCAGAATAAATCCAGAGCCGGTCAGGTACATGCTGTAACCCGGCCCTCTGGAAATGAATTTTACCGCCGTGGGGGCTTGCCCATGGTTGGCCTCAAAACTGAGCGGCAGGCGGCTATAAGCCATAAACACGCCCACGCCATCGTCAGATAGAGGGTCGGCCCTGGCGACGTAGCCGGTTTGACCAAGCAGCAGGACCAGGATGACAAAGAGGTACAGGTACGTATTTGATTTGCAGATAGGTAAGGTAATCTTTTTCATAATGGTAAAACCTTTCGTTTGATGAATAAGAGTTGGTTGTGCCCAGGTTAAAGATATTCTTGGAGTAGTTGGATTTGATAAGTTTTTGCTATCCGCTGATTTTAATTGCCCATGGACGCTTCGATCTCGTCCCATATTGGCATCATCCCTGCTTCGACCTGAGAGGCCAGCCTCTCACGGATATTGTCGTCCGCCACTATTTTCCAGGCGTCATTTTCTTCGTCGTAATAAGTAGCGTCTGCCAGGCTGCGCTGGTCTGCTGATTTTACAATTCGCCTGACCATAACCCGATACTCTTTGTCGCCGATTCGCACGCGAGGCCCGATGTTATCCAGGGGGTGAATATCGCTGCTGATTTTTGGTTTAGGAACCTCCTCCCCGGGTGGTTTTGGAGTTTTATCAGCGGCGCTCCCGGAGATGGGTTTCGTTTTGTCCTTACGCCGCTTTCCGTTATCGCGCCCGGTAGATGGCCGGATATTGCCCTTGGCGGTGCCAGAATCGGTTGGAGTGGCCGTGACTGAAGCAGTCACCGCCCGCTCAGCCTGGTTATGATTGGGCAGAGCGCCCCAGCGAAGGTGGGCTTGAATCAAGCCTCGTTTTAACGAGGCCCACAGCGGCAAGAGTGACTCGATTTCTGAAATCTGACCGGCGTAGCCGGTAGAGGGCAGGCCTTGCCGATCCGGCATGTGCTTTGGATCAAAGCCTTTTTGATTTGAGACGATGCCGACCGCCTCATTGTCGTCCAGACGACGGCTGAAGTAATAGTGCGCTGCCGGGACGGAAAGACTTTGTAGATGGGTCAGCGTTCGTTCACCCTGGGCAGTTTTGATAACCACCGTACCCCGATGCCAGGTTTTACCACTGACCTCAAACATGAGGCCATCGCTGCGCAGCACCGGGCTTACGCCGCTGTCGGCCAGATTGAAGAGCGGCGTCAGACTTGATTTCCAGGTCGTGACTGGCATCTTGGTTGTGTTTAAAAAGAAGAAACGTTGTTCAAGACCATCCACCACCCCTATTTTGTTGCGCCGGCTCATCCGACCGATACCAGTACCGATAAACACGCTGGCCATCTGGGCAAGTTTCATCACCCCGAGAATCATAAGTGCCCGTTTGCGGACCTTATCCGCGATTTGGTCAGCCGTGGGAGTCCTGGCCATAAAGGGTCGCGGTTCAGGGAATTGACGAGGTTTTCTGCGATCCTTTGGCTCAGTTTCTGCTCGAAATTCGCGGCGCTTCGTCACCCCGTCGTTAAACCAATCAGGCAATGTTTCCCGGCGCCCGTTATGTGGATTTATCCACGTGGTCCCATCGTCCGACAGGTCTAAAGCCGCCTCGCCTAACACCGGGGAGCGTTTCGGTCGTAAAGCTGACAGGAGAGCCCCGGCTTCCAGGAGAAGCCCTACCGGCATGAGTGAATCAAGGGATTTAGGCCCATCGAAACTTTCCAGGACAAATAGAGCGCCCGTGGCTGAGCGACCGACTTTAGCGGTGACCGCACCTACCGCTGGCCCGGTAACCTCACTGGCAGCGGACATGGCGTCCGTGGCCGAACGACTAACCTCACTTGCCGCCCTATTAACCGCGCGCTCAGTTGTCTGGTAGAGTTTCTTTTGGAGGTCATCAAGCTCAGTTTTGGCCACAGTCACATGACCCACTGTGGTAGTCAGAGCGGCTGTAGATGGGGTGATTTGACCGGTGACCGCGCTGACCATGCGCCCGGTCATGCCACAAAATCTACTTTGCAGGCTACTAATTCCCGCTTTTACCCCGGCAATGTTACCAACCACAGTTGTGTTCTTTTCGCAGGACATAGCTTTAATCCATCTCCCATACGGGGCCAATAGTTTCTATGACTAAAATGATAATTTAGCCGTAACGGCCACGGAATCCTTTCAATTTGCTCCGGCCAACCTGTGCTTTCGGTAAGTTGCACTGAGTTTTTATGCCGATTAAGCGATAACCGCTCCACAATTAAGGCAGGTTAGGTAAGAATCGCCTTTAGAACACTTCATATGACGTTGGGCACTACTAAAACTGCAATTATTTTCGGGCTGGCTATGCTTTCGATTTTGACAATCGGCCAACCTATGCTTTCACTAGACATCAAAATCTTTGCAACTTACCTTTGTTATTCGCTAAAATCGGCCAACCTATGCTTTCATGCTCTGGCCAAACTATGGTTTAAGTCACAGTTTCGTCCAGCTCCTCAGCCGGAACCATCTTCTCGATATTGGCAGCGACGTGGCTGAAAAACCGGGCCTCTAATTTATGGTTGCCGATCAAGTATTCGGCGGTAGGTCCGCCGATTGAACCTCCTGGCACACTTAAGTGATCAATGTTTCGGTTCGCTCGATCCGCTTCGAACCGGCAAAACTCCCACAAATCAACCACCTCACTCTTGTTTAGTGCCGACAAATCCAGGGTTCCTCGACCCCGTCTGGCTTCGGTTAATTGCGTGACCAGAAATTGGAAGTTTTTGCGATCAGACTCGACCCAATCGAGGGGACGAGGATCGCCATGGCCGATACCCCGCGAGATGCCCAAACCTGCTTCACGCAGGCGACGCGATATATCCGCCGTACCAAGCCTGAGCTGGATCGAGATCGTCTGCAGCTCAGCGGGGGTAAAGTCCTTGACCACATTGATGTGTCGCTGAGCCGGAAGAGGTTTGCCCTCTTTTTTATCTTCTTTCTTCTCCCCTGGTACAGCGGTTTTTTGCTGCCTGGCCAGTTCGAAAAATAGTTTCTGGGCGACCTTCCCATTTTTAGAGAAGGCTTTCTTTTTCCCCGAGGCTCGCCCCTGCGGCCGCTTTTTCTTGCTGACCTTCTCTTTTTTGTCTTCCGGTTTGTCGGCAACAAAATAGGAAGCCTGGGGAGTAGAGCCGGCGACAAAGCTGCTCCTGGCGCCGTTTTGGCTGATCCCGTTTTTGGTGGCGGTTTGACCGGCCTTGGCCGAGTTTTTTTCGCAGCTCATCCACCAACCTCGCTGCCTATAGTCTCTTCCATCTCAAAATCCTCCTCATGGGCGTATTTAATCCCGCAGGAGGGGCAAAAGGTTTGGTAATTCAGCCTGTACCACTTCTCGCCGGCTCTGGCCTGACCGGTTAATTGGCCGCACCTGGCGCATTTTTCGCCGGACCTTTGGGTCGGATCAACAGGCATGGCGATCCGGGAGGTTTGATAGTCTTGTTCGGTGGGGGGATAAACTGCTGCCCGCTCGACTTCATATCTTTCCCCCATACTATCGACCATAAGCAGGATATCGCCGCCGTCATGGACCACCCTGGAGATGCCTCCGTACCGATCGGCCATAACCTTGCCGGTGAGCGAATCGGCCATCGTCAGTCCTTGCTGAAGCGGAACGGCAGCGACCGGGCCGGTTAAGTCGGCTGACGTAACTCCCTGGCCAGGCGCGGCGGTTGAAGGAGCCTGGGCTGCTTTTACCACACTTTGCTGTTGCTTTTTGCGGACCGACATCGCCTGATTGAACATCGAAATCGTGGCGTTTGTTTTCCTGATCTCTTCCGTGCTTATCTCGTATTCTTCTTTGGTCCAATCCAGTTGGGCCAGGATACTGGCCAGCATTTGGGCTTCCTCAATCGTTTCGTAAGCTTTGCCGGTGATCACGGTACCGCTGTTGATGTGGGTCAGGTTCCATTGGGTTAAATCTACGCTTAAATCGTCCCCTGGCTTGGATGGCAGAATGAGGGTGGGCGTGATAGCCATACCGGTGTCGCCGCCATCTCCGGCGCGCAAAACCACATACCCGTCGTTGGCAATGACGTAGACCGGCCCACTCACATCTTTACCGATGCAGATTTTAATGGAAGCCGGCATTAACTTGGTTTTAACCATACGGTCCGGATTCAAAACATCGGGCTGCCGCAGCGAAGTGCTGACAACCGGGATTTTGGAACTGGTGGGGTTTGGCCGGCTGCTCGTCACAACCGTCCCCGCCCCTTTCATCCCGCTGATCACTACCTCATTGGCTACCGGCTCGGGTACGGCCAGGTCGGCTCCGATCTGGTTGGCCGCATTCGGCGCGCAGTCAGGGCAGTAAACACGACTACTCACAATATACCAGGCTCCCGGTTTACTCCCTGCGGGCGTGCGGCAGCTGGCGCATCGATCTGATGATCCCAGCTTGGTGGTTGGTTTGATCTTGGGCCGGGCCTGGAGTTGAGGGATCTGACGAACCCTCCCCAGGCCATTAGGGGTAGCCTGGATGGCGACTGCGACCGGCTGCCCTCGGCCAGGATCACTGTGCCGCCTGGCCCTGGCTAATAGACCGGCCCCCACCAGACCAGCGCCGCCAAGCGCAAGACCGGCGTAAAAGCCACGTTTGTTGGACATATGGGTTAGCCCGGTACAAATCAGGCGAGAGATTCGATTCGTGTTTTGGTCACAGGACATTTAATTCTTTATCCTTTAAAGACTGCTCATACCCTTCAATGATCTGCCTGGCCTTTTCTACATCCGCTCCGGGTACGGCAGCCGCCGTCCAGCGCAAAACAGACAGTTGGGTCGCCAGGTTGTGCGCTTCTGAGACAGAATCGTAGGGGCCGCTGATCAACGCGCCCGTACTGGTATGCGTCACACACCAGGAGCTACCCTGCTCAAGCGGTTGACCATTTTCAT
The DNA here is from genome assembly GCA_964604225.1 of uncultured Caldilineaceae bacterium. Lineage (GTDB taxonomy): Bacteria > Chloroflexota > Anaerolineae > 4572-78 > J111 > DSQQ01. The sequence goes on from CAZRYD010000054.1 coordinate 7,852, forward strand.
TCTCTTCGAGGTGCGGGGTGACGGCCAGGCCAGTGTCGCTGCCATCAGGCCGCACCACCCGGTAGCTATTATTGGGAGCAAACAGTTCGCCCGTGCTGGTTTGGACTTTCAGGGAGGCTGTTTGCAACTTTGTCTCCGGCGGCCGGGCGGATAGAACCGGGATGGCGGCAGGATTGGCCCGGCTGCCCCTGGCATAAAGCGCCTCCGGGTTGGGCAGCGGCCGGGGATTGGCCCGGCCACCGCTGGCGGTCGTTGCGGCTTCCAGATTGGGTAAGGGTAATGGATTGGTTCTACTGCCAGGTCTGGGAGTTTGAGCATTGGACCAGCCATTTCCGTTAGCGGTCTTACCTGCCGGACCTACCCTGACCAGGGTTGGCTGGCTAATACTTTTGGGGCGGCGCAGTTTTGAAACGACTAAAACACTCAGCCCGGTTCCGGCAGCTCCAACCGCGACGCCGGCGTAAAAAGACCTTTTGCTGGCCAGTTGAGAGATGCCGGAACTGATTTGACACACCATTTTGGCAACTTTGTTGGCGTTTGAATTGCAGCTCATAGGACTGATTCGATACCTTTCAGGAACCGTAACCGATCAAGTCGGAATTAAGAAGGCCGGTCAACTCTTGCCCGGCGGTCACCCGTAGATCAAGGATGATGGGCGATTGGGGCGACGATACCGTACAAGGTTCTTCGATCCTCACCCGATTTAGGCCCGCCTTTGGCCAGAATCCGGCAGTTGGCCACGAAACCATGGCGCTGCCTCGTAAAGTCCAGGCAGTAAATTCACCGGTTTGTTTTTGCCGCATCAACGGGGCGACAATCACGGCAGCGTCCATTCTTGCGATCCTTCCCCTAATTTTCTTCAAAACATGCCTGGATCATTTTTTGCTTGGCTGTGGCCCAGGCCGGCGACAACATCTCTAGCTCACTGACCTGGCCGACATACCCACTCAGTTTGTGAGCTTTTCTTATCCCAGCGGCAACATGCACGGCATCATCGTTGGAGATGTCGCCTTTGAAGTAAATTCTCCTGGATGGCTGCATTTTGGCCTCGAGTAGGCTACCGCCACGATATGGTTTCTTTTCCCACAGTCCTTCTTCCATCTGGAAACAAGTGATCGAGGGGTCTTTTTTGTCGTGGTAGATGGAAATTGGAGTCGATCTTTTGAACGGCACGCCATTTGGATCGTAGTAGGTTTGTGGAATGACGACATGCTCGATGGCCCCCCTCTCGACGTCAGGCCGGATACCGGAGCCAAAAGGTCGTTTGCCAACTGCAGCGCTGGCGACCGTATCAATCGCTGCCCTGCCTAAGAGTACAGGCGCTTGCGCGGTTAACGCCGTGACCGTGTAAGGTGAAATCGCTACTTTTGTGACCGGATTCCTGGCCACCCTGGCCACCAGGCCGTTTCGGTCGATTACGTCGAGCGCTTTGTTAGCGAACGAGGCGCTGACAAAGGTGGCCTTGCTCTGGGTCTTGCTGATGCCGCCTCCGGCGGCATCGCCGCTACAGGCTTTATTGGTGTTGTCGTCACAAGCCATATTAGCTACCTCATTCTTGGACCTTGTGAATTAAGGATACCTTTGAACTCATGGTTGGTTAGAGGTTAAATAATTTTCTCAGCCACTTGCCAGCTATCCCCCTCTTGCTGGGAAGTTGGTTGGATAATTCAATTTCTCGCTCGACCTTCTTCAGTTCCTCTTGCAGCTCCTTTAAGGTTTGGGTGTACTCAAAGGGCTCAGATAGAGTAGCCCTGTGCTGGGCAATCCGGTTAGCGAGTTCCGCCTTAGAGGCTATCGTCTCCGCATCTTTAATAGTTTCACCCTCGATCAAAGCCAGTTCAGATAGAGCCTGGTCGAGTCCTTTTTGGGCCTCTTCTCGTCTGCCCTGGTGGACTCGTTCCAGGGCCTGGTATCTCTGGAGGTCCAACTGGAGTTTGACCCGCTTTTCAGCCATCGGGTTGCCGCTGGCCATCGCCTTGATGGTGGCGTAATCGACGTGGACGACATCAATATCATCACATTTATCCAGATCGCCTTTGAGCGCCTGGTCCCCCATCAGAGCCTTGCGTTCTACGGTTTGCCAGCGGTACTTATCAAAACTGCCGGCAGTGACATAGACCGAAGTTCCAACTTCTGGACAATAATTTCCCTGCCGAACCATGCGTCCACGTCGTTGAATGACTTTTCTAGGCGTCCAGGGAACGTCTAAATGGTACAGCCAGCATAATCTTGCTTGAAAATTTGCCCCTTCCCCGCCCATATCAGATGAGGCCAGTAACACTCTAACTTCACCGGCATTGACCCGGTCAAAAAGTCGTTGTTTGGCCTCAGGCGTCTTGGCATCGTGAATGAACTCGATTTCCTGTTCCGGGATTCCGCCAGTCATCAATTTTTCCTTAATGTCGTCATACAAATTGAATCCCTTCTTAGGGGTAGAGAGATCGAGAAAAATGACCTGAGCCAGGTTCTGCTGACCGCTCAGGCCCGGTAGGGTGATACCGCTTGTTTTGCGGTAAATATTAAGCACGTCCTTGACCAGTAGATTGACCTTTGAGTCGGGATCATCTGGAGCAGCCGGATCAATCAAGCGATAATCCAGGGCGGCCATATTAAGATCACCCGCGATCTTCAGGAAGTTGTCTTCTGATAACGGCACCTCTCGCGCGCGCACTTTAGCGGCCCGTTCATCGCAGTAGGCCATATACTCGCGCAGCCGGTCCGACATCGGCGAGGCCACAATTTTTGGACCTTCCTCGAACTTGATCTCTTTGGGCAGGGGAATGGCCAGCTTTTGGGGATCAAGTTGAACATCGGCCACTTCACTAAAAATTGTCGAGAGTCTTTGAACATTCTCAAACGAGGCAAAACGCGTCGCTTCGCGATAGCCGCCGCCAAAAGGAGCCAGCTCCAGGATGGTCGTGGGCCGGGCAAAGTGACCCGACCAGCCATCAAAATGCTCAAGTCCTAATCGCTTGAGTCGTTTCGGCTGCAAAAACCGCATCCAGGTGAACATCTCGGCGATGCTGTTATCCAAGGGTGTCGCCGAAGCGAAACAAATGTTACCGGACTCATTCTCGGCATTTTCGATCGAGTGACCACAATGGCGACAGACCTGGTCTTCGCCGACAAATTTACCACAGCGGTTGCAGTGCTGCTCCAGGTAGCGGGCTTTCATGAACATCTCGAATGCCCGCGTACTGCCGGAGGGATTTATCCCGGCCACGCCCTGTTTACGGGTGGCAAACTCAAGGTTCTTATAGCGGTGAGCCTCGTCGACAAACAGTTGGTCTATGCCCAGGTCTTCCCAGGTTAACCGGTTCGAGTCGTCTGCTGTCTCGCTGAGCAGGTCGGCTAGTTTTTTAGCGCGTCGATCACGGGTCGCTTCTAATAACCTCCGTTTTCTGACCGCTCCGGCCGGCAGACGAGCAATGGCCTTGTCGTATTCCTCGACCTGATGCCGGACAAAATCGATTTCGGTTTCCGGGCGCATTTTGATCCGTTCCGCAGCCGAGTGGGTCATAATGACGGCATCGCCCTCAAAACCGGCAATTTTCAGCATCGTTTCATTGAAACGGGCCGGGGTTAAATCTTCACTGGTGACGACCAACAACCTGGCATTTGGGTAGGCCCAACGGAAATCGGACGCGTGTTGGGTGGCGCGATTGTTGGGTACGATTTGAAGTACCCGCCGCCTTTTGCCCAGCCGGCGCATCTCCATGGCGCTGACAATCATGACCAGGGTTTTTCCGGCGCCCGTCGAGTGAACCAGGAAGGAGTTTTGCTGGCCATCATTGCTGATGAGCCGGTAAATGGCGTTTTTTTGATGCGAGCGTAGTGTGACTGCTTTGTTTAAGCCGGGTAAGTCGGTGAGATGCGATCCATCAAAATACGGGCGGATGGTGACATTAAAGCGGTCGTTGAAGAGCCTGGCCAGCCTTTCGGCGCGAGCCCGGTTAGACCAGAGCCATCGCTCGAACTCTTCCTTGATCTTTTTCTGTTTATCCCTGGCCTCGTAAGTTTGATCGAGATCGGTTTCTTCTTTTCTACGAGGCCCGGTTCTTTTGGTAACCGTAGGCTCCTGGCCGTTCAGCGCCTGCTCTAACAGGTCAACCGCGTCTACATATTTGGTCCCCCAGCGTTTGTTGTTCGCCTCGGAGCGCCGCCTGATTTTTCTGAATTTGTCCGTCGGATAGACAATCCACTTAGCCAGTTCCGGCACATACTCGGCATTTACCCCCATGCCCAAACTTTGGGCAAATTGTTCAATATACTCTTCCGGGATCCAGCCGGCCCCCAGCGGAGCGGCAATCTGGTCCGGTTTTAGCTCCGGCGGCTGAATTTTGCGCAGCGCCTCGACATTGGCTCGAAAAGTCGGGTCTACCGCCGCGGCCGCTTTTGCTTCGCGGAGCTTGGCCCGGAGGTTGCCGCAAAGATAGGCGCTGGACGTCTCCCACACATTGGTTCTCGGATTCCTGAAAGTTAGTCCGATCGAGGATAAATGCTCCTGGGCCTGTTGCACGCTGACCCCACTGCGCGCGGCGATTTGAAGCCAGTCAATATCGCCTGTTTCTTTGAGGACTTCGCCAAAGATACAGGCCTGGCAAACCGTACTATTGCCGATGAAGCGGCCGCAATTTTTACAGCGGTGCTCTAGGCGTCGTCCGCCTCGGCTGTCTCCTCCGCCGGCAGCAAGGCCCATTCTTCGCGAATCAGTACCCACGCTTCCCAGGGATCCATTTGCCGTTGGTTGATGAGTTGGCCTAAGCCGGTCAGCGTCAGATTGACGGCCTGCTCGATCGCCTCGTCTAGATAATCGGCCTGCTGCAGGCGAGCGAAGGCCATCGGCCGGTATTTTTGCCAGTGTTCCCGCACCATTTGCATCAGCTGTGTTTCGTCTGGCAGTTGAAATAGTTCTTCTTCGGGTGATAAGGTTGCCATGGATAACCTCCTCAGTCTTAACTGTCCGGCCAGCATAAGCCACACATTTGCTGGCGGGCATGGCTACACCGTTGGCGCCGGCAGCGTCGGCCGCTGCCCGGTTACTAGAGTCGCAGCTCACAGTGTCGCCTCCGCAAATGCTATTTGATTGCCTGTAGACCCAATGAATATTTGAACCATAATCGCTCATGGGGCGCTTTGTTTAGGCGTCGTCATCATATCTCACGGTTGCCAACCTGGCGGAACATGGTCGGAAACCCCTTCTTCTTCACCAAAATCCAGGGCGATTAGCCGCCCCTGGTAGCGAGCCACATTAGCCGGTCGGGCGTCCCAGTAGTGCCCTCGTTGCTGCTCGCAATCTCTGGAAAATCCCATCAAAAACGCGCTGATCTCGTCGCTACTGACTCCTTCAGTGCTTTCGGCTAACGGCATTAGTAAGACAGCTTGCGGTGTGTTACAGGTACAGGAGTAGCCATCTTCGGGCAAAATCTTTTTCCGGGGGCCGTGTATAGGGCAAACTTCTCGACTAACCCTGGCCGGCAGTTCTACTTCTGCCTGGTAATCCAGAATCGCTAGGGCCTGTTGTTGCCGCGCGAAATGGCGCTGCGCCTCGACCTCTTTTTGACCTATTTGCCCGACCTTGGCTACAACGTCCGCGGCGACCTGGTAGACCAGAGCAAAGCCGCCGCCGCCAATGATTTTTCGCCGCTTCCAATTAATTTGACTAATTTTCCCGACTGATTTTTTCGGAATTGTCTGCATGGCCTTAGACTGCCTGGGCTGGTATGTCCCGCTGCCCTTTTTTCTCGCGGCGGTGACTTCCTTTTTGCCACCGGCATACGAAGCACATTTGCTAGCGAACTTTGTGATACCGCTAATAGTTGCCGCGTTGGCCGCCGCCCGATTGTTTGCGTCACAGCTCACTGTTAATACCTGTCGTTCTAGCCAACTTCAACAGAAACTTTCTGAGCTGCCTGAGTAATCTCTCTTGCCGTTTCTTTTAGGATCTTTAGCCCTCGATGAAGCTGAATCTCTTTGCCAGGGGCGGGGACAACCCGTTGGATCGTGACCCGCCCATCTTTTCTCGCTTCATCGTAATAAATGAGGCCCAGGTTTCCCTGCACTTTGTAGGTACCGTCAATGATGGGATAAGACCTTGCCTGCATCAAACCTTCAAGGCTTTGTTGCGATACCCGAACGCCGTTATATTGCTTTTGTAGGGCAGCAGCTGCCTGAGCGTATTCTGGAGACCTGATGGCCTCTATAATGTGAGCGGCTTCCAGCTTCATTGCCTGGGCTTTCTTGGCCGTATTATAGGTACTGGAGACGAGATTCCCAGCGCTGTGTAAGTAGGAGAGTTGGGTCATTACCGGCATTTTTTGAACCCCGCCATGCTTAGACGCAGTCAGATAGAGACCGCCAATAAGTTTTGCCGCTTTCAAGCCGTTACCTGCGACAGCCATAATTTCTTCCTGGTTGTCAACGACCCATTGCCTGGTGGTATCCGCTGTCCGCTCGACAGCCTTAACGGATTTGGTAAACCGAGTCCCTTGTTCTTCGTTTTCTTCTGGCTCGGGTTGTGGTTTTGGAGCCAAGGCTGCGGCCGCTTTCTTGGCTAAATCCGGATGGCGAAATGAATAGGCCGCCAGGCCGTTGCGCAGTTCCCATTCGCTGCCTATGCTGATACCAATTCCACGAAGGACGTACGTCCCATCGCCCAGGTCATCGACAATGGCCGAACCATTGACCCCGCTCGCCAACCAGGTCTTTCTACCTAACCGGGTGTACTCCGGGTCGTCAAGAACTTCCTCCAGGCCTTCGCGAAAGATACCGGCGCCAATGTACCTGCTTTGAATGTCAAAAGCCACCTGTTTGCGGTCAGGGTCTTTAATAGTGGCCACCCGTTGACGGGCCCGCTGTATCTTTTCAGCCGCTTCCTTCTCTCTGGCCTCTTTGATTTTTTTCATCGCCACCTTGATGCCGTAGATTCCACCGGCTAGGGCGGCGCCGCCGCTGACAACGAGCGCGGGCACTAATATCTTGCCGGAGTAATTCGCAAATTTACTGGCCGATTTTGGAATACCACTGCTGGAACCAGCGACGGCGGCGATGGCGTTTTGATGGGTTTCACAAGACATCTTGTTACCTTTCTGCCTGGGAATCTGGAGAGGTTTAACCGACCGTCTCCGGCGTGTTCTCGCTAAGCTGCCGGCTAAGGGTCAGTCCCAGGGCCGACATGTGTTGGTACCAGTGTGGGTTGGTCCAATTCACCTCTTTTTTAAGCAGCGGATTTGAACGCGGATCGTACTCAATCAGGCCAACCCTAACCTTATTATTTGCTTGACAATGGATAATGACTACCACGTCGGATAAGGTTGTGCCCAGGGTTGGGTCAGTATAGCAGTCGGTCACCAGGAATACTTCCCACACATTCATGCGTTTTTCCTGGAGATAAAACATAAGGTAGTCCAGCACCTCTTCGAGATGAGCCCTGGGAAAGGACTGTACATGCAGCGCGCCGGCGTTATTCCTGGTGATGACATCCAGGGGGGCATAGCCTAACCCAGCCAGTTGACCGGTTGCAGCCAGCCGGTCTAATTTATTCGTTACAATTTCAATGACATCAGTAGTGTCCATACCTGTTTTCTCTCCTTACTTACCGACTTCCCTAATTTATCTCCTCATCGAGCCACGTGGCCTGGTACGGGCAGGTTAAACCGTACACCGAGATATAAATAAGATGGTTTCGCCGTTAATTTTCGATAGTGGTTAGCGAGAGGTACAGCATGCCGCCTATTGTGCCGAAGAGCGCAGCGATCAGGCCGCCAATAATGCCGTAGACACACAAGGCGCCAAATACACGCGCCGTTAAAGCAAGCAGGCTTTGATCAAATCCATAAGCGGCGAGGCTCTTCAGTTGCTCAACTGTAAGCTGGTTAACTACATTTTGGCCGAAATCGTTCATATAAATTCCGGTGGCGGCCATCATCATAGCCATGTTGCCGCCATGAACTCCGGTCCAGAAACCGGCCATCCAACCCACCTCGCCAGCCTGCCGGTAGTCTTTTACGACGTTCTCGGCAAAGATACCGCCCAGCATCCCGACCGATAGAAATAGCACAATAAAGCCAGGGATCACCAGCAAGGCCAGAAATTCGAACGGGATGAGGCCCACCAGAAACAAGATAAACATGCCCACAGCCCCAACCAGGCTGGCTTTAATCGAGGCGGTGAAAGCAGAAAGACCGGTTGATCTTCTACGCTTTCTTTTTCTCTGCTCGTCCCGCTCCTTGAGCCAGGGCGCCGGTATGATGATGCGGGGTGAATTGGATCTAACGATAGATGCGCTCATTACCAAGCCTCCAAAATAATACTCATGGCCGGGGCGGTAGGTTATGTCCGCTGCTGGCGGCGCTATTAGACGATGATTCCGCCAACGATGTACTGACAGAGGTGATGATTGGACCGCTGATATTGTTGTAAGGCGCTCCGGTTTTTTCATGGCTTTCCATAACGCCACCGTAGTTAGTGCCGGTATGAGCCGAGTCGACCTGGGCGTAGATGGCTGTACCCCTGGTAATTGGAGTAATCACATGGCTGAGCGTGGGCCAGTAGTAGTCCCCTCCGCTGGTTAAAACCAGGCTCTCGCCTGGGTCTAAGGGCAGGCCGGCAGCGGTCACGCCCCAAACCATGCCTTGAGACGACACTTTTTGCCAGACTTCATTGACATTGACCGGCGCTTTGGTCGGGTTTATATAAACATCTACCCAGAATTCCTGCTCGCTGGTCACCGGACCATTGCCGGTATTTTTGATTACCACCTGCACCCCGTTGGCCGTGGCCTTTATTTGTTCGATGACCAGGTCGGGCTCACCGACCGAGCCGCTTTCTTTGATAATGAGAGGTAGAAAGATTGGTTGCATGACAACCTGTGTTTCGATCTTGAACGCCTGCGCCAAAGTGTCGGTTTGGCTGTCCGGGTTGACAACCCTCACGTCGTAGAATCCAGGAGCCAGGTTGGCCGGTATGACCCCCTTTAACATCTGGGCTGACACAAAAGTGACCTCGGTGAGTGTTTGCTGGCCGAATTTAACCTGGGTGATCGGCACGAAGTTGTTTCCGGTCAGGGTTACGGTGACCGTAGTGCCTGCGGTGGCGCTAATTGGATCGATGGCTACCAGGTCTACCGCCGGCAAGGTACCTACAGTGAGCGCGTAGGACTTAGTATAGCTTTCGCCGTCCGGCCTGATCACGGTGACGTCGTACAGACCTGGTACCAGACCTCCGGGCAGCACAGCGCGCAGTGTTTGGGTGCTGACAAAGGTGACGTCGGTCAAGGCGAGCATGCCCACTTTAACCTGGGTAGGAGACAGATAGCCGGTTCCGGTAAGGGTCAGGGTTGCCGTCGCTTGGTCGCTAACCCAGGCAGGGCTGACGGCGCTGATAGTTAGGGGAATATTACTGTCCAGGTAATCGGGAACGCCGTCACCATCAGAGTCATCGGTGCCCTCTATAACGTCAGGGATGCTATCGCCGTCGCTATCAAGGTCGAGATAATTGGGGACGTCGTCCCCATCAGGGTCAGCAGTGCCTTCCACGATGTCGGGGATACCGTCGCCATCGCTATCATGGTCGAGATAGTCAGGCGTACCATCATGATCGGCATCACCTGTACCCTCTTCGATATCAGGAATTCCATCGCCATCACTGTCGGTCCAGGGTGGGTTGATCGTCAAGATGACAACTTCTGTAGCCGAAGCTGTTCCGTCGGTAACCGTAAGGGTAATCACGGCGGTACCGGACAGATCCGTTGTTGGCCTGACGGTGACCGTCCGACTGGCTCCTCCGCCACCAAGCACGATGTTGGCTGTTGTAACCAGGGTTGGATTGGATGAACTGCCAGACAGGATCAAGCTGCTAGCCGGCGTCTCCACATCACTCACAGTAAAGCTAATAGGTCCGACCGGGGTATTGAACATGGTCGTTTGATCTGGGCTCGCCGAAATGATCGGCGGGTCATTAACCGAGAGAACTGATAGGACAAAGGTGTCGCTGGCCGTATTCTGGCCATCGCCGACCGTTATGGTGATCGTGGTGCTGCCGTACTTGTTTGCCGCTGGGGTGATCGTCAAGGTGCGGTTGGCTCCACTGCCACCCAAGACGATATTGGCCACCGGTACCAGGACTGGATCAGACGAATTGGCGCTTAGAGCCAGACTCTCAACCGGTGTCTCTGTATCGCCGATGGTGAAGCTGATCGGACCAAGCGGGATATCTTCGTTAGTGAGTTGATTGGTGATGTTAGAGAGGGTCGGCGCATCGTTGATGGAACTTACGGTCAGGGTAAAGCTGTCGCTGGTGGAGAGTAAGCCATCACTGATGGTCACTGTAATAACGGCATTGCCAAACATGTTTGCTGCTGGGGTGATGGTTACAGTGCGATTGGCTCCGCTGCCGCCAAAGACAATGTTGCCCGGCGGCGCCAGGGTCAAGTTTGAAGATGAGGCGCTGAGGATTAAACTGCTGGCCGCCGTTTCTACATCCCCAACCGTAAAGCTGATCGGACCAGCAGCCGCATCCTCATTGGTCGTTTGATCGGCAATATCTGAGATAGTCGGCGCGTCATTGATCGAATTGATGGACAAAACAAAGGTGTCGAAGGCCGAATCCATGCCGTCGCTAAGGGTTATGGTAATGGTGGCGCTGCCGTACTTATTCTCCGCCGGAGTGATGGTCACCCGGCGAGTCGTGCCGTTGCCACTGAACACGATATTGGTGTTCGGGATGAGAGTAGGATTGGAGGAACTCCCGGTTAGAACCAGATGGTCCGGGTCTGTTTCTATGTCCCCGATAGTAAAGCTGATCGGGCCGGCAGCCACGTCTTCATTCGTGGTCTGGTCAGGAATGTTAGAGATGGCCGGCGCATCGTTGACTGAGCTAATCGTCAGCACAAAGGTATCACTGGTCGTGTTTTGTCCATCGCCGACCGTGATCCTGATGGTTACACTACCGTACGCATTTGCGGCCGGAGTAACCATAACGGTACGATTGGCCCCGCTGCCGCCCAGGACGATATTTTCAGCTGGAACCAGGCTTAAATCGAACGAATCGACCGTGAGGATTAAGCTCTCAGCGGGCGTCTCGACATCGCCCACGGTGAAGCTGATCGGGCCGGCAGCCACATCTTCATTAGTCGTTTGATTGGCGACGTTGGAGATGGTTGGCGCGTCGTTGACCGGGCTGACCGTAAGAGTGAAGCTAGCTGAGGCGGCGGCGCTTCCATCGCTGACCATCACCGTGATCATGACGCTGCCAGACATGTTCGCCGCCGAGGTGATCGTAACAGTTCGGTTGGTGCCACTGCCGCTAAAGACGATGTTGGCTGGAGGTATTAAACCGTGATCAGACGAATCGGCGGATAAGTTCAAACTCCCGGCGGGCGTCTCGACATCGCCGATGGTGAAGCTGATTGGGCCGGCAGCCACATCTTCATTCGTGGTCTGGTCGGCAATATCGGAGATAGTCGGCACGTCGTTGACCGGGTCGACCGTCAGGGCGAAGCTGACGCTGGCTGTGTCAATGCCGTCGCCAACTGTCACCGTGATAACGGCGCTGCCAGACATGTTCGCCGCCGGGCTGATAGTGACGGTTCGGTTGGCCCCACTGCCGCCAAAGATGATGTTGGCCAGCGGCGCCAGGGTCAGATTTGAAGAGGAGGCGCTCAGGCTCAAACTCCCGGCGGGCGTCTCGACATCGCCGATGGTGAAGCTGATTGGGCCGGCAGCCACATCTTCATTGATGGTCTGGTAGGCAATATCAGAGATGGTCGGTGCATCATTAATCGGGTTGACCGTCAGAGTGAAGCTGTCGCCGGCGGTCAATACTCCGTCGCCGACAGTCACAGTGATAACGGCGCTGCCAGACATATTCGCTGCGGGGGTGATAGTAACGCTTCGGTTGGCTCCACTACCGCCAAAGATGATGTTGGCCAGCGGCGCCAGGGCCAGATTTGAAGAGGAGGCAGACACGCTCAAACTGCCGGCGGGCGTCTCAACATCGCCGATGGTGAAACTGATCGGGCCGGCAGCCACATCTTCATTCGTGGTCTGGTTGCTAATATCGGAGAGGGTCGGCGCGTCGTTGACCGGGCTGACCGTTAGAGTGAAGCTGTCACTGGCGGTCAATACTCCGTCGCTGACGGTTATCGTGACCATAGCGCTGCCATATTTATTCGCCGCTGGGGTAATCGTGAGGTTTCTAACGGCGCCACTGCCGCCAAACACAATACCGGTGTTGGGTACCAGGCCCGGATCAGACGAAGCGCCCGATAAAGTCAGGTTGCCCGCCAGGGTTTCGACATCCCCAATCACAAAACTAATGGGGCCGATGGAGGTATCCTCACTGGTGGATTTATCGGCAATATCGGAGAGGGTTGGCGCATCGTTGACCGAATTGACGATTAAGACAAAGGTCTCCGAGGCTGAGGTAACCCCATCAGCAACGGTTATCGTAATCGTGGCGCTGCCGTATTGATCGGCTTTAGGGGTGACAGTGACGGTTCGGTCGGACCCAGAGCCGCCAAAAACGATGTTGGCGTTAGGTATCAGGCTGGAGTTTGAAGAACTGCCGTACAAAATCAGGTCGCTGGCTGGAGTTTCAGGGTCGTCTATGGTAAAGCTGATGGGTCCGGTTGGCGTATCTTCAGCAGTTGCCTGGTCGAGAATTTCGGAATTGGCCGGCGCATCGTTAACAGGATTGACGGTCAAGGTGAACGTGTCGGTGGTCACATCGGTACCGTCATTGACTGTTACGGTAATAATAGCGCTGCCGTACATATTGGCTGCCGGGGTAACTGTCACAGTTCGTCCGGAACCACTGCCTCCGAAAACAATATTGGCGTCTGGAATCAGACCAGGGTTAGACGAGCTACCGGTCACAGCCAGGCTATCAGCCAGCGTTTCGTAGTCACTAAGGGTGAAGTTGATCGGCCCAGCCGGGATATCTTCGTCGGTCACTTGATTCGAAATATCAGACAGGAGCGGGGCATTGTTCAGCAGGTTTAATTTGGCCACAAAGGCGTCCCTGGGCGCCCCGGCGGTAGTATCATAAGCGCCGGTCGTGGTGGGAAAATTGCCGTAGGTGTGACCGGTCACGAAGCCATTACCGGCCCCGTCGAGGGCAATGCCGTCCCCTTCTTCCGAGTCGCTGCCACCGATAAAGGTGCTGTAGAGCAGCCCTGTGCCGTTGGCTTTTAACCGGGTCACAAAAACATCGCTTCCGCTGGCGTAGACGGTGTCGTAGGCTCCTGGGGTGATGGGGAAGTTCCAACTTGAGGTCGAGCCGGTGACAGCAGCGTTGCCGTTGTTGTCCAGGTCGATAGCCAGCACTTTATCCGTACCGGTTCCACCCAGATAGGTGCCATATAGCAGATTGGATCCACTCGCATCGAGCTCGGTCACAAAACCATCGGTACTGCCGTTGTAACTCGTATCCTGGGCCCCGGCTGTAGTGGGCATATTGGCGCTGGACGTTTCCCCAGCCACGTGGACGCTGCCGTTTTCTTCGATAACCAGCCCATTTCCAAAATCGTCTCCTGAACCACCCAGGAAAGTGCCGTAGGCCAACCCGGAACCCGTCGTGTTCATTTTGAGCAGAAACGCATCAGAGCCGCCATTCCGGCTGGGATCATAGGCGTCCACCGAGGCCGGAAAGGTCATGCTGGAGGTGGCGCCGGTAATGTAAGCGCTGCCGCCAAAGACGGCAATATCTCTACCTTCGTCAAGTTGAGCGCCGCCCAGGTAGGTGCTGTAAATCAGGGCGGTACCGCTTGTGTTGAGTCGCGCCACAAAAGCGTCGCCGGCGCCATTGTAGGTAGTGTCGTAAGCGCCGGCGGTCGTCGAAAAGGGGGCGCTGTAGGTCATACCGGTGACAAAGACGTTTTGGCTTCCGTCCACGTCAATGCCATAACCAAAGTCATCGCCGCTGCCGCCCAGGTAGGTGCTGTAGACCAGGCTGGCGCCGGTGGAGTTCAACTTGGCGATAAAGGCGTCATTATCGACGTTGCTGTGAGTGGTATCGAGGGCGCCCGTGGTGGTCGGAAAATCGGTGCTTTGGGTAACCCCGGTTATATAAGCGTTGTTGGCGTTATCCAGGGCCAGGCTGTAACCGTAATCTTCACCATTGCCGCCCAGGTAAGTACTGTAAACCAGGCCGGAGCCGGTAGGGTTCAGTTTGGTGACAAATACGTCATTGCCGGCCGGGCTATGACTGGTATCAAAAGCGCCAGCGGTGCTGGGGAAAGCCAGGCTTGAGGTCGAGCCGAGGACGTAGGCATTGCCGCTGGCGTCCAGGACGATGTCGTGGCCAACCTCGTCACCGCTGCTGCCAAGATAGGTGCTATATAATAAAAGGGGGTCAATAACAAGAGGGAGGGTCGGGTTATAATCGGCGAGGCCAAAGCCAATCCGATTACCGGCTGATAAAATAAATCCTCCCTCGATTGTCTGCCGTACTCCGTCAACTTCCTGGTAGACGATGGGGGCGCTCTTTTGGATGACTTTACCACCCGGCAGGTGTATGAGTAGATTGCCTTGATCATCCAGTTCTAGCTTTTCCACCCCATCGAAGGTTAGGTCTATCTGGGCGGGGTTAGCCCCAGGAGCCACAATGAAATCGTACTCCAATTGACGTTGGTTGCCGTATAATACCAGGTCGACGCCTGGCCAGATTTGTTGATATTGCACCTGGGCAAAATTGGGAATATCGGTGCGCCACTTGTTTGGGTTATCACTATTGAAATAGTGACTGCGGCCAGGCTGCTCATCCAGGCCGACTATGCCAGGGTTAGGGTTGGCTCCAATCAGTGACATCTTGACGACCGATCTGAGGCCGGGTTCCTTATCTTCTGCGGCGGCTGATGAGGTCTCGTCCAAAACCATCGTCACCCCGGATGGCGTCAAAAACATAGTGTAGCCCACACCACGAGAGATGAATTTTACCTGGCGGTCGGTTTGCCCTTCATTGGCTTCAAAATACAGCGGCAGGCTGCTATAGGCGGGTGAGCGCTCTATCTTTCGGGCCGCAGTTTCGGGTAAGGCGGCGTAGGTCATTCGGACGGCCAGGCCCAACAGAATAATCGAAATAATGCACCGTATCAGCAAGTCCTTGATGAATTTGGTTGTTTTGATTTGTTTATATTCTGGTCTTGGAAACATCTGGCTGATCCCCTAAATAAAAAGGCCGCAACCTGTCCGTGAGAGCATGAATGACTCCTCCCATCAGGACAGGTTGCGGCCGGTTTTGTCACCGAGATGCAGGCCGCACCGCCCTCGATGACTGTGGTTAGCAAAGTTTATTAAATAGTTTCAGACGCTTTAGTTAAGTCCTCGCGATGACTCTTCACAAAATATACTTAACGAGTCAGATAATTTGACCAGCGTAACCGGAAGAGCTTCCGGTTGGGCCGATGTAAACACGTGTATCATCGTATTTGAAGCCTGTGCTATCCTGCTCCAAAACCGTTTCTGTTATTACCCTTTTGAGCCACTTCATAATAAAATCGCTTTAGCGGTGGAAATCCAAGACTTCAGACTTGGGAGGAAACAGCCGCTTGAGCGCCTCCATTGGGTACGATCGTCAAGCCACGCCGTCTCCTGACTGGCCTGACTTTTTTCGTTGATACAGATTTCTTCTGACCGTCGGGTAGATACAAGATCACTTGCGTTCCCAGACAATGCGTTCCGCTCACCCTTAGCTTTTTGTCCTCAAACTCAACTATATCTCCCGGTTGCAGCGGATAACGTTGTTTTCGGATGCTGCGATAGCCCTGCTTCACCTTCCTGGCCCGGTACTGCCTCAAATTCTCGCCCCTCAGGTTCCGGTTGCGGGTGCGTCGCCCTGAGTGGAGTTCAGCCCCGCTCGCCTTCTCTCCGGTTCTCAGGTCAATAAAAACCGCATCGTAAAACCTCTCCATATTGCGGTTGTGCCGCCTGAGCTGCTCCCAATTCGTCGCCTCGGCTCGTTTCTGACCACTCCCTCCCGCGATCACAAAGGCATCGTTGTGGTGCGACTTCTCCAACCCCTGGGCTATTCGGGCAGACTTGGTGAGGTGGCCGTAGGTCGCAAAGGTATCCTCACCTTCGACCAACTGCCAGCGAACCGTGGACATAAAGGTTTCGGGCCGAAAGCTTTTGACCTTCGGTTGCCAGCCGTACAGAAACCCACCCGGCTGATGGTTCTTGGGGATGTGACAGTGGGTGCAAAGCGTAATCAGGTTGGCCGGACGGTCACTCCGGTCGCCGCGCCAGTAGCCCAGATGATGCACTTCCAGCACCGGCTGTCTGGCTTTGTTCCGACAATCAAGGTTCTGGCATTTGTGACCGTCTCGATGCAGGATGTACTCCCGTAGATTCCAGTACCCGGCCTGTTCGCCCTGTTGGTACTCTACCCCGGCAATCCCCGGTGTCTTGAGCGCCTGAATGTCGAAGTTGGCGACTTCAATGACCGTCTGTGACACCGGCACGATGGCCTTGATCCGTTCGATCAAGCGCCGGTGGCTGTCCAACTTGTGTCGAATTGAGGGAGCCAGCCAGCCTTCCTGGCCCTTTGTGCGGAAGTCAAAGCGAGCCGGGCGGTGCCGCTTCCGGCTGCGCCGCCCGCGGCGGTACCTGGCTCGTTCTTTCAATCGCTCTGACATCCCTTTGAGCAGCCTGACCTCACCGCCGATCAACTCCTCCTTGTCGGTGACTACAGAGTAACCGATGGTTTCGTAACCGGCATCAATGCCCAACGTCACCGGCTGAACATACGCTGTTGCCTCGTACTGCAACTGGATCGTAAACGGCTCGTGGCTGACGACTTTAGCCCGTCCATCTTTGAGCATCCGTCGCACCTTGCCAAACCGTTGAGTTGGCATCAACGGCTGCCCTGATTTTGATAAAACAAAGACTCTGTCCATCGTCAATCCTTTCGGACAAACTGATCGTCCGGCGGATAAGGCTCCCTGTCGGGAGTTAGCTCCACCCCTGATATTTAGCCGGGTTTAGGCGGTTGCCCGCCGCGCCGGTGACACTTCGCCTTCTCCTCAGCGATGTTTAACCGCCGACCCGTAGTTGGGGCTTGGAGTGGACACCCCAACGTCGCTATCTATTCCGGCTAAATGTAGCCCCGTAACCCTGTTTAGGGTCGTGGCTGGAGGTAATCACCCGCGAGCTTGGTCAGGGGTTCTCCCAAGCTCACCCGCTTCAGCGGTGAGAAGGTGACAGCAGAATTCGTCATCGAGATAGCACATCAGAATTGTTTTAATACCCGGTCAGTCAGCAATTTGAGCAACCTGGGGCGAGCGTCGTTGAGGCTCGAACCAATCTCTCTAACCACGGTCGTCACGCGATACCCTTTGGCGGCGCAGTAATCCAACAAGCGTTTCGCCTGTCCTTCCATGTCATCTTTGTTTTCTACCACCGAAACTCGCATATAAACGGTAATCTTTTGGCGACGGATAGCTGAAATAACCTCGCCAACAGGGTCGGTGATGATGATGGTTCCGGTGTCGGTCTGATAACCGGCCAGCTTTCGCGCCTTGAACCAACACCAGGCAGTGCGATAAGAGATACCAAGTTTATGGGCATAAGTGCTCAATTTCATAGCTCAATCTTAGCACAAATGTTCTTATTTGCCAATAAATGTCCATAAAATGAATGACCAAATTCAATACCGTCGCTTCTTCTTTTGGGGAATCGCGAATTTCTCTGATGCCGGTAAAAAGGATTCAATCCGACAATGGCTGGGTGCAAATTGCCTTTGGTTTCTCGATTTGGAGCTAACCTGGATCGCCGCCGAGCAGTAAACGTCGCTTTGGTTGATGGGGTGAGTAAATACCAAGCAGTTTCTGGCTGATTCTTAATCACCAGAAGAGATAGTAAATTAAGTGAACCTATACATTTTGTGGGAAATAAAAAATCTCTGCTATGCATGCAACCATGTCCTTTTTATGGGACACGCGATCCAATAAGTTAGCCACATGGACCGACCTGGTTGCTATTAAAGCAGAGAGGGGGAGTATAACGAGCCCTTACGGACTCTGAGTACCTCGCTTCAAC
>CAZRYD010000055.1:0-25874 GCA_964604225.1 uncultured Caldilineaceae bacterium
CCATCATTATGGCCGACGAGCCGACCGGCAACCTGGACTCCAAATCCAGCGAAGAGATTATGGGCATTTTCCAGCATTTGAATGAGGAGCAAGGGATCACCATTATCTTTGTCACCCACGAACCCGATATTGCCCAACACACTCGGCGGGTAGTTCGCCTGGCCGACGGGGTGATTGTCGAGGATCGGCCCGTTACTAACCCGCGCCGGGTCAAATCGTGATTTGCGATTTACGATTTTGGATTTATACCGCAAGGGTATCCTTTAGGACGATTTACGGGGTGCGTGGTGAGTGTTCTACCTTCACGTTTCACGCATCACGTTTTACTTTTCGTTTGAGCTTAAACAGAAGGAATCAACTATGCAATTATGGGAAAGCATCTTAATTGCCCTGCGGGCGTTGACCGTCAATAAGCTACGCACCATTTTGACGATGCTGGGCATTATCATCGGGGTGGCGGCGGTGATTGCCCTGGTCTCCATCGGCAACGGCGTCAGCCAGAGTATGAACGAGCGTCTGAGCAGCTTGGGCACCAATCTGCTGACCATCTCCTCGGCCCGGGGGATGGGCGGGCCGGGGGGTGGTCCACAAGGACCTCCCGGCAGTGAAGAAGACGAATCGCAGGCCGACCTGAAGGAAAAGGCTGCCGAACCGCTGACCATGAAGGATGTGGAGGCGTTGAGCGATCCCTCCCAGGTCAAGCACGTGGTGGCGGTGGCCCCCACCCATGGCGTGAACGGCGCATCTGTGGTGCGGGATCAGGAAGAGGCCGACAGCGTGTCTATCACCGGGGTCACGGTAGAATATGAGAGCGTCCGCGATCTGGAGCTGGCCAAAGGCCGCTTTATGACCCAGGACGAGGTGGATCAGCGAGCGCGGGTGGCGGTGATCGGTGCGGAAGTGGCCGAGAAACTGTTTGCCAGTAACGAATCGCCCCTGGGCGAGAGTATTCGGATCAACGGCCTGACCTTTGAGGTTATCGGGGTGCTGCCGGCCAGCGGCGAGGGCGGCTTTGGCAACCCCGATAATACCGCCCTGGTGCCCCTTAGCACCGCCCAGACCCGCCTGGACAAAGCCGGGGCCTTTCGCGGCAGCTTGAAGGTTTCTAACATTTACATCGAGGTGGACAGCCAGAACAATATGGATGCCGCCGAAGCACAGGTTACGGCAGTATTGCGGGTGCGCCATCGCCTGGGCGATGAGTATAAAAACGATTTTAGAATTAGCAACCAGGCCCAACTGCTGGAGTTTAGCAACACAATGGCCACCACCTTGACCGCCTTTCTGGGGTCTATCGCCGGGGTGTCGCTGCTGGTGGGCGGGATTGGGGTGATGAACATTATGCTGGTTTCGGTGACCGAACGCACCCGTGAAATCGGCATCCGCAAGGCGGTGGGAGCCAAACGGCGCGACATCCTGCTGCAATTCCTGGTCGAAGCGATGGTTCTATCGCTGATTGGCGGCTTTATGGGCATCGGGCTGGGCTATGGCATCTCGCAGACCTTGCCCATGCTGGTCTCTGAATTGAGAAGTACGGTCGTCACCATGAACTCGATTTTGCTGGCGACCGGTTTTTCCGCCGCCATCGGCCTGTTCTTTGGGGTCTATCCGGCCACGCGCGCCGCCCGGCTGCGCCCGATTGAAGCGTTGAGATATGAATAAAGAATGACCGATGACGGGAGACCGAAGACGGGATCTTATAAAAAAACCGGTCTCCGGTCATCGGTCTCCGGTCTTGACAGGTAAGACTCAATCAATGTCATTAAGTTAAGGCCGTAGCATAGGGCCTTGTGCCCGCCCACAAGGGGCTAAACTACGCTAACTTAACGACATTGAAGACTCAATTACTTTCTTTAATAGGTTCGAGAAATGAAAATGAAAATTTGGATAACCTTTATTTTACTAACCCTATTCGTTTTAACTGCCTGCGCCGCGCCAAGCAACGCCAGCCCGACCCCGACCATTGTCCGGCTGGATCGGTCGGCCTTGACGCCAACAACCCAAATAGAAGTAGTGGATACACTGCCTCCAGCCACTGCAACCCCGGCTGCCGACCCTACCTCCACCTCAACCCCCGAGGCGGCTGCTCCAACTGCTACGACTACGTCTCAGGCCGAGGCTCCGGCAACACCCACCCCGGTCACGATCCAGGCCGAGATTATCTCTGCCAGTTTGAATGTGCGCGAAGGGCCAGGGGTCAGCTATGCAGCCATCGACACAGCGGCCAAGGGCGACAAATTAGAGATCACCGGCGTCAGCGCCAACGGTAATTGGCTGCAAATCGTCACTGCCAACGGCACGCCAGGTTGGATTTCCAGCCAAACGACCTACACCCATATCCTCGGCTCCCTTGATGATGTGCCTGTAGTTGAAGCATCTTCCGACAATCAACCAACGGCGGCGGTCGACGGCCAATCTGCGGCAGTCGCTTCCGGCGGCAGGCTGGTTTTTGCGACCAGCAGCGGCGGCGATCTGTACATTGTCAATGCCGACGGGACAGGCTTACAGAAATTAGCCAGCGGAGTCATTGACCCGGTCGTCTCACCGGATGGAACCCAGGTGGCTTTTACCCGCTGGGATGGGGCCAATATGGGCGCGTTATATGTGCTGAACCTCGACGATGGCAGTGAGCGGGTGGTGGCCAGCGACATTGCCCGGCCCAAATCACCCACCTGGTCGCAGGATGGGCAAGCGATCATTATCTCTTTCCAGCACGGCGGCACGGTCAATCCCCAGCCAGAATGTCGCGAATTTGACTCCGATGATGGGTTTCAAATGCCCAATGTCAGTGAGATCACCAGTGTTCACCGGAATAGCGATGGCAGCGTCAAGATCTGTTTCATTCGTCAGGAGGATTTACAGTGGGGACTGCGCCAGATCAATCTGACCACCGGCCAAGCCGAGGATTTGTCCGCCGACCTGTATAGCTTCAACCCGACCTGGGATCCGCAAAACTCGTGGCGGGTCATCTATGACGGCTTGCGCGGCTTGATGCAACTCGATATCGCCACCGGCGACCTGCAATCTTTCACCAACGATGCCCGTGATACGGCCCCGGTTTTCTCGCCCGACGGCACGAAGTTGGCCCTGACCTACAAACAGCACGACCATTGGGAAGTTTATACCTATGATCTGGCCAGCGGCAGCCGCCAGCGCCTGACCAAGCCCCCTCTAATGGCCGACCCGCAGTACAGCAGCGCTGCCCCAGCCTGGTCACCCGATGGTTCGCAAATCGCCTTTGTCACCGACCGCAGCGGCCAGTGGGAAATCTGGACGATGAACGCCGACGGCAGTAATCAACATGCCCTCTTTTCTACAGAAGTACAGGCTCAATTGGGGCTGGACTACCAGGGGGTCAACGAGCGGCTGTTGAATTGGATCCGCTAGAGAATAATTTCTGTAACATGAACAATATAGTAATAAGTTCCAAAATGGTAAAGCAGTTGAATGATTCAGAAATATCAAAAACCTTGAAGTTAATGCGTTGCCCTTATAATGGTGAGCAAGTTGCAAGTCAAAATTGGAAAGAGTTTCCTATCCCCAACGGAAGGGTCTATTGGTGGGAATGTACAGCCTGCAAGGGTTGGCATATCTTGATAAACGACCTTTCCAAAGACAAACCATTAGATAACTCACCCCTTGGAACAGCCAATTGAGAAAACAACAGATTGACGAGACGATCAAAAAACAGATATCATGGTGGATAGAACGAGAAGTGTCATCAAGAGACCATCTCCAGGGTGATGTTCAAGAAAGTTACTGAGTGAGGAATACTTATGATGAGAACAACAACATTGATTGGTTTATTTTTTAGCCTACTTTTCCTGTTGAGCGGCTGTGGAACCGCCTTGAGTGGGGCTATGGCGGCCTCATCTACGCCAACCATTGTCCCTCTACCGGCGGTTACGAAAACGCTGACCCCAACCACTTCCCCTCTCCCGTCTCCCTCACCGACCCCAGCGTTAGTGACGACTAGTCCTGCCCTACCTTCCCCGACGCCGACGGCTACAGTTGTAACTCCAACCGCTACCCTCAGCCAGTTGACCGGGATAACAAAGGCGGAGACGGCGGCAGCCAATGCATCCCTCACCGGGACGTGGGATTTTACTTTCGGCACGATGTCGCTAACCCAGCGAGAGGCGCGGGTTGAAGGAACCTATCGGTGGTATGGCGGCGTTGACACGGGGCAGATTCAGGGCCTCGCTCTGGCTGACCTCAATCAATTCCAGGGAGTCTGGCTGAGTGATCGCAACTCGAACAGCCAGGGTAAATTGCGCTGGCAACTGGTTGCAGATTGGACCAGCTTTACCGGCAACTTTGAAAGCAGTAAAACCGGGCAGTGGTGTGGCGTCCGTTCCGGCCAGCCCTTACCCGCTGGCTGTGGGTTTAGCGGGGTCTGGCAATTGGGTTTTGGCAATCCGCCGGGTGTGACCGGACAGGCAACACTGGTGCAAACCGGCCAGAGTGTCCAGGGTACATATGTGGATAGCCAGGGGCACACAGGCGAGATTGTAGACGGGGTTATTACCGTCGAGTCCCTCACCGAAGTTAAACTGAGTGGAACCTGGCGCAATGACCAGGGTGATCAAGATACTTTTGAGTGGCGGCTTGATCTGACCACCGGGCGTACCTTCCAGGGACGGCGTGATCCAGGCAACAGCGAATGGTGCGGCTGGCGTGAAGGAACCAGCGAGCCGACGCAATGTGGTTGGGAGGGCTAAGTGACCATACGGCTCATATCCGTAAGGTCACTGGGGCAAAATCAGGTAGATCATGTGTAATTAAACAGGGATAAAAGGACCGCTTTATATTTTTCGTCAGTTTTGGCCTTAATGGCCGAAACAAAAATCAAGGCCCAAAGCAGTATCCTAGAATTCCCAAAATACCTATAAGCAGAAGCAGTCCCTTTCCATTCCCTCGCTATACCGATAACCAAACAAGAACCCCCCGGTGAATACCGGGGGGTTCTTGTAGGTAGTTAAGCCTGACTTAAATTGTTCAAAACCTTCTACAAATAAAAAGTCCGATAGCGAATTGAACCCTTGAGGCGGCCCCAACAGGTGGCAGCCTTGAAAATCCAGCGGGCTCGCTCTGTGCCAGGACCAAGGAATAGTGAGGGGAGACGCCTGACCACCCAGCCGTAATTCCGTAAAGCGTTCCATCCTGAAGAACGGGGCATCCCATGAGGGGCAAAACGGCAATAAAGATGTGTTTGGGCTTCTGCATAACCCTGAATTTGTCGCCACAAGCCCCAGTAGCTTTTGCGATAGCGGTAATGCACGATAGCATCCGGCGCATCATGGAGAGTGTAGCCGTGGAGCTGCAAACGCCAAGATAGGTCAACATCGTCGGAAATCGGGAAATCCTCGGAGAACCCACCTACCGCTTCGAAAGCCTGGCCTGAAATGCCCAAATTACAGCCTGAGGCGTGAGGGAGAAACCCTAAGACACGTTTCTGAGTGCCATTGCCAAAAATGGGCCGTGAGGGTGACGTTTGATTAAGGAGGCTTTCTTCCAGGCTGCCAGCTACAAAATCATGCCCTTGCAACGCTCTGGCAAAGGCCGCTAGCCAACCCGGCGCCACCACATCATCCTGATCACAAAAGATAAAAGCCTGGCCACGTGCCGCTCGCACCCCCACATTGACCGCGTAACCTTTGCTCTGTTTGTCTCTAGCATAGACCAGCCGCAAGTGAGGTATCATCACCTGATAACGCTGAATAACCTGAACTGAGTCATCGGTGGACCGGTTGTCAACGGCGATGATTTCCCATTGGCCTTCGTACTCTTGAGCCATTAAAGCGTTAAGCTGCTCACCTAATGTGCTGGCGCCGTTATAAATGGGGATAATCACACTTAACATGTTAGGAGGACTCTTTCACAAAGCGAGGGTGCGGTATTTAATACTGCCGCATAATCGTCCCATACGCCAGCCCAAATCCCAGACCCACTTGCCCTGCATTGCCGACTGGCGAAGGGCAGGTACTCGTCGCACTAAGTGCCACCAGGATTTGACCTGGGCTTTCCAGGAATAGTGCAGTGGGGGCATATCTAGACCCCGATACTTTTTGTAGAGCAATACATTGTACTCAGCGTAATGATAGGCTTGCAGATAAATATCACTAAGACGATGTCGAAAACGGTAATAAATTACCGCTTCCGGCACAAAATGGAGTTTCACCCCGGCCAATTGCAACCGCCAGCAATAGTCAGTATCTTCGAGAAATAGCAACGACTCGTCAAAGCCGCCAATTGTTTCGTGGCACACTCGCTTAATGCCTAAGCCGCTGCTAGAGGCGTGAAGTAAATAGGGTGGGTTGGTATATTTCTGGAGATTATCCTGTTGAGGGCAGTGTCGAGAGGTTAAGATCCAGGGAGTATTGAGTTTGGTAGGCTCAAAACGGCTAGCCACAAAATCGTAACGGCAAAGGGCATTGCCGATGGCAGCTAACCACCCCGGTCCCACCTCATCATCAGCATCGCAAAAGGCCAGCAACTCACCCTTAGCTACCTGCCCCCCCACATTTCGAGCATAGGCCTGACCACGTCGATCTGAAGCATCAACAAAGCGCAACCAGGGTAGCTGTTTCCGATATTGTTCGACAATGGTTACCGTTTGGTCGGTTGAGCCGTTATCACAGACAATAACTTCCCAGGGCTGGTTCCAGCCCTGGGTAGCCAGCGATTCAAGCTGAACACCAATATGGTCTGCTTCGTTCAGGCAAGGAATAATAACGCTGAGTTTCACCGCTAACCTCCAACCAGGTTCAGAATAGGGATAATTCACCTGGATTAAAGAGGAAGGTTGTAAGCTCTTTTATTTGAGTATAACTGGCAAGTAAATAGGATTGGTTTGTGGCGAAGGTCGCACCAAAGTTGTTGTTGTGGCTACATTGTTCTGGGTATTGGGATCTTCAGGGGCGCTATTGGCTACAGCCACAGTGTTGATAATTGTCGCGGCCTGGGTGGGGGTGACCACAATAGTTACGGTGGCCGTAGCAAATGTGGTCAGGTTATTTAAATTACAGGTGACCACAAAAATGGTCTGGCTGCAACTCCCCTGGCTGGCTTGCACCGAGCCGAAATCAACCGTTAAAGGCAGTGCATCGGCCAGAATGACGCCTGTGACATCCGCAGGCCCATCGTTGGTAATGGTAATCGTGTAGGTTAGAGGCGAACCTTCCATCGCCGGGTCAGGCGAGGCGGTTTTGCTGACCAACAGATCGGCCACATGAGGCGGCGCGGTGGTTTGCATGTATTGGCGATTACTACTCGGCCAGTTAGCCGGCGATGTATCTGCTAAAGCTCCCTTGTGCCGCAACTGCTCTCTCTGCGCCAGAACGCCGACAATCAAGAAGGGCAGCACAGCTGTCAATAAAATATAGCGGATCATTCGATTATCTCCTTGGCTAACTGAAGTTGAAGGATGAATTACCGTTACTCAATTTTAACGGGCGGCAAAGGTTTAGTCTGGGGCTAATTTCTGTACATCTCTTAAATGGCCCTGCGGTTCCAGGTGGTAACCCATGAGGTTGAACGGTTGCAGGGTGGCCACATAGATTGGGGATTGGGACAAGTTACTCCGGAAAAAGTTCGGCAGCGTAGTGAGCGGGCGATTCTCTCCGCTTACGAGCAGGAGATTTGGATGAGTGAAGAGCAGGGATTGCCGATACCAGGCGTAGGGCAATAGGTTGCTATTGACGATAGCGACATCAGGACGTAGCCCTAACCCATAACGACCATACCAGAGGGCAAAGGTGTAAGGGTCGTTGTCGGTAATAATAACCGCATTCGGCTCTACCGCCTGTAGCGTCCGTTGGGCATAAACCAGGGCTTCAAAATCTTGGCTAAGGTTCTGATCGGAGAAATTCAACCAAAGCGACAGCAGAGGCAGGAGTAAAATACCCCAGCCTATAAGTGAGTGTTGCTTAAACTTATTCTGTAAAGAGTAGGCCAGGTCATTCAACCCCCAGCCAACCCAGAGTGAAAAGATGACCAGGGCCGGCAAAAGGTAAACGTAAGAATCGGTAGTGTTATAGCCAAGCGCATAGGTAACGATCAACAAAAACGTGACGAGAGAACCATAACCCAATAGTCGGTTGAGCCGTAGCAAGTTGAGCCAGCCCATCAGCCCTACTGGTAAACCCCACCAGATAAATGTCTCGGCCAGGAAATAGGTCATCGTCCCCAGTCGGGCCGGTACGAATTCCCAGGGTAACTTAAAAAGAAACTGGGCATAAGGTTTAGCCATGACTAACCAGGCGAAGCCGGACCAATGGGTAGCTAGACCCCAGTTGACCGGCGGCATCTGGGCGGCACGGAGCGGAATAATCACGTATATCGACAGGCCGAGCAGAAAAGAGACAGCAATGGTGACGATGAGCCACCAATTCCAGTGCAGTCGGGCAAGACCAAGCAGGACCAGCGGCATCAGCAGGATAATTGAAAAATGATTGCCCAGGCTTAAGCCTAACAGGCCGAACAACCCTGGTCCGAGCCAGTTTTGGTTCGCGGGTCTCAGTTGTGAGACAGCTAAAAACAGTAAAGTGGCAAAAAGCGTATGTAGGGCATACACCTCGGCAATCACTGCTTGCGACCAGAACAGCCGGGAGAAGGCCAGGGTTAAGGCCGCTGCCGCAGCGCAGCAATAGTGGCGGGTTGTGGCTGGGTCTGGCTTTATCGGCAGTTGCTTGCTTTTCTCAAGTTGCCATAACGAAGCCGCAGTTAAGGATTGATAGATCAGCAACCCTGTAACGGCCACAGCCAGCGCCGCGCTAACTGCCGAGAGCAGATTCAGGCGATAGGCCACATCGCCAAAGGGCAACTGCTTAAATAACTCAGCTAACGTCAGATAGGTAGGATATCCGGGCGGATGTGGTACTCCTCCCACGGCCACGGCTGTGGCCAGGTCGCCGCTATCAACGCCGTCGTTACGCCAGGTAATAGTGGGCGCCAACGTGGCTAGATAAATTAAGAAGGAGAGCAACCCAATCGCTACGATGAAGAGTTGGGGTTTGTGCATTATTATAACCATCTTTTGGCAAAAAGCCCCAAGCTGTATACGGTAAAGGAGAAAAGATAAACCATAAAGAAACCGGGCGCGTGCAGGTGCAAGTTCTTTGAATATTTCTGGATGCCTAACGATTTGAAACCCAAGGCCAGGAAAATGGCGATGGGAATTAAGAGCGGAAACAAGAAACGCCCCTGGCCCTGGTCATAAAGCATGCCAAAGCGTAAGGCCAGCAATAGATTTACAACAATTGCCAATCCTGTACCCGGCAAAAAGCTGCCTTGCTCACCCAGCCAATAGTCATAAAATGGTTTGGTTTTGACCCATAAACCGTACAGTAAGCCAACCAAAGCCAGGCACGTAAAAAATATCCCTATCTGGGGTAGAAACCGGATATTGTTGTGGATGCCGGAAGCAGACCAAAAAGTCTCCTGGATTTTGCTTTGGGTAATAATGAACGCTTCATAAGTTGAATTCCATTGGGCCGGGACATTAACCACTTCTTCGGGATAGACATCGCCATAGACATTTACGTTTCTTAGCGCCCAGGGTGAAAAGATTATCCCGGCGATAACCACGATGAGTAGAACATGTAAGATCGCCGTAGATAACACCCAAGATTTACGGACAACTTGAAAGGCGAAAATACCAGCTATGGCCACGATGTAGACAACTGCGGTGAGTTTGGTCAACAAAGCCAGACCTAGTAGCATACCGATGATTAAACCCTTACGGAATGAAAACTCACTCGAAAGAAGCCACAGCACCGCTCCTCCGATAGTAATGACCAGGTTATCATTGTTGATACTGGCCGATAAAAATGTATATGTCGGCAGCAAACAAACCATGCTGACAACAAAAAGGCAGATGAATGGATCGGTGAGGCCCAAGTTTTTAAGAATCTGCCAGGCCAATAAAACGTTGATAGCCCAACACAAAATAGACAAAGAACGGATGGCCCGGACCAAGAAAAATTTGTGACTGCTATCAATCAGGTGAGTAGTCAGTTGGTATATTGGGAGAGAAGCCAAATAGTAAAGAGGTGGCTGGTAATATTCCCAATCTTTGGTTGGCCCTTCGGTCTTGCTGGTTTGGACCGGAAAAGCGTGATGCTCGTATAAAAATTTGATGTAATTGAAATGGGGTTCTTCGTCGGGCGCATAAAATGTGGGGGTCAATACAGCAAAAATCAGACGACAGGCCAACCCAATGCCAAAGATAATGAGCGCCAGTTGCTGAAGCGACCAGGTCGATAATCGGTTTCTGTACCATAAAGCGACCCAGAGACTGATCCCAACAATTACGCTGAAAGCGGTCACAACAAGAACACCGGTTCTGAAGCTCATTTGAAATGACCACTTTTATTTCAGAATGACAGGTAGATATTTCGAATTATTTAGTGGGGTTGCCAATGGACCGCTGGCCACGTTATCGCCGGTATTTATTTCATTAGCGATAGGAACCACCTCCACATACCAGGTCTGATCTCCAACGGGTGGATTTGGCCAGTTAATCGAGGCAGTGGTGTAGCCACCACAGCCAGGCAGATCGGCCAAGGTTTGAGTGCCAATCAAGCTTGAGCTTGACCAATTGGGTGGACCATCCCAAAACCTTACCACGATGTTGTTGTTCGTGACGGTTCGGGTATTGCCGCTGTTAGCTACATCGGCCATCAACGTTACAGAACCCGGGTGTGGCTCAACTCTTAGATTGGCAACCAACAGGTTTCGCTGCGGCTGCGAGGCCAGAGGTTTATTAGGATCAGAGACATAGTTCTTCCATTCATTACCGACACTGGTCAAGACTCTGTTTGAGTCAAATAAAGTACCTTCTTGAAAATAAGTCGTATTATCGTTTAAGCTGTACCACAGCCAGCCTTGCAACAATCTATTTTCATCATATGGATAGCCTGTAGCCGAGTTGGCGGCGGTGAACATATAATCAAAGGTATTCTTTAAGAAATTAATGACCAAGGTATTATCGAGGTCCATGAGAATGCCAAATTCTGTATTCAACAGCGGTTTTTTGCGTTCCCCATGCCCGGCCATCCAGGTCCGAAAATCTTCTAGAAATTGACGATAGTAAGTCATATCATGGTGCGCATTCAAGGCGGTTTGATAGTTGGAATTGCCTAAAAAGGCGTCGGCTGGATTGTAGTTATTCGTGGGGTCGCTATCATTGTTATTGAAGCCGGCTGGGATTTCCGCGCCCCAACTATTCAAGACTTCGCGAATAATAAACAGATGAATATTCCATAAATCAATATCCTGGCCCATTGAATGACCGTATTGAGCCAGATAGCTATTCCACACCCGATCCAGATAAGCCAATCGTAGCTTTGTGGGCTGGATAATACCGCCAATCCCCACTTTTGCTGTCGGGTCTGCGGCTTTAATCGCGGCATGGATATCGTGGTAAGCGGTGGCATAAAGCTCGGGCGTAATCTCATCCTGTCCACTCCAACCACTTCCCTCTGGCCAATCTACACGTTCGGGTTCGTTGGCAATGAGCCAAATCGAGCCAGGTTGAGCAGCGGCGCGGCTTGCTATTGTACTTAAGCTAGGTGATATACGGTATGAGGGCGGGCTGGCATAAACTCGAGGCGGCCCATACCAACCGCTGCCATAATCAGCTTTTGTCTGATGCACCCGGATGACTTGTAAGTATTGGATAGTGCTGGGCAGACCGGCTGGAGGGGAGTCTCGACTGGCCCAATCCAGGTAAAGCCCCAAATTAAGCTGCTCCAGATCATACCCAACCACATCGCCGCTAACCCCGTCAGCGCCCAGGCGACAATTGGCGAAATGAACCGGCCCCTGAGCGTAGGCAATAGGGATGACATTCGTAGTAAGTATAACGATCAGAAATATCAGGGATAGCTTTTTTATCAGTCTCATCTTTATGACTCCTTAAGCCCGCTTGACCAGAAATATTCCCGTTAAAATTAAGATGACGCCTAGACCAAAGGCATATAGCCAGATTAAAGAACCGTCCTCGTCAACAGGTGATTTCAAATTCGACTGCGGCATGGGTAGGGGACGCTCCGCCAGGGGAGAGTGTTCAACGCCGGCATCCTCATCCAGATTAAGAGTCGGTGGTGAGCTTTCCAAGTCGGTTGGATTAACCACTGATGTGGATGTCTGGCCACTGGTCTCGAAACCCGGCTCAACCACTGGTAAGGGTCGAGTATCTTCTCTATCATTCTCTTTAGC
Source organism: uncultured Caldilineaceae bacterium (assembly GCA_964604225.1). Lineage (GTDB taxonomy): Bacteria > Chloroflexota > Anaerolineae > 4572-78 > J111 > DSQQ01. The sequence continues at coordinate 12,223 of CAZRYD010000055.1, forward strand.
AGATGGAGCCGACAGCGAGCTACTATTGTTCCCCTGACCATCTTGGCCAGTCTCCTCGCTAGAAGGGAAGGGCTGGTCGGGTATTGAATCGCCGCTTTGTTCGGGCGGGTCAACCGGTACGACCAGGATTTCATCACGGTTGTCGTCTTTATTACCCGTATCATTCTCATTGGAAGGTTGACCTGGAGGGGGGGTAACTGGCGTGGGTTGGGTCGTCGGTTCAGGTTCTGTCGTGGGTGGTCGGGGGGGAATGGTCTGCATCAGTGGGTTTTGCTCCGGAGCTGCCCAGCTAATCGACTGGTCTTGACTCCCAAAAATCCCCAATATGGGCAAGATTATCCCTATGCTTATAAGCAAGAGACGGCCTTTAAAGCCGATAAGATGAACAGATGGCATGTCTATCTCCTTTTAGGGTTATGGTAAGTGATATGAGAGGGTGATCTGCTGGTCGGTATTTAAACGAAACTGGTAGGTGATAGTTCGTTCTTGTTGCTGGAGCGGCTGCGGCTGGCTGTTGAGGAGTTGCGCCCCTTCAGGTAAGGTCAGGCTCACTTCAACCGGCGGGGCCAGAGTACCGGGCTGCTTTTGCAGATATAAGCTGTACTCCCAATGATCATCCACCAACCGAGCCGTGTTAGGTGGCAGGGTATAGCGATAATCAAGAGAAATAGTTTTTTGAGGGGCTAGCAAAAATAACTGTCCCCAGCTCATTTTATCAGAATTTAAGATGGCTTTATCAATCTCACCCCTCGTTGGCTGGCCACGTAGCAGATAGCGACCCTCAACAATGATATCGGGAGCGCTGATCAACTGGGCTGGGGTCGGCACAATAAGCTGATAGTAATTCCAGTAACAGCGCTGCATATTTTGCTCGTAGACTGGATCGTAATGGAGGTCAATAATGCAGATTTCTACACGTTTTGGGGCATGATGGTGATAAAGTAAGTTAACTTCAGCCCGTAGACTGCCATCCTCGGCCAGACTGGCCTGATAACGCATAACTCGTTCGACAGCGGCGCTGGTTTTGTTAAAACCCACGTTGGCGTCAGCCACCATGAGATAGTCACCCTGGCCCGCCGGTAGTGCGCCGGCCCAGTTTTGCTCGGTTACAAAATTAGCCTCAGTGGGATCGGCCAGGTAAAGCAGAAGATGCTTCCCGGCCAGAGCTTGGTGTAAGGCCTGGCCTAAAGATACAAGAGAAACAGTCCCGCCATTCTGTTCAAATTTCTGCCGAATCGCCTCGGCCAGGGCGAGCATAAAGGATTTCCGTTGCGACCACCACACCTGATCTAGATTCTGGTCCGGCTCCGGCGCCCAATGCTGACGCATCAGTTGGATCACATTGCCGTCTGTAACTTGCTCGCCTTCAACATCCAGAGGGCCCAAAGCCTTGAGCAAATGGGGCAGGGCATGCTGGTCAAGGGCAAAAACACCGTCAGCCGAGACGCCTTGTCCCAACTTGTACAATTCCATAGCTGTACGGGCCGCAGTGGGAAAATCGGGCGACCAACTGGCGTCGCGCAGCACCCAATATTCAGCGGCCATATACTCGTAGAGCGGTTTTGGCGGGTAAGGATACTCATCTCTCAAATGGTCAACAGCATAGCTGTCCTGCATGACAAATTGGACCAGTTGGCCCCGGTCAAAGACGATATGACCGGCTGTGTTGATATATCCCCCGGCCGGGCGTAACTCATCCGCATTTTGGGTCAGGACCAGATAGGTGCGTGGCCCTTCAAAGCCAAAGAGGTTGGGCAATCCTTGAGCAATGTGCATGCCAGAAATAGCGGAAGGTAGAACGTGCTTCAGTTGGACCACCCGGTGGCCGATCCAGGGCGAAAGTTCGTTAGAGTCAAACTGTTGCAACGCCGCCTGATTTTGGCGCAGCGTCACCTCAACTTGGGCCAGTTCGGTTTTGATCGAAGCCATATTAACCATTATCTGGGCTAAAGAAGCGAGTTGACCGGTCTCGGCCGAAGTCTTGAACAAGGGCAAAAAAGTCTCGAACAGAACCTCGCCAGTCCAACTCAAACTTCGGCCGATCACCACCAAGCGAACTGCCGCTTGAAGGTCGTCGCCATAGATGGGCAACCGGCTAAGATAGGGCGTTAGAGGTAAAAAGGGAGTAGCTTCCTGGTAAAGCTGTTCGGTATGTCGAGCCAAATCAGAGATACTTTCTTGCCACTGGCTCAACTCGGCCTCGGAAGCGTTGAGCGTCCCTGCCTTAACCAGCATTTCAAGCCTAGCCAGGTCTTGGCTGACCTGGCGATAATTGGTGTAGAGGCGATCGGCCTTCAAAATCAGCCAGACGATGACCAGCACCACGACGGTACAGCCCAGATAGACCAGGAAGTGTCCCAAGTAATATGGAATGAGCCGAATAGGCTGACCCGAAACAGCGGGTTGTTTGAGTCTAGGACTTGTAATTCTCATAAGTCCGGAAATAGTATAAATACCAGAGGCGTAAGTTGCCGATTAGAAAACCTAAACTTAAAGCCCATGCTCTTAAGAATAACATCAGCGGGGCGAGCAGTAACACCGACGCATCTCGCCGCAAGATTTTGAGATAAAAGGGCAGTCCGCTGACGAGCAGCAGTACCCAGGCCAATCCTCCCAGCCAGAGGCTATGAGGGCTGCTCAAAAAGCCTCCGACCAGGATGAATACTCCACCCAGCCCCGCCAACCCCATCTGCCCCTTGAGGATTTGCGGAGTATGGGAGTCAGCGGTTAGTTTGGCCGGATAGCGGCTGGTAACGACCGCCTTCCAGTAGCCAATCCAATATTTGCGATGGCAGTACTGGCCCACTGTTCGATCATGCTGATGGTAAACAACAGCGCCGGGCACATAGACCAGTCGATGTCCTTGTTTGGCCAGGCGGAAGGAAAACTCTTGGTCTTCGACTGAGGCCGTAGGGAAGCTGGCATCAAAGCCTCCGGCAGCCAGGAAAAGCTCACGCCGATAGCCGGCCGAGTAGGTATCCACAAAGTCTATTGTGGTTTTGCCTGCCATCCGGTCGTAGCGATCTTGGTATTCCTGCTGCACAAAACGGGCTACCAGTTCACGCTGATGGGTGCGATACTCTCCTTTAGCCCCGGCTATCCGGGGGTCGGCAAAAGCGGCCTGCATCCGCTCGACCCAGTGAGGAGCCGGGATGCAGTCGGCGTCGGTAAACAGCAGAATATCGCCCGTCGCGGCCACTGCCCCCCGGTTACGTGCTGCCGCCGGACCGGCGTTGATCTGCTGCAGGACCTTAACGCCAAAACGACCGGCGATCATAGCCGAATCATCCGTTGAGCCATCGTCCACCACAATAACTTCGTCCGGAGGATGCGTTTGACTTTGGAGAGCTTGCAGACAATCCGCTAAGGTTTGGCGACCGTTATAAACTGGAATAATAACAGAGATGCGCATGTTACGTGGCGTATTCGATCAAGGCATAGCGGCACCATCGGCGCAACCCCGGCAGACGCCCGATGAGATATTCATCCAAAGCCCACAAGCTCGGAAACGACATTTCGCCACCCACGGCCCTGGAGATCATCGAGAACAGGTAAAACTCGCGCAGCCGGGTGACCCGGAAATGCTGCCCAACCTGCTCAATATCGCTATATTTGAGCGGGTGCTCGTTAAGAGAACGATGTTTAGCCCGGTAGGGCAGATAAGTGCGGGCAAACTCCAGCAGAGGGTTAGCGCCAAGCGGTTCCCGAAACAAGGCCTTGCCCCCCGGTCGCAGCACCCGCCGTACCTCAGGACCAAGCCTGACCGGATCGGCGTGGTGCAGCAGGCCAAAGCCGACCACCCAATCGAAGATACCGTCGGGAAAGGCCAGGGTTTCAGCCGCTTGCCAGGTTGGGCGGATGGCTCCATCTACCTGATTGAGACGCGCCCGTTGGCAGGTAATCTCCAGACTGGCCGGGGCAATATCAACAGCGGTCACCTGCGCCCCGCGCCGGGCCAGCATAATGGTGTAATCTCCAGGGCCGCAGCCCAACTCCAGGACTTGTTGACCCCGCAAATCGCCCAGCCACTCAAACGTCACCCGCAGCGAGCGCCCCAGGTCGCGCCGCCACATCACCTCATCCGGCGGCAGCAGCGGTTCGATGTGGCCTTGTCTAAAAAGTTCCTGCCAGAGGGCATTAAAGTAAGTAGCGTCCAGGTATTGCGCCTGGGTCATACCGGTGAAATTTGCCGGCATCGTTCTCTCGTTCTCCAACATGATCTCGAAATTATGGATTTGGACGATAAAGCTTTAGGCTTGGGGTTACCCAGAGCAGAAGCGCCCAACTGCCCAAAACAACTAAAGGCACAACGGTCACCAGATTGAGGATAATCCCAAACCCCAGGGCTGACGACCGGGGTACGCCATAGTAGCCCAGGACGATAACGGCAATCAACTGCATCAACCCCAGCAGGGCCGGCGGTGAGGGCAGAATATTGCTTGAGTTGACGGCCAGCATCAACGTCAGGGCGGCAGTCAGCGGCAGATCCAGTCTAAAAGCGGCTAATAAGGCCATTATCGTTAGCAGTGACAACGACCAGCCGGCCAGGGACCAAAACAGAACCCAGCCCAGCTTTGAGGACTTGGCGCTGGTTTCAAAAGTCTGGAACATGGTGTGACCGGTCACCAGAAAGTATTGCTGCCATCGCCCCAGCCGTCCATTCGCTTGCGCCGGGCCAGGAGTCAGCCTTCGATCCAACCGCTCGCGAAGCAGCCAAAGCAGCGCCAGACCCCCAAGCAGCGCCAGGCCGGTCAAGGCTAGTCCCTCCAGCGGCTGTTGTAACCAGGGTGGAGCCACGCTCAGCACCAACAGCGCTACCGCCACCAAGCCCGTCGTGACCAAATCCAGGCTCTTTTCCACGATAATCGTGGTCAAGGTGACTACACCCGGTTGACCGGCTCGCTTGATGAAGGCGATCCGCAGCAGTTCGCCCAGCCGAATAGGGATGAGCAGATTGACCATTTGCGCGGCCGCCAGCGCTGCCAGGAGCTGCCAGAATGAAGGCTGAACCGGACCATAAAGTACTCTCCAGCGCATCGCCTTGACCAGAACCACAGCCACGACGCCCAGCAGCGCCAGCATAACCCAAAACGAAGAGGCTCCCAGGAGGGCTCGCCCCAAAGGCTGTAATTCAACCCCGCGCATAGCCCACCACAGGGCTATCCCGCCCAGGCTGACTCCGGCGAGCAATCGACCAAGCAGGGGGACGGGTTGCAGCCGAGGCTCAACTTTGGCCAAAGCGGTCAGGGCGGCGGCTAATAAGCGCCCTGGCCCCGAATGACGACCCAGATCGTTTTCCATAAAATTACCAGATCTAACCACAGCGAATAGTTTCTAATATAAAACAAATCATCTTCGATCCGTTGGCGAGGATCAGCTCGCTCCATCCGGCCGCTTACCTGCCACCAGCCGGTCATACCTTGCGGTACGGCAAAACGCTTGAACTGCCAGGGGTCATACCGCTCGACCAGGCCGGGCAATTCCGGACGTGGTCCCACCAGGCTCATCTCCCCTTTTAAGACATTGAACAGTTGCGGCAGTTCATCCAGGCTGGTGCGGCGCAAAAAGTAACCTACCCGTGTCACCCGCGGGTCTGTGGGCGATTTGGCAAATAAAGGCAAACCCTCGCCGGTCTGCTGCATTAATTGTCGTTCGCCCTGCTCCGCGCCGTCAATCATCGAGCGAAACTTGACCATCCAAAATAAGCGCCCGCCCTCTCTCACCCGTTGTTGGCGAAAGAACACCGGTCCAGCCGAGTCAAATTTTATGAGCACCACAATCAGCAGCAGCAGCGGCGACAGGAGGGCCAGCAGCAGAACACCAAGCGACAGGTCAAACAACCGTTTGATCAGCCGATCCAGGTCGCCGATAGCCAACTCGTGCCGCCCGGCGATAAGTACATGCACCGGCTCTTCGTCGGAGGCACACTGGGGAACAAAATCAAAGACATCTGGGGTCATTCGTTGATTGAGAGATGAGACTGTTCCATATGACTCGCTTGGACCTGCCTGGGCCGGTTTCGCCAGGCCACTCCTCCGATCCAGGTGGCCAGGAGCAACAAACTCAGCCAGCCGGCCTTGTATCCCCAGGGTTCTACCAGGAGGGCCAGACCCAGGGCCAACAAGAAAAAACTTAGGGCTAAGATCAGGTGGGCGGGCGGTTCGGCCAGGACCTGGGATATGGCTTTCCCAGCTTGCTCGGCTTGCCAGTGAACCAGGCTCAACGTGGTCAAGAGGAGGGCCAGGCCGAAAAGCCAGAGAAAATGACAGAAAAGATTAAACCAGTCTGGCATCGGGCTGTTTCACCTGGGTAGAGAGTTTGTAGCTGGCCACGATCAGGCCCAAAGTCCACCACAAGATAAAACCGGGCTTGGCCCCCAGCGCGACCGCATCGGTTAACCCATAGATGAAGTAGGCAACCAGGCCGCCCAACAGGCCCAAAGCCGTGAGTCGATAGAAGCGATCCTGGCTCTGGGCAATGATTTGTCCCAACAGAAAGCCGGCCCCCAGCCACAGGGCCAGGTAGGCCACTAACCCCGGCAGGCCCAAATCCAGACCAACCTGGAGGAGATGGTTGTGGGCGTGGCCAATATCGTTGATAAGACGAACCGAGACGCCCGGATAGAGCAGCGGCATGACCCGCCGAAAATTATTCATGCCCAGGCCCAGGGGAAAATCGGCTAGAGCCTCGACGCCTCGCGACCAGATTTCCAGGCGGCCATCCAGACGAATGACCCCGGCCACGTCTGTATCCAGCCCCGACCCCATCAGGCTGTCAATACTGCCCGCACAGAGCAGCCAGGCCAGCGCAATCAGGCCGGCCCCGAGCAGCACCTTACCCCAGGTTGTGCGCAGGGCGGCGATAGCCAACAACCCGACCGCCAACCCGCCCAAAGCGCCGCGGCTCTGGCTCAAAAGCAGCACCCCCGCCGTAACCAGGAGTGACAGGCCGAACAAAGCGCCCACCAGGAGACGTCGGCCCAGGCCAACCAGCGCCTGATTTGGCGTGGAGCGGCGGCTCAGGCCCAGGTAATACCCGGTTAACACAACCTGCAAGGGAATGAAAAAGATCAAGACGCCCCCTACTTCATTGGCGTTAAAGCCTTCCTCGGCCCCGCGCACGTTTCTCAATACTTCAGGTAATAGGCCAAACACTGGCTGGACGAAGGGAAATTTACGCGACCAACTGGTACCCAGAAGTCCCAGCAAGGCGATGCCCAGTCCAACAATGATAAAGGCGATGATAACGTTTTGAAGCGATGTTTTGGTCTGGCTTAGATCAATAATGGCGTAAAAGAGCACAATCCCCAGCAACAAGCCGGCTACTTTGCCGATGCTGAAGCTTAAATCGAAGGTAGTCCAGAGACTGACGAGAATAGCGATCAGAATCAGCAACACCGGCCCGTCGAGCGGCGTCCGGGGGATAAAATGGCCCGTTCTGCTCCAGCGGATCAGCCACAGCAGCGGCAGCACCAGCAGGGCCAGTAGGGCATACCCTTTTGGGAAGAGCAAAAAGGGCGTAGCCAGCAGCAGCAAACCGAGCAGGATATCCCGGTAATACGCTCCCGGCTGTTGCGACTGTTCCTGGCGTAAGACTGGCTGTAACATGGGGGGCGATTGAGTCTGCATGAGCCTATTTTGGGGGTGGGCAGACCCCGTGCTGGCGGATATACGCGCCGGCCTGGAGGGCCTGGCTCGCTGCGGGGTCTAATTGGAGCGCCTGGTCATAAAACAAGGCAGCTTCGGCCGGCAGCCCCAGCCGGCACTTGGCCCCGGCCAGCAGCAGGTAAGGGTCCCGGCGTGAGGGCTCGAGGGTGAGCGCCTGCTGGTAAGCGGCGGCCGCCTCCGGCCACTGGCCCAGGGCCGCATAAGACCTGCCCAGCATCACCCACAACCCGGGGGATGGCTCCGGGCTGTGGACGAGAGCCTGCCGGTAGAACAAGCCAGCCTCCTGGTAATACTTCCGCTCGAACAAGAGCTGAGCAATCCGTTCGTAGCCGCTGGGATCCTCCGGAGCCACGGCGGTGATCTCTTGATACCACTCCAGCGCCTGGTCCATGTCGCCCTGTTTGCGCCAGGCATCGCCGGCCAGGCGGCGGGCTTCGATATTAAGAGGGTCAAGCCGGATGACGGCTGCGAGCACCGCCAGGGCATCAGCCTGGGCTCCCTGCTTAAGCAGGTTCTGGGCAAATTCAACCAGGTACGGCGCGGCCCCGGCTTGCTCCCACTGGACAATAACTGCCGCCGTCTCTCCCCGGCGGCGATAAACCTCACCCAGGAAAAAGTGGGCCAGGGCATCATCCGGCCGGGTTTGCAGGCGGGCCTGGAAATAATTTTCCGCTTCGGCTAACTGCCCCGCCGCCAGAGCCATGACGCCCAGCGGCCGGCTGGTATCGAGCTGGCGGCCGGCCTGCCGGAGATAGGTAACGGCAGCCGCAGAGACGGCAGTAGGGCTACCCTGCTCAAAATTGAGTTCGGTGGAAACAAGTCCCTGCAGAAACAAACGCAGCCCGGCTTGCCGTTGGACCAGGCTGATCAAGGGTAACTGCCACAGCCCCAGCACCACGGCCAAGATAGGCAGCAGCCCCAGCGACCAGATGGGGTGACGGACGAATAGGTTCATCAGCTATTTAAAGAAAGGCAGCCACTGCCAGCGCCGGTGAGAGCGAGCCGCAGGTTGAGCCTGAGGCGTCGAGGCGTAGCGGGAACGATAATAATAGTAGTAACCGTAGCTTTTTCGGCGTGAGAGTTGGTTAAATACTCCACCCAACAGATGCGCACCGGCCTGTTGTAAGCTCAACACGGCCTGTCGCAGCGCGGTCAGCCGGGTATAACCGGACCGGACGACTAACACCACTCCGTCCAGCTTGGTCGAAAGCACGGCCGCATCGGCCACAACCGCCGCCGGCGGGCTGTCCATAATGACGACGTCAGCCAATTCGCTTAACTGGGCCAGGACCTGGCTCATCCGCTGCGAACCCAGCAATTCCACCGGGTTGGGCGGCAAGGCGCCGCTGGTTACGACATGCAGATTGGCGATAGCCGTTTTTCTGAGATAACTATCGGCCCTGGCCTCGGGGGTGCAAAGCAGCTCGGTCAGCCCGCCCAGGAGCAAGGAATTGGCGGGAATCTGGAAAATCTCGTGCTGGACCGGCCGGCGCAGATCGCCATCAATGAGGATAGTGTTGAGGCCGGCCTGGGCCATGACCACGGCCAGGTTGGCGGTAGTCACACTTTTGCCTTCCTCTGGGGTGGGGCTGGTGATCAGAATGGTTTTGAGCGGCCGGTCAACCGACATAAATTGGATATTGCTGCGGATGATCCGGTAAGCCTCGCTGGCCGGGGAAAAGAGATCCTTGGAACTGATCAGCTTATCGTGATAGGTTTTGCCTTCAATATGATTGACCACCCCCAGGGCGGCCAGGTCCACCGCCTGGCTCAGCTCCAGCGGGGATTTGAGGGTATCGTCCAGGTACTCGATCAGGAAGATAATTCCCAGGGCTAACAGCAGGCCCACCACCCCGGCCAGCAGGGTATTCGTCGTCACCTGCGGCCGGATGGGCTTCGGGCTGGCCTGAGCCGGTTCGACCACGGCCAGATAATTGGGTGATTTGTTGCCTTCGACAAAGATGAGCAGTTGGGTGTAGTTGTTTTCCCAATCGTTGATTAACTTTTCCAGGTCGTTGATGTCGGCCTGAATTTTCTGGACCTGTTCGGCGGCGAGCGAGCCGCTCATACTGGCTTGAAGCGCGGCCAACTGTTCCTGGCCGGCGCTGATTTTAGTCTGCAGGTCTTCCAGCCGCTGCCGGGCAAAGCGTTTGTTTTCATTCTGCTCCTGGTTTTGCAGGGCGGTGGGGCTGAGGAGGATCAGTTGGCGGGCCACTTCATCGGCCGTAACCCGGGCCTCTTCCGGCGAAGCAGCCTCGACCGAGATTTCCAGGAGTTGGGTGTCGCGGATGGGGGTAACCTTGACCCGTTCTCTTAAAGCTTGCCAGCTATCATGCAAGCTCAGGGTGTCAACCACGGCTTGTAAAGCCGGCTGGAGCCGGGCAATGTTGGCGTAGGTTTGAGCCAGCCGCTCGCTGGTTAAAATATCGGCCGTGGTTAACTCGGTGGCCTGGATGGATTGGCCGACGATGATTTTAGCGGTGGCCTGGTAAACCCGCGGCTGCCGCTGGCTGACCAGAAAGGCCGCCACCGCCCCCACCAGCACCGCCAAAACCATGAGCCACCACCATTTCAGGGCGAGGGCCAGGTATTGGCGTAAATCTAAAGACTCGTTCATCTTGTTATTTCTCCCTCAAAAACTGACTACTTTTCATTGTCCGGCTTGACGAAGCGCCAGTCGGGCAGCCGCTCCAGCGAGGGCGGGGGGTCGGTGTATTTGATCCAGACCGGGTCCCAGTCGGCGTAAGCGGTGGGCGGCAGTAATAGCCGCTGGTTGCTGCCATCGGCGTCCATGAGCCATATCTGGCGGTTACCACTGCGATTAGACCAAAAGACAATCTGGGTTCCATCCGGCGACCAGGAAGGATGGCCGTTGACTTCGGGCAGAAAGTTGTCTTTGCCGATATGTTGGGCGTTGTAGGCTTCGTTGGTTTCGGTCAGCCGCAGGGCGTTGCTGCCATCGCGGTTGATCACCCAAATCTCGTCATCGCCGCTGTCGTTGGAGACAAGGGCAACACGCTCGGCCAGCGGCGACCAGGCCGGATCCCAGGCATCGCCCTGGCCAAAAAAGGTAATCTGGGTCTCGACGTTATAGTGATAATCGTAGGTGTGGATGGCAAAATTTTGGGTCGGTCTGCCCTCGATGTTGGTCCAGAGGAGTTTCTGGTTATAGGTCTGGTAGCGTTTGTCGGCCGACCAGGCGTCACGCCGGGCTGCCGACTGGTAGGGCCACAGGTCGGTCAGGCGCTGCACCTGGCCGGTAACAGGGTTGTACACGTAGGGTTGGGGGATCACCGTCGGCGTCACCTTGAGTTTATCGGCCCGCTGCCGCTCGGCTTCGCTCGCCCCTTCCCGGTCCGACAGGAAGACAATCTGGCCCACCAGGGCGGCCGGCACGGGCTGAAAGGTCGGCGTGGGCGTAGGTGTGGTAGTGGGCGAAATCATGGGCACAAGCAACACCGGCGTGGGCGTGGCCGTTTGCACATTACCCGGCGTGGGCGTGGCCGTGCCGGTGGTCAGGGCCACGGCCTGCCAGTAGCTAACCGTGGCCGTGTTCTCGGGCGTGGGCGTGCTGACCACGACCACCGGCGTGACCCAGTTTTTGGGGAAGGGTGTGGCCGTACCGACGGTGTTGGCAGCGGCGGTAACCAATGCCGCTTGCGCCGCCGCCGTTTCCAGGGTGAGCGGTGTGGGCGTGCTGGTAATCACGACGTAGGTGGGCGTAGCCGTGGCCGTGGCCAGGTTAGGCGGCTCGCCGGTGGTCAGGGCGATGGCAGTAGCCTGGGCGGCCATTTTTGCCGCAGTTGCCTTGTTTGCGGCTGTCGGCGTAACCGTTACCACCACCGGGGTCACCCAATGGGGCGGCAGCGGGGTGGCCGTACCGATGCGCTCGGCCTGGGCCGTCATCTGCAAGGAGATAAGCACCGCCGTTTCGATGGTTTCGGGGGTGGGGGTGCTGGTGATGACCACATAGTAGGGCGGCGGCGTGGCCGCCGGCGGCGCTCCCAGGCTCATGAAAAGCTGTGGGCCGGCATTTTTGCCCTTGCTGGCCGGGCCAGCGCCGCTGTCCCAGGCAAACAGATTGTTTTCTCCGCTTAACGGGCCATCCAAGCGAAAGGAAACCAGCCGCCCGGATTTGTCGCCCCCTTCCAGCACCCGCCGCTCTAACAGGCGCAATTGTTCAGGGGTAAACTCAAACAGGTTGACCCGGTCTTCGCCCAACATTTCGGGCACGAGCGCCGGTTCCAGGGTGGTCCAGACAGCAGCGGCGTGAATTTGCTCAAAATTTTGGTCGCGCCAATGATAATCTACCTCTGGGGCCAACATTTGCAGCCGCCACTGGCCGGGCTGGCCGAGCTGGTCGGCCCGCAGGCCGGTTAAGCGTAAGCTGGCCGCGTAAACCTGGGCGCCCCGGGGGATACGGCTCAGGTTAAACTGGATGGCCCCGTGATAGATTTTTCCAGCCAACACGCCGGCATACAGGTAAGAGTCGCCAAAATGATTTTGCGGGTCATAAGGGCTGATAATCGTTTCGTCAGCGCTGGCCACCCAGCCGGCGCTGCGCGCCTCCGGGGTTAAGATCAGAACCTGGCCTCCCGGCACCGGCGTGGGCATGGCTGTGGCCTGGGCAAAGGAAAAACCCTGGCCCGGCGCGACCGGCCGGGGCATGGGCGTGGCCGTTTGGGTTGGCAGCACCAGCGGGGTCGGCGTGGGCGGCAGCACGAAGCGCGGTTGCCCCCCGGCTTGCTGCTCCCCCGGTGAGGCAAACAGGAGCGCCTGGCCAAAGGCGATCAGGAGGAGGAAAACCACTGTAGTAAAGACACTCCAACCCATGAAGCGCCAGTTGACGCCCGGCCGGTTCACCGGCCGGGGCGGGTTAAGCGCCGGCACGGCAGACCAGCCGAGGGGGGCCGGCGACACGGCGGGCAGCGGCGGGGCGAGCAAATCCGAGGCCGGTGGTTTTTCGGGGGGGGGGGCCGCCGGGGTTCCATTTCTTTGAGGATCGGGGGGAACCGGAGCCGGGATGGTCTCAGCGGGTGCGTCAACGAGCGGGTCGATCGGGCCTGGGGCTGGATCGAGCGCCGGCTCAGACAATGGCTCATCTGTTTCCAGCAATTCTTCCAGGCCCGAGAATAAGCTTTGAAGCTGCTCTTCCAGCGATTTATTATGAGTCATGCGATATCAACTCCTTGACCGGGGAGGCGGGTAAGGTTAACTCATGGCCAGGGGGGCGGGGGAGGGTCAATTCCTGGGCCAGGGCGCGATACTGCTGCGCCCCGCGTGTTTTGGGCGCGAAGCGGGTAATGGGCTGGCCATAAGCCGGACTTTCTTTGAGCCGGGCATCAACTTCGATGATGGTTTGGCAGAGCATCGAACCGAGTTGCTGCTGCATCTGGGCCAGGATAAGCCGGCCGAGACGGCCGCGCCGGTCATACATGGTCACCAGCGCCCGGTAACTGAGGCGGGGGTTGGTTTTCTGCTGGACCAGCCCGGCCAGCCGCATGGTCCGGTAGAGCGACTGCACGCCGTAGACCTCACACTGGACGGGCATTAACAACAGGTTGGCTGCGGTCAGGGCATTCAGGGTCAGGGTCCCAAAAGCGGGCGGGCAGTCAAGCACAATGTAATCATATAAACCCGGTTCCAGCCGCTCCAAGCGGCGCTGCAACTGAAACTCATACCCCGTGCGCCCAGACAGGAGCTTATCAATCAGGCCCAGTTCCTGGTTGGCGGGGACGATGTCCAGGCCAAAGACGCCGCTTTCGCGGCTGGCGCTGACCAGCGAGGTCGTGCCCAGGAGGGCGTCGCCTATGGTCCGGGCGAGTTTCTCCGGTTTGAGACCCAGGGAGAGGGTCAGGTGCGCCTGGGGGTCCAGGTCGATCAGCAGGACCGTATACCCCAGCTCGGCCAGGCAGGCGCCTAAGGACAGGCAGGTGGTCGTTTTGGCGACGCCGCCTTTTTGGTTACAAACGGCGATGGGGGTGA
>CAZRYD010000056.1:0-25732 GCA_964604225.1 uncultured Caldilineaceae bacterium
ACTTGCATTAGGAGTAATCATCAAATAAATATCATTCATACGCCCTGCCACAGTTAAATTACAGCCGAGTTACAACGCTCATTGCGGGAACTGGATGGCGGGGTTGTGGTCTTTGATGCTTTAGCTCGGGTAGAGCCGCAATCTGAAACCGTCTGGCGCCAGGCCGACCGTTTTGGCGTACCGCGTATTTGTTTTGTCAATAAAATGGACCGTACGGGGGCGGATTTTCAACGTACGGTCAACATGATTGTTGATCGTCTGGGGGCTAACCCGGTTCCGATTCAAATGCCCATTGGCGCTGAAGATAAATTCAGGGGCGTAATTGACCTGATCCGCATGGAAGCTGTTTATTACCTGGATGATCTGGGGACGAAATCTGAAGCTAGCCCCATTCCTGATGATCTGCTGGAAGAGGCCCAGATGCTGCACGAGCAGCTAGTTGAGAAGGTTGCTGAGTCTGATGACACCCTGACCGAAAAATTCCTTGAAGGCGAAGAAATTTCTCCGAGTGAGTTGATTCACGCGCTGCGTGTGGCGACGATTTCGGGTGACATTGTCCCGGTATTGTGTGGCTCGGCTTTGAAGAACAAGGGTGTCCAGCGTCTGTTGGATGCGGTGATTAATTATCTGCCCTCGCCGAAAGACGTTCCTCCCAAGATTGGCCTCAATCCGCATAATGATCAAGAAGTGACTGTTTTTGCCGACGAGAATGACCCGTTTGTGGCGCTCGCTTTTAAGATTGTGACCGACCCCTTTGTCGGCCGTTTGACTTACATTCGCATCTATTCCGGTACAGCCGAGTCGGGTGAGGGTGTGCAAAATACGTCCCGTGGCAAAAAAGAACGCCTGGGCCGGTTACTGCAAATGCACGCGAATCACCGGGAAGAGATCAAAGCAATTTACGCTGGGGATATAGCTGCTGTAGTCGGTTTGAAAAATACTTTCACTGGCGAAACTTTGTCGGACTCTTCGCGGCCGGTGGTGATGGAGTCGATCAAGTTCCCTGAACCCGTCATTAGCCTGGCGATTGAGCCCAAGACCAAGGCGGATGAAGATAAGCTATCCATTGCCCTGCAAAAATTGGCTGAAGAAGACCCTACTTTTCAGGTGAGAACCGATGAAAATACCGGCCAGACCCAAATTTCTGGCATGGGCGAACTTCACCTGGAGGTATTGGTAGAGCGTATGCGGCGCGAGTTTAAGGTTGAAGCGAATGTAGGCCGACCACAAGTGGCTTATCGAGAAACCATTACTCGACCTGCCAAGGCGCAGGGCCGCTTTGTACGGCAGAGTGGTGGTCGGGGTCAATTTGGTGACGTTCATCTGGAAGTTGAGCCTCTGGAAAAAGGTAAAGGCTTTGAATTTGAAAGCAAAATCGTCGGCGGTGCTATTCCCAGAGAGTACATCCCGGCTGTTGAACAAGGAATTAGGGAAGCCTTGTCTACCGGCGTGGTCGCTGGCTATCCGGTAGTTGATATAAAAGCCATCCTGGTTGACGGATCTTACCACGAAGTTGACTCTTCGGAGATGGCCTTCAAGATTGCGGGTTCCATCGGCTTCAAAGAAGCTATGCAAAAAGGCGCTCCGGTTCTGTTGGAGCCGATAATGAAGGTTGAGGTCACGACCCCGGAAGAGTTTACCGGCGATGTGATGGGCAACCTATCCTCGCGTCGGGGGGCTATCGAAGGGATGGCTCCACGGGTCGGGGGTGTGACAGCTATTACCGCCCTGGTGCCGTTGTCTGAGATGTTCGGTTATGCGACCGATTTGCGCTCGTCAACGCAAGGGCGCGCAACTTTTACGATGGAATTTGACCATTATGCTGAGGTATCCCAAAGCTTGAAGGAAAAGATTGTTTCGGGATCAAAAGCATAATTTACCAGGGGCAATGCGTTTGATATACAGCGCTTCTGGAGTAGGTAATTTGCAAAAGTATTGAGTTTTAATATAATTAACAGGTTTGCCTTAGACATTGAGAAACTAAACGGTTGTGGGAGGAGGGCTAATCTTCCCACCATAGACAAACCCGTTAAACATTCTATTGCAATACGTGAGGAGACCAAATTAAAATGGCGAAAGCGACATTTGTGAGGGATAAGCCGCACATCAATGTGGGGACGATTGGGCACGTGGATCATGGCAAGACGACATTGACGGCGGCGATCACCAAGACCTTGAGTATGAAGGGTTGGGCGAATTTTCGGGCGTTTGACAGTATTGACAATGCGCCGGAAGAGAAAGCGCGGGGGATCACGATAGCGATTGCGCATGTGGAATATCAGACTGAGAAACGGCACTATGCGCATGTGGACTGTCCGGGGCACGCCGACTACATCAAGAATATGATTACTGGGGCGGCGCAGATGGACGGGGCGATCTTGGTGGTGAGTGCGCCGGATGGGCCGATGCCGCAGACGCGGGAGCACATTTTGTTGGCGCGGCAGGTGGAAGTGCCGGCGATGGTGGTGTATTTGAACAAAGTGGATATGATGGATGATGAGGAGTTGTTGGAGTTGGTGGAGTTGGAGTTGCGGGAGTTGTTGAGCAGCTACGAATTTCCAGGGGATGATTTGCCGATCATTCGGGGGAGTGCGTTGCAGGCTTTGGAGAGCAAGAGTACGGATCCGGATGATGCTGACTATGCTTCGATTTGGGAATTGATGAATGCGGTGGACAGCTACATACCGACGCCGGTGCGGCAGGTGGACAAGCCGTTTTTGATGCCGGTGGAAGATGTGTTTAGCATCAAGGGCCGGGGGACGGTGGCGACGGGACGGGTCGAGCGGGGCAAGATCAAGGTGAATGAAGAGGTGGAGATAGTTGGGTTGAAAGAGACGCGGAAGGTGGTATGCACGGGGGTGGAGATGTTCCGCAAGTTGTTGGATGAAGGGATTGCTGGGGACAACATTGGGGTGTTGTTGCGGGGAGTGGATCGGGAAGAGATAGAGCGGGGGCAGGTGTTGGCCAAGCCGAAGAGTATCACCCCGCACACGGAGTTTGAGGCGGCGATCTACATTTTGAAGAAGGAAGAGGGGGGGCGGCACACGCCGTTTTTCAATGGGTATCGGCCGCAGTTTTACATTCGGACGATGGATGTGACGGGGGCGGTGGAGTTACCGGAGGGGGTGGAGATGGTGATGCCGGGGGATAACATTACGTTGAAGGTGAAGTTGATAGTGCCGGTGGCGTTGGAAGATGGGTCGAAGTTTGCCATTCGCGAGGGTGGGCGGACGGTTGGCGCCGGCGTTATTACCAAAATTATAGCGTAAAGTCAGACAGGCCGCGACGGTAAGCGCCGCAACCTAAGCAACGGAGATATAATGTCCAAACACAGAATAAGAATTCGATTAAAAGCGTATGATCACCGAGTGTTGGATCAGTCGGTGCGACAGATTGTAGACACAGCCGAGCGAACCGGAGCCGTTGTGGTAGGGCCAGTTCCTCTTCCCACTAAAATTGAGAAATTTACTGTGTTGCGCTCACCGTTTATTGATAAAGACTCACGTGAGCAGTTTGAAATCCGCACTCATAAGCGTTTAATCGATGTAGTTGACCCCAAATCAAAAACTATCGACGCTCTGGTTCGGCTGAATTTGCCGGCTGGGGTGGATGTTGAGATTAAATAGGGGCTTAAATTCTTAGCTAATACGTGTCTGATTAACGACACGGATAAGAATGTGAAAGGGGAGCGGGTTTAGGAATGATGGCCCAGGGTGGTTACAGTTCCAAAGCCTAAAGAACAATGACACAGATTTTGGGTAAAAAAGTAGGCATGACCCAGATTGTAGATGAACGGGGGATTGTGATTCCCGTGACCATCATTGAAGCCGGGCCATGCTATGTAACACAAAAGAAAACAGTTGAAAACGATGGTTATAGCGCCATCCAATTGGGTTTTGGCGACTTGCGCCAAAAGAGTTTAAATAAACCTAAGGCCGGCCACCTCAAAAAATCTGGTTCACCAGCGGTGAAGCATTTACGAGAGTTCCGCGTGGCTAATCCCGATGATTATGAGGAAGGTCAAAAAATTGATGCCTCTATTTTTGCGGCCGGTGATGTGGTAGATGTCATTGGGACCAGCAAAGGTAAAGGCTTTGCCGGCGGGGTCAAACGGCATAGTTTTAGCGGTGGACCTAAAACTCATGGCCAATCCGATCGCTGGCGAGCGCCCGGTTCGGTTGGGGCTGGCTCGACGCCAGGCCGCGTCTGGAAAGGTACCCGTATGGCGGGACGCATGGGCAACGACCGGGTTACGGCGCAGAATCTCAAAGTGGCCCTGGTAGATGCGGAAAAAAATGTCATCGCTGTTCGTGGAGCTGTTCCTGGTGCAA
This sequence comes from uncultured Caldilineaceae bacterium, assembly GCA_964604225.1. Classification (GTDB taxonomy): domain Bacteria; phylum Chloroflexota; class Anaerolineae; order 4572-78; family J111; genus DSQQ01. Next base: position 4,332 of record CAZRYD010000056.1, read on the forward strand.
AAAACGGCCTGGTCATCGTGCGCAAAGCGGTGAAAGGTTAACTGAGGAGTGCATGATGAAGGTAAATGTTAAGAACACCAGCGGCGCTACGGTAGAAGAACTAGAACTGAGTGACGATATTTTTGGCATTGAGCCCAATGCTGCGGTTATGCATCAAGCTCTGGTACGGCAGTTGGCTAACCGACGCCTGGGTACTCATAAAGCCAAAACACGGGGTGAAGTCTCTCGGACTACAGCCAAGTGGTATCGGCAAAAGGGGACAGGCCGCGCCCGGCACGGTTCCCGCAAGGCGCCCATTTTTGTGGGTGGTGGTCAGGCGCATAAACCTGTTCCACGCGATTATACCCAAAAAATGCCGCGCAAAATGCGGCGATTGGCCTTGCGCTCGGCTCTATCGACTAAAGCAGCGGCGGAACAGCTTATCGTTTTGGATAAGTTGGCTTTTGATGAGCCAAAAACGGTTGAAGTGTTGCAGTTGCTGGACAACCTTCAGGTTTCCGGCAGTGTGGTTATTTTATTGCCCGAACACAACGAGAATGTGGAAAAGAGCGCTCGTAACCTGGAAAATGTCAAGACCGTACGAGCTGGGTACCTTAATATTCGCGACCTTTTGGGCCACAACTATGTTATTATGCCCAAAGATGCAGTGACCCAGATAGAAGGCTTTTTAGGTTAGAGGTAAGGGCCAATTACTCTGGGTTGGGGAGAATATCTACGATGAAAATGAATCCTTACGCAGTTATTATTCGACCAGTTAATACCGAAAAAAGTAATATTGCGGCTGAGTCAGGGCAATATACCTTTTTAGTGCATCCGTGGTCCAACAAAGTCGAGATCGCCCAGGCTGTCTCTTATATTTTTGATGTGGATGTAAAGAAGGTGCGCATTATCAATAAGACACCTAAATTTGGCCGCTGGGGGCGCAAGCAAGTCCAGCGGGAGTCAGCTCAGAAGAAGGCAATTGTGACCTTGCTCCCTGGGCAGCGTATCGAAGCCTTTGAGGGGGTATAACAATTATGCCGGTAAAACTTTACAAACCAACCTCGCCAGGCCGGCGAGGGATGTCAGTGGCAACATTTGAAGAGATTACCCGGACTGAGCCGGAGAAAAGCTTGCTCGCCCCGCTGAAAAAAAGGGCCGGACGTAATAATCAAGGCCGGATCACGGTGCGGCACCATGGCGGTGGTCACAAGCAGCGTTATCGAATTATTGATTTTAAGCGCGACAAGCATGGCATTCCGGCGAAGGTGAGTACGATTGAGTATGATCCTAATCGAACGGCACGCATCGCCCTGGTTACCTATGTTGACGGTGAAAAGCGCTACATCTTGGCGCCGGTTGGCCTCAAGGTTGGTGATACGATCATGTCGGGACCGACGGCTGAAATTCGAGTGGGGAATGCGCTGCCTATTTATCGGATCCCTCTGGGTACTCAGGTGCATAATATCGAATTGCAGTCGGGCAAGGGTGGACAACTGGTGCGTTCTGCTGGGACTTCGGCTCAGTTGTTGGCTAAGGAAGGCACTTACGCCCAGGTGCGCATGCCCAGCGGTGAGGTGCGTTTAATCAACCAGAATTGTTTGGCTACGATTGGCCAGGTGGGTAACGTAGATCACAGCAACATTGTCTTGGGTAAAGCGGGCCGCAAGCGCTGGTTGGGCATTCGCCCAGGGGTGCGCGGTACGGCGCAGGATCCGAATAGCCATCCGCACGGGGGTGGTGAAGGGCGATCACCAGTGGGGATGCCCGGCCCCAAAACACCCTGGGGTAAACCTGCTCTGGGTGCGAAAACCCGCAAGAACAAACGCACGGAACAATATATTGTGCGCAGCCGACGGAACAAGAGACGGTAAGGGTAGAGGAGATTAGCCAATGACTCGTTCGTTGAAAAAAGGGCCATTTATTGAGCCTAAACTGTTGAAAAAAATTGAAACAATGAACGCTGCCGGGGAAAAGCGGGTCATCCGGACCTGGTCGCGAGCCAGCACGATCTTTCCGCAGATGGTTGGACACACGATTGCCATTCACGATGGTCGCCGTCATGTCCCGATTTATATCACGGAAAATATGGTCGGGCATCGGCTGGGTGAATTTGTGCCGACTCGTTTCTTCCGTGGCCATGTGGCCAGAGAAAAGTCGAGTAGTCGTTAAGGATTAAGGTTAAGACGATGGCTGATTTTCAAGTTAAAGCAGTAAGTAAATATATTATGGGCGCACCGATCAAAACGCGCCGGGTCGTGAACAGTGTACGGGGTATGCCGGCCCAACAGGCTTTGGAAGTGCTGAAATTGCTTCCTCAGGCGGCGGCTGATCCAGTTTATAAAACCGTCAAAAGTGCGCTGGCCAATGCCGAAGAAAATTTTGCGCTTGACGCCGAAGACATGGTCATTGCGGCTATTTCGGTGGACGAAGGACCGCGTCTACGCCGGGCCCGCTATGGAGCAAGAGGTCGGTTCAAACCGATCAAAAAGCGTCTCTCCCACATTACGGTGGTATTGGCAGAGAAAGCTCCGCAGACTGTTGAAGGTTAAGTGTACTTTTGATGAAAGTTGCCAATTGTTGGTTGATTGGTAATTGAAAAGGAGAGTGTAGCTTGGGTCGAAAAGTTCATCCAATCGGATTTAGATTAGGCTTTGTGCAGGAACATCGGGCTCGTTGGTTTGCCGAAGGGAACGAGTACCGCAATTTGCTGGGAGAAGACTTGGCTATTCGCAAATTGGTCTTTGACCTGCATGAGCGTGGCAGTATCGCCAGCGTGGAAATTGAACGCTTGCCGGCCGCCAAACAAGTTACGGTGAAGATCAGCACCTCTAAGCCAGGGATTGTCATTGGGCGCAAAGGCGCGGCAGTAAATCAGTTGCGCAAAAAACTAGAGACGCTCACCGATAAGAAAGTTCATATTGATGTGATCGAGATTGAAAATCCAGACATTAATGCCTTTCTCATTGGTGAGAGTATTGCCCAGCAGATTGAGAAACGCGTTTCTCACAAGCGAGCGATGAAGCAGGCGGTACGCCGGGCCATAAAAGCCGGGGCCCAGGGGGTGATGATTACCTGTAGTGGTCGCCTGGGCGGCTCTGATATGGCTCGCCGTGAAACACAGCGAGAAGGGCAGATTCCTCGGCATACCCTGCGGGCCGATATCGATTATGCTAATGTTGAGGCCTTGACCACCTTTAGCAAAATTGGAATTAAAGTGTGGGTTTACAAGGGTGAAATTTTGCCTAAACCTAAAGAGGAGCCTGTTGGGGCTTATGTGATGCCCTGAAACGGCAAGGTGGAAGATAGAAGATGGAAGATAGACTGGGACAACTACTGTCTTACTCTCTTCAATCCTCTATCCTCCGTCTTCCGGGCAAAAAGGAGTCTAGATTATGTTGATGCCTAAGCGCGTAAAATACAGAAAACAAATGCGGGGCCGCATGAGAGGTCAAGCGACTCGTGGGGCGGAAGTATCCTTTGGCGAATATGGGTTGCAGGCTCTGGAACCTTGCTGGATGACCAGTCGACAAATCGAGGCAGCTCGCCGGGCGATTGTGCGCTATGTGCGCCGTGGAGGAAAATTGTGGATTCGCATCTTCCCTGACAAGCCGGTTACAGCCAAGGCTGCCGAAACCCGCATGGGTAGTGGTAAAGGTTCAGTTGATCACTGGGTAGCAGTCATCAAGCCGGGCCGAGTACTATTTGAAATTGCCGGGGTGCCAGAGGAATCGGCTAAAGAGGCCATGCGACTGGCGGCGCACAAGTTGCCGATCAAAACCCAGTTTGTGCATCGGATCATTGGTTAAGGGGTAAGCCATGCAAGCGTTTGAGATTAGAAATTTATCTGAAGGCGAAATCCAGACCAAACTGGAAGAGGCTCACGAAGAACTTTTTAACCTGCGTTTTCAGCAAACTATTGGTCAGGTGAAAGATACCAATCGGTTTACCGTGCTCAAGCGAGATATTGCTCGGATGAAGACGATTCTCAATGAGCGTAAACGGGCCGCGGCCTAATTTTAGTGGATCAGGAGTTAAACAGGGATGGCTAGAGAGCAACGTAAAATTCTAGTGGGTCGTGTGACCAGCGACAAAATGGACAAGACCATTGTGGTTCAGGTAGACCGCATTAAGCGCCACCCACAATATGGCAAAGTGATGCGTTATCACAAGAAATACAAAGCCCATGACGAGCAAAATATTGCTCACGTCGGCGACTTGGTCAAAATCATCGAGTCTAAACCAATAAGTAAGGAAAAACGCTGGGCATTAGTCGAGGTTATGGCCAAACAGGAAGCCTAAAATCTGCGGGCAGGTTTTATCTTGAGAGAGTGGTGGAGTAATTTATCATGATACAACAAGAAAGTCGCCTGAAGGTGGCGGATAATAGTGGAGCCAAAGAAATTTTGTGCATCCAGGTGGTCGGCGGCTCCAGGCGTCGCTACGCGAGTGTAGGGGATGTTATTGTGGCTGCTGTGAAACAAGCTGCCCCTCAGGGTTCTGTGAAGAAGGGTGATGTGGTCAAGGCGGTGGTTGTACGGACGACCAAGGAGATAGGCCGGCCCGACGGTTCTTATATTAAGTTTGATGATAATGCCGCTGTTATTTTAGACTCCGAAGCCAAGGGGCCACGTGGCACCCGTATCTTTGGACCGGTTGCCCGAGAACTGCGCGAAAAAGGGTTTATGCGCATTGTTTCGTTAGCCCCGGAAGTGCTCTAGCCGCCCCTGCGACCACTGGTACAACAAGGAGATTACAACATGCAGCGAATAAAAAAAGGTGATACGGTTCAGGTAATTACCGGCAACGAAATCGGCGCACGGGGTGAAGTGGAAAAAATTTTGGTCGACTGGTATGTCGACCGCGACAATCGACGTGTCCGACGCAATGCGGATGGCGATAAACTGGTCATCCGAGGGGTTAATATTCGTAAAAAACATCAACGACCTGTTAGCCAGACTCGTACCCAAACCGGCATTATTGAACGAGAGTCACCCGTTCATATTTCAAATGTGATGTTGGTTTGTCCTAATTGTGATGAGGCGAGTCGGGTTCGCTTCAGCATCGAAGGCGACAAGAAAGTGCGCGTCTGCAAACGCTGTGGCTCACCGATTGATAAAGTGTCGTAATTTTTGGGGATGGTAAGGAAAGAATTATGCCTCGTTTAAAAGATAAGTATAAAGCAGAGATCGTGCCGGTCTTGCAGAAGGAGTTTAGTTACTCCAATATCAACCAAGTACCGCGCATTACCAAAATGGTGGTCAATATTGGTCTGGGTGAGGCCCTGCAAAATGCCAAGGCCCTGGAAAACGCCACAGGTGATCTCATGAAGATTACTGGTCAGCGCCCGGTAGTTACCCGCGCCAAAAAATCTATCGCAACCTTCAAACTGCGCGAAGGCAACCCGATTGGGACCAAAGTGACTCTGCGCGGCAATCGCATGTGGGATTTTTTGGACAGGTTGATCAATATTTCACTGGCCCGCCAGCGTGATTTTCGGGGTATTTCAGCCGATAGCTTTGATGGTCGAGGTAATTTTAGCCTTGGTTTGGCCGAGCAGCTATCTTGGCCCGAAATTGATTATGATAAAATTGACAAGCTGCGCGGGATGGAAATTAACATTGTAACCACAGCTAAGACCGATGAGGAAGGCCGCCGGCTGTTGGATTTAATGGGCATGCCCTTTAAGAGGTAAGGTAATAATGGCAAAAAAATGTATGATTGTGCGAGAACAACGTCGGAAGTTTGAGGTGCGGGTTCATAACCGCTGTAGCCAATGCGGTCGCCCGCGAGCTTATATGCGCCGTTTTGGCTTGTGCCGGATTTGCTTCCGCCAGTTGGCAAACGAAGGCAAAATTCCCGGAGTAGTTAAGTCGAGCTGGTAAGGCTGGCTTGACGTTATTGAGTGAACATCTTGATTTTGATGAAGAGGACTGTATATGAGCGTTATTGATCCCATTGCCGATATGTTGACTCGTATTCGAAATGGCTGCATGGCCCGCCACTCTCAAACTGCGATGCCTGCTTCGAAGGTACGTGAGGCGATTGCGAAGCTTCTGAAAGAAGAAGGCTTTATTCAAGATTATGAGATTTTGCCTGGCAAAGTTGGTTCGACGTTGTTGATTCACCTGAAGTATACTCGTGAACGTCACCCCAGACCGGTGATTAACAATCTGCAACGAGTCAGCAAACCGGGCCGACGAACTTATTGTCAAAAGCAGGATATTCCCTGGGTTCGGAGCGGTTTAGGTATCTCTATTGTCTCTACCTCTAAAGGGGTAATGACGGGACGGCAAGCACGTCGCCTAGGACTAGGTGGCGAAGTGCTGTGTAACGTTTGGTAAAGGGCTGCCAGTTAACTCGGGCTATTATTGTTGAGGTGATGTCATGTCGAGAATAGGTAGATTACCTGTGGTTGTTCCCAAGGGAGTAACCATAGATATTAATAAGAACTCGGTTGTGGTTAAAGGCCCTAAGGGTGAGTTGCAGCGAGATTTTCCACCCGAAATCGAGTTAAAACAAGAAGATGGCCAGGTGATAACGACGCGACACAGTGATCATCGAACGCATCGTTCTAAACACGGCCTAACCCGGGCCTTGCTCAGTAATATGGTTACCGGCGTTAGCGCTGGTTTTAAGCGCCAGTTATATATTGAAGGTGTTGGGTACAAGGCAGCCGTGGAAGGCAAGAATTTGGTTTTAAACGTAGGTTATTCACATAATGTTGTTTTCGAGCCACCTCAGGGCGTTAGCTTTGAAGTAGACAAAACTGGGCGAGACCTGACTGTGCAGGGCATAGATAAAGAGTTAGTAGGTGAGATTTGTGCGCAAATCCGCCGAACTCGCCCACCGGAGCCTTACAAAGGTAAGGGCATCCGGTATATTGAAGAAAAAGTCCGGCGCAAAGCTGGTAAGGCCGGTAAGGCTAAGTAAACGCCAGGGCGTTTACTTATTGGAGGAATTATGGGAAAAACTAATCCGTCATATGTTGCCAGGAAGCGCCGCCATATACGAGTGCGCAAGCAGTTGGTTGGGATGCCTGAGCGGCCCCGCCTGAATGTGTTTCGTAGCTTAAACCATATTTATGCCCAGGTGATTGATGACACCAAAGGCGTTACCTTGATTTCAGCTTCCAGTTTGGATGCTGATGTTCGGGCTGCCGAAGTAACCAGTGGCAAAGGCAAAACCGAGCGCGCTTCGCTGGTGGGCAAATTGGTAGCTGTACGTGCGCTGGAAGCAGGCATTACTCAGGTGGTTTTTGATCGGGGCGGCTACAAATATCACGGTCGAGTTAAAGCTTTGGCCGACGCCTCACGTGAAGCTGGGCTGAAGTTTTAATAACGCTCGACGTTTAAGGAGAATTTTATGGCAAAGCGTGAATTTCAGGACGCTGTAGAAGAACTTGATGAGCGCGTAGTTCATATTGCACGTACGGCCAAGGTGGTAAAAGGTGGTCGCCGTTTTAGCTTTCGGGCCTGCGTCGTTGTCGGAGACGGCAATGGCAGTGTGGGAGTCGGCATTGGCAAGGCCCGCGAAGTTCCTGAAGCTATTCGTAAAGGGTCCGAACGGGCACGACGCAACATGCGCAAAATTCCTATGTCGGGAACGACCATTCCCCATGAGATTACCTCTGGCTTTAGTGCTGCAAAGGTGTTCTTAAAACCGGCTTCGCCCGGTACCGGCGTAATTGCCGGCGGTGGAGTGCGGGCGGTGGTGGAAGCTGCCGGTATTCATGATATTTTGACCAAAAGCAAGGGTAGTTCTAATATTTTGAATGTAGTCAAGGCGACGATTAAGGCGCTCAATGAACTGCAAGATCCAGTAGAAGTGGCTCAAAACCGGGGAATTCCGCTCGACCGGGTACAATCGTTCTGGATTGGGAGAGGGAATAATGGCTAAGAAAGAAACTAAAGCGCTGAAGGTTACTTGGGTCAAAAGCGCGATTGGTTATTCAGTCCGACAGAAAAATACGGTACGTGCTTTGGGCTTGCGCCGACTTGGCCAAACGGTGGAGCATAGTGATACACCGGTTATCAGAGGGATGATTAGCAAGGTTTCTCATCTGGTACGGGTGGAAGAGGCATAATTGGAGGCACAGAGTTATGCAGTTACATGATTTAAGACCCCCTGCGGGTAGTAATAAAAGAAAAAAAAGAATTGGCCGGGGAATGGCTTCAGGCTCAGGTAAAACTTCTGGCCGAGGTATCAAGGGCCAAAATGCTCGCTCTGGCGGCGGCAAGGGGCCTTATTTTGAAGGTGGTCAGTTGCCTCTGGTGCGCCGCTTACCCTTCCGACGTGGATTTACCAACATTCGACGGGTGGAATACAAGCCGATTAATGTTGAGTTTTTGCAGGAAAGATTTGGCGAAGGGGCTCAGGAAATAACGCCCGAAGTTTTGGTTGAGGCCGGTGTTATCAAACGATCCGACAAAGCGGTGGCGATTCTGGGTAGTGGTGAAATAACCGCCGCTTTTACCGTGAAAGCGCATCGATTCTCTAAGAGCGCCAAAGAAAAAATCGAAGCCGCTGGCGGTACGGTCGAGGTTTTACCTTTAGCTTGAGATGTGTCCTCCTCATGGTGGGGGGTGTGTCTGAAACCGACTTGCTGGGTTTACCGATAATTGAGAAGGATTTAATTTTCTAATGATAGAAGCGATTCGAAATGCGCTGACTCTGCCGGATCTGAGACGTAAAATTATTTTTACAATCCTGATTCTGGTTGCTTATCGTGCGGCGGCACACGTGCCGGTACCCGGTGTGAATGGTGCAGCGCTGCAAAATTTTTTGGAGTCGGGTGGACAGGGGAGCACAATTGTTCAATTCTTGAACTTGCTTTCCGGCGGCACGTTAGCCCGGTTTTCGGTGATGGCGATGGGAGTATACCCTTACATCACGGCTTCGATTATCATCCAGTTACTCACCCCGCTAGTGCCGCAGTTGCAAGAGCTTTCGAAAGAGGGTGAGCAGGGCCGAAACAAGATAAATTTGTACACACATTGGTTAAGTGTACCTCTGGCGATGCTTCAGGCTTACGGTCAGGTCGTCTTTATCCAGAATTCAGTGCCTGGGGTTCTGACGAATTTTGGTTTCAGCGTGAACCCGCTGGCTACGATAGCGACATTGCTGACAATGACTGCGGGGACAATGGTGGCCGTATGGCTAGGTGAACTCATTACTGAGCAGGGTATCGGTAATGGTGTCTCCATTATCATTTTTGGCGGCATTGCGGCCCAAATTCCCAGCCAGATAGGTAACTTTATTAGTCGGCAAGAGTGGTTTAATCTGGTCGTGTTCGCCGTCATCACCATTTTAACAATTGCCGTGATTGTCTTTGTGCAAGAAGGGCAGCGCCGTATTCCTGTGCAGTATGGCAAGCGGGTACGAGGAACAAAAGTGTATGGTGGTCAAAGCACGCATATTCCCTTGAAAGTCAATAGCGCTGGGATGATTCCGCTAATTTTTGCGCAATCTATCATGATTTTTCCCAGTGCAGTAGCCGGTTATTTCCAATTCAGTCAAAACCAGATTATCGCAAATATGGCCAATTTTGTGGTTCAGTATTTTAGCCCGAATCCAACTTCATATCCCTACTGGATTCTTTACTTTATCATGGTGGTTGGCTTTACCTACTTCTATACAGATGTTATCTTCAAGCAGCAGAATCTGTCTGAAAATCTGCAGCGGCAGGGTGGTTTCATCCCGGGATTACGACCGGGCAAACGCACCGAAGTTTATCTCAATACAGTCCTCCAACGTATTACCCTGGTAGGGGCTCTATTGTTAGGCGGCGTAGCAATTTTGCCCTGGCTGGTTCACGTCATTCCTGGGGTGAATCAAAGTAGTAGTCAAACGCAAGCGTTGCTTATCACCAGCACCGGGTTGTTGATTGTGGTCGGGGTGGTGTTGGATACGATGAAACAGCTTCAGGCCCAACTGTTGATGCGCCACTACGAAGGCTTCATCAGCTAACGGAATTAGTGGGGCTATTGAAGTTTGGTCTTGAGAAGTTAGTCGAGATGATGAAAATAACACCTGCTAGCACTTTGCTACAAACCAACGTGCGGCGTGTCGTTTTGAAATCCAAAGAGGAAATCCAAATGATGCGCCAGGCAGGGAAAATTGTGGCATTAGCCTTGGATGAAGTTCGCCGACATACACGCCCTGGAGTTACAACCGGTGAACTGGATCGTATTGCCGAGGAAGTTTTAAAGCAACATAATGCTAAGCCGGTTTTCAAAGGCTACCCTAATCAACGTCAAGGGGGACCGCCTTTTCCAAAAACAATTACCGCCTGTATCAACCACGAGTTAGTGCACGGTATCCCCAGTGACCAGCGGGTGTTACGTGAAGGAGACATCTTTAGTGTAGATTGTGGGGCCTATTATAAAGGTTGGGTGGGCGACGCCGCTACAACTATTCCGGTTGGCCCAATCTCCGAGGAAGCTCAGCGTTTGTTGGCAGTGACCGAACAAGCGTTGTATGAGGGAATCAGCCAGGGCCGAGCTGGTAATCGCACTGAGGATATATCGGCAGTGGTTCAGGAATATGTGGAGGCGCATGGCTACAGTGTGGTGCGGGAGTATACGGGCCACGGTGTCGGGCGAAATATGCACGAGGACCCACAGGTACCAAATTTCGGCCAGCGGGGTCGGGGCATGCGCCTTAAAACAGGCATGACGATTGCACTTGAACCGATGGTTAATGTGGGAACCTGGAAAACCCAACTGCTAGATGATAATTGGACTGTGGTCACTGCCGATGGTAAATTATCGGCTCATTTTGAACATTCATTTGCCATCACCGATGGCGAGCCTTATATTTTGACTTTATTGTAATGAAGCGGGCCTGTCTTATACAGGCATGCTGAGGATGGTAATCATGAAAGTAAGACCTTCAGTTAAACGTAGATGTGACAATTGTAAAATTATCAAACGCCGTGGGGTAGTGCGAATTATTTGCACCAATCCCCGGCATAAGCAACGCCAAGGGTAAGGAGAAGAAGTATGGCTCGTATTGCCGGTGTTGACCTGCCTCGTGAGAAACGAGTTGAGGTTGGCCTCACTTATATTTATGGAATTGGTTTAGCGACCAGTCAGGAGATTCTTCGAAATACAGGGATTAATCCTGATACACGGGTCAAGGATTTGGCCGAAGAAGAAGTTACTCGCCTACGTGAGCTTATTGACCGCGACTATGTAGTGGAAGGCGACTTGCGGCGCGAGATTGGCTTAAATATTAAGCGCTTGCAGGAAATTGGTTGCTATCGTGGTATGCGTCATCGCCGTAGCTTGCCGGTACGAGGCCAGCGAACCCGGACCAATGCGCGGACCAAGCGAGGCACTCGACGGACCGTGGCCGGTAAGAAGCGGGCTGCGCGGAAATAATTATAACCCTATTCGGTAATTGGAGATTTTATGGCAAAACAGAAAGCTCGAACGGTTCGGTCGACCGGAAAAAAAGAAAAGAAAAATGTAAGTTATGGTCGGGCTTATATTTATGCGACCTTTAATAATACGATTGTGAGCATCACCGACCAGCAAGGCAATGTTATCTCCTGGTCGAGCGGCGGGACAAGCGGCTTCAAGGGTTCGCGCAAGAGCACACCTTATGCTGCTCAGTTAGCGGCCAAAAATGCGGCCAAAGTGGCGCAAGAGCATGGGATGCGAGAATTGGATGTGTTTATCAAAGGTCCTGGACCGGGGCGTGAAGCAGCGATCCGTTCATTGCAAGCGGCGGAAATGAAACTGCGCTCGATTACCGACAAGACCCCTATTCCGCACAACGGTTGCCGCCCACCCAAAAAGCGCCGAGTCTAGCTTGAGATGGCTACTGGCGACTGACCAGTAATCGCTATAAATCGTATGATTGTGGCGGTTCTTGCTCAAGAATCTCGGAGTTTGAGGTAGGCAACAAAGATTCTGAAACTTTCAAGAGGGATGAAGGGTTAGCCAAGCCTGTAAACCTCTTTCATTTATTGGTGTTTATTTTTTAGGAGGATAACTTGGCACGTTATATTGATCCAGTTTGTAGATTATGCCGGGCCGAAGGGGAAAAACTTTTTCTCAAAGGGGACCGGTGCTTTAGCCCAAAATGTGCAATTGAGCGACGTTCGTATCCACCAGGAGTGCATGGGCGTCAAGGGCAGTTTCGTCGCAAAGAGTCGGACTATGGCAACCAATTGCGAGAAAAGCAGAAGGTCCGCCGGCTCTATGGGATTTTTGAGCGACAATTCCGGCGTTATTTCCACGAAGCGCAGCGTCAAAAAGGTTTGACCGGGGCTAACCTGCTTATTCTTTTAGAAAGCCGGCTAGATAATGTGATTTATCGGCTAGGGTTGGCCTCTTCTCGCGCTCAGGCACGACAACTTGTATCCCACGGTCACTTTGAGGTCAATGGTCGCAAAACCAATATTCCCTCATTTTTGGCCTCGGAAGGGGATGTGATAGCCGTTCGTGAGGGCAGCCGGAAAACAAATTATTTTAAGGAATTGGCAAAAAGTTTAGATGAGGGACGCGTGCCGGGTTGGCTGAGCCTGAATGTGACCGAACTTGCTGGACGGGTCGTCAGTAAACCTACACGCGAACACATTGATGTCACCCTCAACGAACAACTGATTGTTGAATATTATAGCCGGTAAGCCAGGTCAGTCTGGTAGGTTGACAGTGTTCAATAATTAGAGGTTCGTGGCGAGATTATAGATTACAGGCTAGACGTATTTTGGAGGGTGTTCCATTGGCTGACATGAATTTGGTCTTACCCAAAATAGAAACCGAGGCTAGTTCTCGAAGTTATGGTCGTTTTAGTATCGGTCCCCTGGAAAGTGGATACGGTATTACTTTGGGCAATACGTTGCGCCGCGTTTTGCTCTCATCTTTAACCGGCGCGGCAGTTACCTCTATTCGTGTGAGTGGGGTGCATCACGAATTTTCTGATATCCCTCACGTACGTGAAGATATGACTGCACTGATTTTGAATGTAAAACAACTCAGGCTCAAGTTGCATCAGAATGAATCGGCTCGTTTGAGGGTTGAGGTCAAGGGTGAGGGTGTAATCACGGCGGGTGATATCGAATATCCACCCCACGTTGAAATCATCAATCCTGACTTGCATCTCCTGACCGCTGACTCGGCGGAAGCAGAGTTGGATATGGAATTGGTCGTACAGATGGGCCGGGGTTATTCCCCCGCCGAAGAGCGCGGTAAGCTGCCGATTGGCGAAATTCCGGTTGATGCGATCTTTAGTCCCATCCGCAAGGCTAATTTCGTAGTCGAGCGGGCCCGGATTGGTCAGGCAACAGATTACGATCGGTTGATCCTGGAAATTACTACCGACGGGACGATTTCACCGCATGATGCGCTCAGTTCATCGGCCAAAATCCTGGTGCAACATTTCTCGTTGGTGGCTGGCGTCACCGAGATTGAGGTGCCGGTTGAGGTTGAGTCTGAAGGCGGCATTCCGAGCAAAATTTATGAGACGCCCATCGAAGAACTGGAGTTGACCGTGCGCGCCTATAATTGTCTCAAGCGGGCCGGTATCACCCAGGTGGGCGAGATTTTGGAAAAACTGAAGAAAGGCCAGGACGAGATTCTGGCAATCCGTAACTTCGGCCAAAAATCGCTAGATGAGTTGATGGAGCGCCTGGAAGAAAAGGGCTTTTTGAATATCTTGGCTGATGATGGAGATGCCTCCCCGGTAGCCGTCAAGGATTTCTAAATATAGGCTCGCTTTTGGGCTAGTTTCTGAGGAGTAATAATCATGCGACACAACGTAATGGGGCGAAAGCTGAGCCGCTCGACCAATCATCGCAAGGCTCTCTTTCGCAACCTGGCGACTGAGTTATTTAGACACGATCAAATCACGACCACTGAGGCCAAGGCTAAGAGTATTCAACCTATTGCCGAAAAGTTAATTACGTTGGCCAAACGTGGTGATTTACATGCACGCCGTTTGGCTGCGCGCGAGGTGACTGATCCAGCAGTGCTGCAAAAGCTTTTTGCTGAGATTGGGCCGCGAGCGCAAAATCGTACTGGTGGCTACGTGCGGATTTATAAGCTGGGGCCGCGTCACGGTGATGCGGCGCCGATGGCTTTGATTGAATTGGTGGACAAGGCCTGATTTTTGTGTGCTGTGGTAGCTTGTGACCGGTGAGTATCGCTATCGGGCTATCGTTGAATATGATGGAACCGATTTCCTGGGGTTTCAGTTCCAGACCAATGGCCGAACTATTCAGGGTGAGATCGAAAAAGCGTTAGAACAAGTTACCCAATCGATCATTCGAATAGATGCGGCAGGTCGGACAGATACGGGAGTACATGCAACGGGACAGGCCATTGCCTTTAATGTGGCCTGGAAACATTCTCCAGAAGACTTGCATCGCGCTCTTAACGCTACCTTACCGGACGATATTGTCATAAGCGCTTTAAAAATCGCAGAGCCAACTTTTCACCCTCGGTTTAGCGCCGTGAGCCGGTCCTATTGCTATACGGTGATGAACCAACCCTGGGTGAGTGTGTTGCAGCGGCGGTATGCCTACCACGTCAGAAAAAAATTAGATGTGGCGGCAATGAATGAAGCTAGCCAATTCCTGGTAGGTTCCCATGATTTTGCTTCGTTCGGTAGGCCGCCTCAAGGTGACAATATGAGGCGACTGGTGACCCAGGCTGAATGGTCTGCAAATGGTAATTTGTTAGCCTTTGAAATAACGGCCAATGCTTTCTTGTACCGAATGGTCAGAACGATCGTGGGGACTTTGATTCAGGTTGGTTTGGGTCAATTGGCTGCCAGCGAGATTAAAAATATTTTGGAAGCGCGAGATTTAACGCGTTCGGCCTCGCCAGCGCCAGCTCACGGTTTGTGCTTGGTGCAGGTGAGTTACCCGGTTGAAGGCTAAGGGTTCAACTTTAGAGGAGTAATACAACTGTGAAAACGATTAGTGCTAAAGAAGCAGAAATTCAGCGTGATTGGTATGTTATTGACGCTCAGGGACAAACCCTGGGTCGTTTAGCTACCCGCACGGCTACTATTCTGCGAGGCAAACACAAGCCTCTTTATACTCCACACGTTGATTGTGGCGATTATGTGATAATTATCAATGCCGAGAAAGTTCATGCAACGGGACAGAAAATGAGTCAAAAGAAGTATTATCGGCATTCTGGTTACCCTGGCGGGATCAAGGAAATTAGCCTGCGTGATCAATTGCAGAAATTCCCGGAGCGCGTGTTAGAAGCTGCGGTGCGGGGAATGTTACCCAAAAATCGACTGGGGCGACGTATGTTTAAGAAACTAAAAGTTTATCCAGGCCCCAACCATCCTCATGAGGCGCAGCAGCCCAAATCGATGGAGTTTTAATCGTCAAGTTGTTATTATTTGAGGAAGAGAATTAACTATGGCAGATACCCAATATTACGAAGGTCTTGGCCGGCGCAAAACAGCTACCGCCCGAGTCCGGTTGCATACCAGTGGCAGCGGTAGCTTTACCGTCAATGACAAACCAATTCAGGAATATTTTAGCCGTGATACCGATCAATATCAGATCAATGAAGCACTTAAGGTTACGGGTACGGATGGTCGTTTTAATGTTACCGTGAAAGTTACGGGCGGCGGCGTGACCGGACAGGCAGGTGCGGTGAGATTGGGTATTGCTCGCGCTTTGCTCAAGGCTGACCCAGAATACCGCAAAGTTTTGCGTGAGCATGGCATGCTGACCCGTGACCCACGGGCCAAAGAACGCAAGAAGCCCGGTCTCAAACGAGCCAGAAAAGCGCCGCAATACACCAAACGCTAAGGTTTCTTCAAGAAATAGCGTGCATCGTAAGGTAAGAGGAAAGCCATACGCTCTGATACACGCTGTTTGGAGTTAGTTTATAAAAAGAGATACCTTTCAGCCCAAAGGTATCTCTTTTTATTTATACGGAAAAGTTAAACCTACAGGGTGTAGCCATATAGCGCTTAACGCCAGTAAAGGATTGCTACTACAACTAAGGTAAATAAGGCAATGCTTATTTGTAGAGGGCGGTCTACAATTAAGACTTCATCGGGAGCGCCACCATTACCTTGTACATGGATTACATACAGATAGCGAAAAATACCATAAAGGACAAAAGGGATGGTTAGCATCATCAAGTGGTTATCCGGCAGGTTAGGCGCCGAAAAGGTGTAAAAGGAATAAGTCATCACGGTGCCGGCAGTGACGATGGCCATCATCTCATCTAGAAAAGGCAGATTGTACTCATCGAGAATAGCTCGGGTGTTGACCGCGTGATCCTTGAGTATAGCCAGTTCCTGACGCCGTTTGCCCAATACCAGAAAAAGGGCTAATAACACGGTAAAGACGTACAGCCAGGGTGAGAATCTTTCAGCTTGAACTAAAATGACGCCAGCGGCCACGCGTAAGACAAAGCCACCAGCAACTGTTAAAACATCGACAATCACAATATTCTTTAATACCAGCGAGTAAGCAATTTGTAATAACCAATAGCCAACAGCCGTGATTCCAAATCCAACATCAAGTAAAAAGCTTAAGGATAAGCATACAACTGATAGAATAGTCGCCGTGGTTATAGCAACACCGTAGGGTATCCGTCCAGAAGCAATGGGACGATTTTTCTTGGTGGGATGTTGGCGATCTTTCTCAATGTCAACTAGGTCATTAACGATGTAAACTGTACCGGAAATTAAACAGAGGAGAATAAAACCATAAACTGTTTTAATAAGCGGCTCGGCTTGAAATAACTTAATATCAAAAATCAAGGCAGCAAAGATAAAGCCGTTCTTGGTCCATTGCTTGGGGCGTAATGATTTGAATATACTGATAAACAATTTATTTCTCCATAAAGTAATTATGGGAACATGATATTTGAGCGCGGAAGCTTTGGCAAAAGTTGGTCAACATTTAGGTAAGTGGAACCTCAAAGGGGTAGGTTGCAGATTGCCTGTAATTGTGCTACGCTAATGGCAGTATTTATATGGTCAAAATTAGACTGGATATTTGGCTAACCGAAAAGGGTTTGGTGGAGAGCAGAAATCGAGCCCAGGCGCTGATTATGGCTGGTAAGGTTCGGGTTAATGGCCAGATAGTGACTAAGTCGGGAGTTCAAATACCCAGCGAGGTTGAGGTTCATATTGAAGAAGAGCTGCCTTATGTGAGTCGGGGGGGTATAAAACTAGCCGCAGCACTGGATGAATTCAGGATCAATCCGACCGCTACTATCTGCGCAGATGTTGGCGCTTCGACTGGTGGCTTTACCGATGTTCTACTTCAACGTGGCGCGGCGCGGGTGTATGCCATTGATGTAGGCTATGGGCAACTCGATTGGAAATTACGCCAGGATGAGCGGGTTGTCGTGATGGAACGAACCAACGCGCGTTACCTTGAGTCATTGCCGGAGCCGATCCATCTGGCGACCATTGATGCGTCATTCATTTCTTTAAAACTAATTTTGCCGGCCGTGAAAAAATGGTTAGCCACGCCGGGTCTGGTTATTGCTTTGGTGAAGCCCCAGTTTGAGGCAGGTCGCAGCCAGGTAGGCAAGGGTGGGGTGGTGCGCGAAAAAGCTATCCATCAACAAGTTTTGGAGAGCACGGCTAATTTTGCCATTAGTATTGATTTTAGAGTTTTGGGTATCACCCTCTCACCTATCACCGGTCCGGCAGGTAATCATGAATTTCTAATCTGCTTGGGTTGGAAAGTAGCGCAACCATCTATTGAGATTACTCCCACTATTGAAAATTGTTTAACCAGATTGTATCCGTGAAGATAACGATCCATCTCCGCCCAAATTTTTGATACATAGACAAATTCCACTGACTTGTGCTATAATCTACAGGGGGAAATACCTCTGACCACGAGGTAGTTTATTTTCGATAACTGTGCAGGCCACTTCTAAATTTTGGGGATGTCAAACGGGATTAAGTTTCGTCTGCTTAAAACTCGAAACTCAACTGTACCTAATACCCCTAATTGAAAAGTGAGAGTTGAATGTTAAAATATCTAGATGGTCCACCCGGCGACTCCGACTCTAACCAGGAAACAGAAGCGACTAATTGGCCGGAGGAAGCCAATAATTTGTCAACTCCGGCATTCGGTGAAGAAACCGATCTTGCTGAACAGGATGCGCCGCCCAATTGGGAGCCAGCTATGGAACCGGACAATGAAGTTGACCGGGCCATCGTGCTGGAGCAGAAGATTGAGGGCCTGGAACGACGCATCGGTTACCTGGAGCGAATTGTAAAAGTTAGCCAGATTTTAAACTCTACCTTGAGCCTTGAGCCGCTTTTGCAAATTATTATTCAAGCCGCTACAGAGCTAACCAATACCGAAGCTTGCTCTATCATGTTGATTGACAAACACACCGGCGAATTACGCTTTGCTGAGGCTACCGGTGGCGTCACCGAAGCTTTGAAAAAAGTATCGGTACCATTGGATAATAGTATCGGCGGTTGGGTGGTTCGCAAAGATAGACCCTTACTAATTCGCGATGCCAAAAATGATCCACGCTGGCATCGTGGGGTAGATGAAACAACTGACTTTGAAACCCAATCCATTTTGGGGGTGCCGCTAAAGGTCCGCGATGAAGTGATTGGCGTCTTGGAAGTTGTTAATAAAAAATCTGAAGACGGTTTCAATCAAGATGATATTCAAATTGCTACCACCCTGAGCGCCCAGGCCGCCATTGCCATCGAAAATGCCCGGCTGCTGGATGAGTTACAGCAAGCCTATCGGGAATTGTCTCAATTGGACCAGATTAAGGGCGATTTTGTAAGTATTGCTTCGCACGAGTTGAGAACTCCTCTGGCCGTTATTTTGGGTTACGCTACTTTTCTACGGGATAATGTGTCGGGACAGGCCAGTGAGCAGCTTGAGATTGTTTTAAGCAGCGCCATCCGACTGCGTTCACTCATTGATGATATGGTCAACTTGCGCCATATTCAAACCAACGAGGTCCAGCTTGAACGAAGCATGTTCTCCTTGCGACAACTTGTGTTGGATGTGACCCACGAATTCTCTGAATTAATTACGGGCAAACGGCAGATTCTGACAACCAAATTTACGCCAAACGATAGCCCTCTAAATATTGATGCTGACCGCCAAAAAATATATCTGGTCTTGGCTAACCTAATTTCCAATTCCATTAAATTTACCTCCGAAGGCGGACGTATTCATATCAATGTGGAGTTAAAAGGCTACAAATACTGGATTAATGTTATTGATACCGGCATTGGCATCCCCAAATCGGAATATGCTCACATCTTTGATCAATTTTATCAGGTCGAGCCGTCGCTTACCCGCAAATATCAGGGTATGGGACTGGGGTTATCTATTGCCAAAGGGATGGTTGAGGTGCATAAAGGCCGCATTTGGGTAGATAGCGTTGTAGGGAAAGGTAGCAATTTTACAGTCGTTTTGCCCAGTGCCCCCGATGTTGAAGTCCTGTAAGAGGTTATTGTCTGGATTGAACGCTCTTAGAATCTCATTTCATTCTACTTCCTAATTTTAGCTTAGCATCTTACCTTACTGGAGTACATCGGTATGCCCGACATAATTGTTATAGGGGATATCAATGCGGATGTCATTCTGACCATTCCGGCCTATCCCAGGCCTGGTGGCGAAGCTGTGGCGGCCACGGTTAAAATACATACTGGCGGCTCTGCGGTTAATACGGCCATTGCCTTGGCTAAAATGGACATGGATGTTGGGTTTATTGGCCGGATTGGTAAAGATGTCCTGGCTAATCAAATTCTGGCAGACTTGAGCGAATCGAAGGTAGACTGTACCCAAGTTCAAATTGATCCTAAGGTCAGCACCGGGTTAATCTTTATTGCCGTAACCGTAGATGGCGAACGCACCATGTTTGGGGCCAGAGGGGCCAACACTTTCACCGAAGCATCGGCCATTGATCCGGCCTACTTTGTAAACTGCCGCTGGATTCACCTCTCCGGTTACTCGTTTTTGTCTTATCACCAGCACGAAACAACCTTATTGGCCCTTGAGTTGGCTAAAAATTCACCCTATACCCGGGTAAGCTTGGACATTGGTACGGAACCCGCCTTACGCGCCCGAGATCAAATTATGGAAGTTTTACCCAAGTTCGACGTCGTCTTTCCAAACGAGACCGAACTCGCCATTCTGAGCGAAGGCCGGTCTATCGAGGCAGGGCTTGATTATCTGTTAGAGGGGCGAGCCAATGCCGTAGTGGCAAAGCGGGGCCGCAAAGGCAGTATTTTAGCTGTTGGTAACAAACGGGTCAGCCTGCCGGCTTTTAATATCAATGTCAAAGACAGCACCGGCGCGGGCGATAGCTTTAATGCCGGGGTCGTCCTGGGCCGCCTGGTCGGTTTAAGTTGGGAAGCTTCAGCGGCCCTGGGCAATGCGCTGGGTGGACTGGCTACCTCACAAGAGGGCGGTGCCGCAAATTCAATCAGCCGGAGTAGTGTGGCCAGATTGATTGAAAAACATTTATTTCACGAGGAATGGAGCTCCGCTCGTTTCGCATTGGAAGAGCTAGCGGCCTACTTTGAAGGCACGCTTTAAACTCTCCGTTTTTTAGTTCAAGTTATAGTTGACACACCATCCAATCTATGCTATAATCGCCTCTGCTTTCGGATGAAGCAGCTTTAACAACTGACGTTTTTAGACTCCAAAAATTGAGTCTCCGTAGCTCAGTGGATAGAGCATTTGGTTGCGGACCAAAAGGCCGCAGGTTCGAATCCTGCCGGGGACGCTCAGGAGTTGCTCCTTTAAAAATTGATCTTTTATGATGAGGGGTGCCGTCGCTATCTTCGCTTCACAGCAAGATAGAGGAACTTCCCGACTCTCAGCTCTGAGCCAAAAGCTCAAGAGCAGAATTGCCTCACGAAACAGTAAGTGAGGGCAAAGCGCTGCAAAGTGTCTTTGACTACAACCGCAACAGAAAGTAAACCAGCCCTGAACTTAATCCAGGGTAATGGCTGAAAGGGTAGGGTAAGAGCCTACCAGCGGTGTTCGGCAACGAAACCGGCTAGGCGAGCGTGCAATTGAGAGCAAGGTGAGTGGGCCGGGCTGTTCAAGGTTCGGTCTCATCGCAGCAACAACGGTGAAGCAGGGTAACGCCCTGCAAACCAGGCGTGGCCACCCTAACCCAAATCAGGGTGAGACAGATGACGGCTAAAACAGAATCGGGGGTACGCAAACTCATCGTAATAAGATCATCCTTAATATTGCGGGGTGGAGCAGAGGCAGCTCGCCAGGCTCATAACCTGGAGGTCGTGGGTTCGAGTCCCGCCCCCGCTACTGAAAAGGGGTGTAGCTCAATTGGCAGAGCAGCGGTCTCCAAAACCGCAGGTTGCGGGTTCAAGTCCTGCCGCCCCTGTTATGCGGGCGTAGTTCAGTGGTAGAACGTCTCCTTGCCAAGGAGAAGGTCGTGAGTTCGAATCTCATCGCCCGC
>CAZRYD010000057.1:0-3434 GCA_964604225.1 uncultured Caldilineaceae bacterium
TGGAGGGAGTTAAATTCCGGGGGGCCATGATGCCAGATGGCAGCACCCATTATTAAGCAGACGGCAAACGGTAGACGGGAGTCAGGGTAAATCCCCCCTCTACTGCCTACTGACTTCTGACTACTGACTTCTGTCTACCCTCTGCCAGCTTCTCTCGCAGCCACCGGGCCACTTGCCGATTGACTTCTGGCATCAGCGTCAGCGTTACGTGGCTGGCCCCCTGGACCACCAGGAGTGTGGCCTGAGGGACGACCTGTTGCAGTGCTTGCCCCATAGCCACCGGCGCGATGGCGTCACGCCCCCCATGCACCAACAGCAGAGGCATCTGCCGCAGATGAGCTATAGCCGCCAGCGGGTTTAATAAGGCAATCACCTCCGCTGTATTCTTATGCCGGCTAACATAACCGCCGGTAAACCAACTTTGCCGCAGTTGTTTGGCCGAAATCTCCCGAAATAATGACAACACCGGCGCGCGATAGGCGCTCCACATCTCACGATAATACAAAGCCCGGTTATAATCCAACGAAATCGGCGTTTCTAAGGCCGCCAGGGGCAGACCTGACAGGTTTCTAAAACCTGTCAGGTCTAAACTCTGGGCCAGACTCGCCATAGCCAAAGCGCTGCCCAGGCTGATCCCTACCAGCCCGATCGGCCCTACCCCCGGCTGTTCCTGCAAAAAGCGCAGCGCCGCCGGAATCGCCGAGAGGCAATCGGGGTAGGCCAAGGGACGCTGCCGATAATCCCCGTGGCCGGGCAGGTCGATGGTCAGGACCAGCAAACCTTCAGCCAATAATGCCTGCACCAGGCGCCATTTGTAGGAAATTTTGGTATCGCCCGCGCCGTGTACCACCAGCACACCCCCTACCGCCCCCATCCCCCCCTCTTGAGGGGGGGAGTAAGGGGGGGTCAGTAAAAACCCCGGCATCAGGTCCTGCCCATCAGGAATTTGCACCCGCACACAACTGCTATGGGCCGGATGCTCTGCCTCAAACAGTCCATCGGGATGACGTGGCGGGTCGATAAAAGAGCCGGCCAGCAGCAGCACCGTCAGCGCCAGCGGACCGGTCAGCAGCGCCCAGCCCAAAACCCACCCCGAATGTGGCAACACCCACGCTCCGGCCGCCAGCAGCAGCAGGCCCAAACCGACCCCCGCCAGCCGCCTCGGCCCGACCAACGAGGCCGCCCGCCAGCCCAGCAGCGTTGAGATGAGTTGGCCCAGGCCCAAAGTTATCAACAAAACGGCTATAGCACCAAGCATAGCAACTTTTTACACTCCCACCGCCCAATAGACAAAAAAAGGAGCCTGGAATTAATTCCAGACTCCTTTGTAAACAACTTCATTACCCCATGTTTGTACTATATTGCACTCAGGCCGCCACGTGCTGGCTCAACTCCGCCATTATCGGCGCAGACAGCGACACTTCCAGGCGTTTGCCGGTCGAAC
The DNA here is from genome assembly GCA_964604225.1 of uncultured Caldilineaceae bacterium. Classification (GTDB taxonomy): domain Bacteria; phylum Chloroflexota; class Anaerolineae; order 4572-78; family J111; genus DSQQ01. Next base: position 1,445 of record CAZRYD010000057.1, read on the forward strand.
CAACGGTGCCTTTGGGAGCGACTTTCCAGAATAAGCTCAAGCGGGTGGCCCAATTGTTCAGAATGGCCTGGCCACGGGCGCTGCCGGTCAAGCGGACGTGCCGGGTAATCAGGTGTTTGAGCAAAGCGGCATCCTGCTCGTTGGTGATGCGGACCATCTGGACCATATCCGGGTTGAGGCGTTGGGCCAGATGCTGGCCTTCATCCAGCACAAAAGCCAACCCACCGCTCATCCCGGCCCCAAAGTTGTAGCCGGTGCGGCCCAGCACCACCACCACGCCGCCGGTCATATACTCGCAGCCGTGATCGCCGATGCCTTCAACCACCGCCACCGCGCCGCTGTTGCGCACAGCAAAGCGCTCTCCGGCTTGCCCAGCGACATACATACTGCCGCCGATCGCCCCATAAAGTACCGTATTGCCGATAATCACATGCTCACCGGCGGCCAGTTGCGATTTTAGCGAAGGCCGGATGATAATCTGGCCGCCGCCCATACCTTTGCCTACATAATCGTTGGCCTCGCCGATCAGGCTCAGGTTGACCCCCGGCGCATTGAACGCCCCAAAACTCTGGCCGGCGCTGCCCAGGAAGGTTATCTGGATGGTCCCATCCGGCAGGCCCCGCTCGCCGTAGCGTTGTGCGATCGCTCCGGACAGAGTCGCTCCGACGGTACGGTCGGTATTGTGGATCGGTAAGGTTAATTGCACCAGTTCTTCACTCGCCAGGGCCGCTTGGGCCTGAGAGAGCAATAATTTATTGAGTTCACCCACCGCAACGAGGGAGGGTTGCGCATCTCTTCCCCGCTCCCCGGTCTCTCGACTTCCGTCTACTTTAGCCAACAATGGCGACAGATCCAGCCTGTCGACCATAACCTTGCCGGTGGGGGTTTGTTGCAGTAGCTCGGTGTGTCCTATAATTTCGGCCAGGCTGCGAAAACCCAACTCAGCCAAAATTTCACGGACTTCTTGAGCCACAAAATGCAGATAGGCCATCACATGCTCCGGCGTACCGGCAAACTTGGCCCGCAGTTTGGGGTCTTGCGTGGCTACCCCAACCGGGCAGGTGTTGCTGTGGCAGGCCCGGGCCAGCAAGCAGCCCTCGGCGACCAACGCCACCGTACCGAAACTAAACTCGTCCGCCCCCAAAATAGCGGCGATGACCACATCGCGGCCGGTTTGCAAGCCGCCGTCGGTCCGCACCCGGACCCGGTCGCGCAGGTTATTTAACAGCAGGGTCTGCTGTGTTTCGGCCAGGCCCACTTCCCAGGGGAGGCCGACATTTTTGATGCTGCTCCATGCCGCCGCCCCGGTGCCGCCCGCATGGCCGGCGATATGCACCACATCCGCGCCGCCTTTGACCACCCCCGCCGCCACTGTGCCGACCCCGGCCTCGGAGACCAGTTTGACCGACACGTCGGCAGCCGGGTTGACCTGTTTCAAATCGTAAATGAGTTGGGCCAGGTCCTCGATACTGTAAATATCGTGGTGCGGCGGCGGCGAAATCAAGGTTGTGCCGGCGCTGGTGTGGCGAATAGCCGCAATTTCGGCCGTAACTTTGCTGCCCGGAAGCTGGCCACCCTCACCGGGTTTAGCGCCCTGGGCCATTTTGATTTGCAGCTCAGCCGACGAGACCAGGTAGCTGGGGCTTACCCCAAAGCGCCCGGAGGCCACCTGTTTGATCCGGTCATTCCTTTCAGTGCCATAACGTTCCTGAGCCGACCCACCTTCGCCGCTATTGCTCGCTGCCCCCAGCCGGTTGAGCGCCACTGCCAGCGTCTCGTGGGCCTCGCTGCTCAAAGCGCCGTGCGACATGGCTGCCGTGGAGAAGCGGGCAAAGATAGCTTCCAGCGGCTCCACTTCAACAAGGTCAAGCCTGGGCCGGTTGCTGGGAACAAAATCAAACATATAGCGCGGATCAATCGCCGGGCGTTGTTCAACCAGCGCCACAAAGTCCTTGTAGGCGCGATAACCAGCGCCAAAGTTCTCGCCGCT
>CAZRYD010000057.1:3534-6161 GCA_964604225.1 uncultured Caldilineaceae bacterium
ACAACTCTTCACTTGCCGCCGGACTCAATACACCTTCCAGACGCACGGCAGTCTGCAAAGCCTTGACAATGGCCGGATCGTAGGCGTGGGTTTCGCCCTCACGCTTATATTTGTAAAAGCCGTAGCTCTGGATTTCGGGGCGCTGCGGGTCGCCAAAGCCGGCTTGATGCCAGCGCTGCATCTCCGCCGCAATCTCAGCCAACCCAATGCCGCCCAGCCGGGAGACCGTGCCGGCGAAAAACTCATCGATCAACTCCTGCCCCAATCCCACGGCTTCAAAAATCTGCGCCCCACAATAGCTATCTACCGTCGAGATGCCCATCTTAGACATAATCTTCAGCAGCCCGGCTTCCATGGCCCGCACAAAGTTGCGCTTGGCTTCGGCTACAGCCAGCTTGATTTTACCCGCCGTAACCAAATCCTCAACCGTGGCCAGGGCCAGATACGGGTTAACGGCGTTGGCCCCATAGCCAACCAAGCAGGCCAGGTGATGAACTTCGCGCACCTCGCCGCTTTCAACCACCAGGCTGACCTGCATACGCTTGCCGCGCCGCACCAGGTGATGGTGCACCGCGCCCACAGCCAGCAAACTGGGAATGGGCGCATATTGCTCATTGACGCCCAAATCGCTCAGGATAATGATAGTTTTGCCCGCGTCAATCGCGTCTTCGGCCATTTTACCCAGCCGGTCGAGCGCCCGGCGCAGGCCGTCGGCGCGCTGGGCTACCGGGTAACGCATCGCAATCGTGTGGTGAGCAAAGCGTGGGTCACCCAGACCCTTCAAGGCCACCAGGTCGGCGTCGCTCAAAACCGGGCTGGCCAGTTCAACCAGGTGAGCATGTTTGGGTGTTTCTTCCAGCAGGTTAGGGTGCGCGCCCAGCCGGATGGTCAGCGACATAACAAAGGTTTCCCGCAATGGGTCAATCGGCGGGTTAGTTACCTGGGCAAAACGCTGCTTAAAGTAGTGGAAAAGGGGTCTGGCTTTTTGGGACATCACCGCCAGGGGGGTGTCGTCGCCCATCGAGCCGGTAGGCTCCTTGCCGTCGTCGGCCATGGGCCGGACGATGACGATGATCTCTTCGTGGGTATAACCAAAAGCAGCTTGCAAGTGCGCCAGCCACTGCGGAGTCGTGTTGACCTTGGGCGGCAGCGGCCGGGAGATAAGCGGTTCCAGCGAGAAATAAGCCGGACGGGTTTCCGTGGGCAAAGGTTTGAAACCCTGGGTCCACTCCTGGTAGGGCAGCCGGCGGGCCAGCTCATTTTTAACCTGATTGTTGGTCAAAAAAAGCTGCCGGTCCAGGTCCACCAAAATCATCTGGCCGGGACCCAGTTTGCCCTTGGTCATAATCGCGCCCTCATCCACATTGACCACCCCCGCTTCTGACATAGCGATCACCAGATCGGTATTGGTGGTCAAATAGCGCATCGGGCGCAGGCCATTGCGATCCAGGGTAGCCCCAATCCGCCGGCCATCGCTAAAGACTACCGCCGCCGGACCATCCCATGGCTCCATCAGCGCAGCATGGTAACGATAGAAGGCATGCCAGTCGGGGTCAAGGTCCACCAGGTTTTCCCAGGCTTCGGGGGCCAGCATGGCCATACTATGCTGAATATCACGCCCGGCGTGGACCAACAGTTCCAGCACGTTGTCCAGCATGGCCGAGTCGCTGCCGGAGGGGCCAATAATCGGGTGCAAATCGGCCAGGCCATCCGGCCAGAACGGCGAAGCCAGGGTGGACTCGCGGGCGTGCATCCAGTTAACATTCCCCTGAATAGTATTGATTTCGCCGTTGTGCGCCACCAGGCGGAACGGTTGAGCGCGCTGCCAGTTGGAGGTGGTATTGGTGCTGTAACGCGCGTGCACGGTCGCCAGGGCCGTTTCGTAGAGCGGGTTGGCCAGGTCCAGGTAAAAATCGGCCAGGTAGGGGGACAGCATCAACCCTTTGTAAACAAGCGTATGAGCCGATAACGAAACCAGATAAAACTCGTCCAAACCCTCGCGCCGGGCCGCAGCCTCCAATTGCTTGCGGACGGCGTACAAAAAGCGCTCAAAGGCAGGGCCGCGCTCAAGCTGGGCCGGGCGACGAATGATAATTTGTTTTATCTGGGGACAGGTGCGCCGCGCCGTCGGGCCAAGCGCGGCAGGGTTGACCGGCACGTCACGCCAGACGATTTTGGATTTCCCATAGGGGGCCTTTAGTTCTGGATTTTGGATTTTGGATTTTGGATTTTCAGTTTCAAGCAGTTGGTTGAAAATTATTTCTACCAACTCTATTGTCCTTGCTGCCTCTGGTCCCCGGTCTTCGGCCTGTCCTGAGCCTGTCGAATGGGTCCCCGCTCGCGGTAAGAAGAGCATGCCCAGCGCATAATCGCCCGGTTCGGGCATGTTGGCTATTTCGGCGGACAGGAGGCGGTGGGGGATTTGGGTGAGAATCCCGGCCCCGTCGCCGGATTGGCCGTCGGCGTCAATCCCGCTGCGGTGTTTCATATTAGCGACAGCTTGCAGCGCCATCTGCACCACATCGTGCCCGGCCCGGCCTGTGGTGCGCGCAATAAAACCTACCCCACAGGCGTCGTGCTCAAACTCCGGGCGATACAAAGTTTGTGGGTGTGGGTCAGACATAACT
>CAZRYD010000057.1:6261-25220 GCA_964604225.1 uncultured Caldilineaceae bacterium
AGCAAAACACCCCACGCCGGGCCACGTCATGGCGGCACGGTTTGGGGTTAATGGATAGAACAGAAATAGGTTGTGAAATTTTAATTGATTTTGCCGGGCATGTCATCACCCGAATGGGCCATCTTAAAATCTATCCAAAAACCTGTCAGGTCTGGCAGACCTGACAGGTTTGAAACCAGGTTTTTGGATAGGCTCTCAGGGCAGGTCGGTCAGGCCCATCAGGTAGCGGTCACACTCTCGCGCTGCGCCGCGCCCTTCGTTGATGGCCCAGACAACCAGGCTTTGGCCCCGACGCATGTCGCCGGCGGCAAAAACGCCGGGGAGGCTCGTGGCGAACTGGCCGTACTCGGCTTTGGCATTAGAGCGCTCGTCCCGCTCGACGCCAAGCTGGGTGAGGAGGGTATCTTCCGGTCCCAGAAAGCCCATGGCCAGCAGGACCAATTGGGCCGGCATGATTTTCTCCGTGCCGGGAATTTCTTTGGGGAAAGGCCGGCTACCGTTGCCGCCGGTGGTCCATTCGACCTGCACGGCGTGGACCTCTTTGACCTGGCCGTTGGCATCGCCGACAAAGCGCTTGGCCGTGATAGCATAGTCGCGGGGATCGCGGCCATAGAGAGCCACCGCTTCCTCCTGGCCATAATCCAGGCGATAGACTTTGGGCCACTCCGGCCAGGGATTATCAGGCTGGCGGGTTGCGGGAGGCATAGGCAGAATCTCAAGCTGGATTAGGCTTTTGCAACCGTGCCGCAACGAGGTGCCGACACAGTCGGTGCCGGTATCGCCGCCGCCGATGACGATGACATCTTTGCCTGTGGCCGAAACGTATCCTTCCTTCCCCTCGTGGGGAGGGAGTCCATCAAAAAGCCGCTTGGTATTGCCGTGCAGAAACTCCATCGCAAAATGAATCCCTTTGAGGTCCCGCCCTTCGATGGGCAGGTCACGCGGCTTGGTTGCCCCGCCGCACAGCACCACCGCGTCGAATTCTTGCAAGAGTTTGTCAGCCGGATAATCTTGGCCCACCTCGGTTTGGGTGACAAAAGTGATGCCTTCGGCGGCCATCAAATCTACCCGGCGCTGGACCACCTGCTTATCCAGTTTCATATTGGGGATACCGTACATCAGCAAACCGCCGATGCGGTCGGCCCGCTCAAAAACAGTGACCCAATGACCGGCAGTATTGAGCTGGGCCGCGCAGGCCAGCCCCGACGGGCCGGAACCGACCACCGCCACCTTTTTGCCGGTTCGCTTGGCCGGCGGCGTTGGGACCAGCCAGCCCTCGGCAAAGCCTTTGTCAATGATGGTACACTCGATATTTTTGATCGTCACCGGCGGCTCGTGGATGCCCAGGGTGCATGAGCCTTCGCACGGTGCGGGGCAGACCCGCCCGGTAAATTCGGGGAAGTTATTGGTCTTAAGCAGACGATCCAGGGCCTGCCGCCACAGGCCGCGATAGACCAGATCATTCCACTCAGGAATCAGGTTATTGATCGGGCAGCCGGAAGCCATGCCGCTCAACAGCGTGCCGGTGTGACAAAAGGGAATGCCACAATCCATGCAGCGCGCGCCCTGCTGCTGGAGTTTATTTTCTGACAAGTGCAGGTGAAACTCCTGCCAATCGCCAATCCGTTCCAGCGGCGCGCGATCAGGCGGCAGTTCACGTTGATATTCCATGAATCCGGTAGGTTTAGCCATATCTTCCTCATTTCGGTAGACAGTAGTCAGTAGACGGTAGACGGGGAAATAACCGCTCCCTGTCTACTGTCTACCGTTTGCCGTCTACTTCTTAGTTTCCGCCCACGCGGGCCTGGTCATTTTTGTTTTGCTCAAAGGCAGCCATTACGGCTTCTTCGCCGCTCAAACCGGCGGCTTCGACTTCCCGGAAGGCTTCGAGCATGCGCTTGTAATCCTTGGGCATCACTTTGACGAACTTTGGCACTAATTTGTCCCACTGGACTAGAACCCGTTCTGCCAGAGAACTGTTGGTATATTCCAGATGCCGTTGGATCATCCCTTTGAGCTCTTTGATCTCGGTCGCGTCCTCCAGCCGCTCCAGGCCAATCATCTCCTGGTTGCAGCGGGAGTGGAAATCGCCGGCCTCGTCCAGCACATAGGCGATGCCGCCCGACATGCCGGCGGCAAAGTTGCGCCCGGTCCGGCCCAGCACCACCACCCGCCCGCCGGTCATATACTCGCAGCCGTGATCGCCTACACCTTCGACCACGGCACGCACGCCGCTGTTTCTAACGCCGAAGCGTTCCCCGGCCACACCGCGGATGTAAGCCTCGCCGCTGGTCGCGCCGTAAAAGGCCACATTGCCGACGATAATATTTTCTTCGGCCACAAAGGTTGAGCCTTCGGGCGGGTAGACGATAATCTTGCCCCCCGACAGGCCCTTGCCGAGGTAATCATTGGCGTCGCCTTCTAGGGCCAGAGTGAGACCCTGCGGAATAAAAGCGCCAAAGCTCTGGCCGGCCGAACCGATAAAGCGCAACCGGATGGTATCTTCGGGCAGGCCGTCCGCGCCGTAACGCCGGGTCACTTCGCTGCCCAGGATAGTGCCGACCACCCGGTTGACATTGCGAATGGGCAGCGTGGCCGCCACCGGCTCGCCCTCTGCCAGAGCCGGGCGGCACAGGTCCAGCAGCACTTGATTATCCAGGGCTTTGTCCAGTCCGTGATCCTGCGGCATCTGGCAGAAGCGGCCCACTTCAGGCGGGGCGTCCGGCTGGTACAAGATGCTGGAAAAATCAAGTCCTTTGGCCTTCCAATGCTCGACGGCCTGGGTGACTTCCAGCCTATCGGTGCGGCCCACCATCTCGTCAACGGTGCGGAAGCCGAGTTTGGCCATCCATTCACGCATTTCCTGGGCGATAAAGTGCATAAAGTTGACCACGTGAGCCGGGTCGCCGCTGAACTTTTTCCGCAGTTCCGGGTTTTGAGTCGCCACACCGACCGGGCAGGTATCCAGGTGACAGACCCGCATCATCACGCAGCCCAGCGCCACCAGCGGCGCGGTGGCAAAACCGAACTCTTCCGCCCCCAGCAAAGCGGCGATGACCACATCACGCCCTGTTTTGAGCTGGCCGTCGGTTTCAACCACAATACGACTGCGCAGGTTGTTCATAACCAGGGTCTGGTGGGTTTCGGCCAGGCCCAATTCCCAGGGCAGCCCGGCGTGCTTGATGCTGGTCTGGGGCGACGCGCCGGTGCCACCATCGTGGCCGCTGATCAGTACCACGTCGGCGTGACCCTTGGCCACCCCGGCGGCAATGGTGCCCACCCCCACCTCCGAGACCAACTTGACGTTGATGCGGGCCTGCGAGTTGGCATTTTTGAGGTCGTGGATCAATTCGGCTAGGTCTTCGATGGAGTAAATATCGTGGTGCGGCGGCGGCGAAATCAGCCCCACGCCGGGGGTCGAATGGCGCACTTTGGCAATCCAGGGGTAAACCTTGCGGCCGGGCAATTGGCCGCCTTCGCCGGGCTTGGCTCCCTGGGCCATCTTGATCTGCAGCTCTTGGGCATTGACCAGGTATTGGCTGGTCACGCCAAAGCGCCCTGAGGCCACCTGCTTGATGGCGCTGTTGCGCGAGTCGCCGTTTTCGTCCAGTTCGTAGCGGGCCGAGTCTTCGCCGCCTTCGCCGGTGTTGCTCTTGCCGCCGAGGCGGTTCATGGCAATAGCCAAGCTTTCGTGGGCCTCTTGGCTGATGGAGCCATACGACATGGCCCCGGTTTTGAAGCGCCGGCAGATGGACTCGACCGACTCGACTTCTTCCAGGGGAATAGCTTCGGCGGCAAACTTGAATTCCAGCAGGCCGCGCAGCGTGGCCAGTTGCTTCGATTGGTTGTTGATCAGTTCGGCATATTTCTGGAAAATCTTGTAGCTGTTGGTGCGACAGGCGTGCTGAAGCAAATGAATGGTTTGCGGATTAAAGAGGTGATGCTCGCCATCCTGCCGCCACTGGTAATGACCGCCCACCGCCAGGGTGCGGCCATTGACCTGCCGTTCCGGGAAAGCGTGGCTGTGGCGCGCCAGGGCTTCCTGGGCAATCACTTCCAGGCCCACCCCGCCAATCCGCGAGGGCGTCCAGGTGAAGTAACGGTCCACAAAAGCTTGATCCAGGCCCAAGGCCTCAAAAATCTGCGCCCCGCAGTAGCTCTGGATGGTCGAGATGCCCATCTTGGACATGACCTTGACCACCCCTTTGGCCACGGCCTTGATGTAATTTTTCATCGCCTGAGCGTGGGTCACCCCGGTCAGCAGTCCTTCCTCGATCATCTGGCCGAGTGTCTCATAGACCAGGTAGGGATTGACAGCGGTGACGCCGTAGCCAATCAACGTGGCGAAATGGTGGACTTCGCGCGGCTCGCCCGACTCCAGCACCAGGCCGGCGTGGGTGCGGGTTCCCTCCCGAATGAGGTGGTGATGCAGCCCCGACACGGCCAGCAAAGCCGGAATAGGCGCATACTCACGGTCAACGCCCCGGTCAGACAAAATCAGGATATTGGCCTCGCCATTGGCGATGATCCGGCTGGCTTCGCGGTACAAATCCTCCAGGGCCTGTTCCAGGCCCGGCCCACCCTCGGCGGCCTTGAACAGAATCGGCAGGGTGACGGCTTTGAAATCGGGCAGATTGATGTGGCGGAGTTTGGCCAGCTCGTCGTTGGTCAGAATGGGATGTTTGAGTTTGATCTGGCGGCAATTTTCCGGCCGGGGTTCCAGCAGGTTTTGCTCCGAGCCGATCATAACCTCGGTGGCTGTAACCAACTCCTCGCGGATGGCGTCAATCGGCGGGTTAGTGACCTGGGCAAAGAGCTGCTTGAAGTAATTGTAGAGCAGTTGGGGCCGTTCCGACAGCACCGCCAGGGCCGCATCATTGCCCATCGAGCCGAGCGCCTCAACGCCATCTCGCCCCATTGGGGCCAGGAGCATGCGCACATCTTCAAAGGTGTAACCAAAAGCCTGCTGCAACAGGATGATGTTTTCGTGCCTGGCTAGACTGGCCAGCGAGTCATGGCCGTTTCCGTTGACCGGAGACCGCAGACCGGGGACCGGGTAACCATTCTGACCTCTGACTACTGACTTCTGACTACTGACGACCGGGTTGGGCAGATCTTCCAGCTTGACCAGGTATTGATTTAACCACTCCCGGTAGGGTTGAGCAGTGGCCATCTGGTGTTTTAGTTCCTCGTCGCTGATAATCCGGCCCTGTTCGGTGTCAATCAAAAACATGCGGCCCGGTTCGAGCAGGCCTTTGTAGAGGACCTGCTCCGGCGGGATGTCCAACACACCCACTTCCGAGGCCATAATGACCAGATCGTCTTTAGTGACATAGTAGCGCGAAGGTCGCAGGCCGTTGCGGTCCAGCACTGCGCCAACGCGGATGCCGTCGGTGAAGCCGATGGAGGCCGGGCCATCCCACGGTTCCATCAAGGTGCTGTGATACTCATAAAAGGCCCGCTTTTCGTCGCTCATGCTCTCGTGCTTGGACCAGGGTTCGGGGATCATCAGCATGACCGCGTGCGGCAGGGAACGGCCGGCCAGCACCAGGAATTCCAGGCAGTTGTCGAACATGGCCGAGTCGCTGCCGTCGGGGTTGATGACCGGCAGGATTTTGGGCAGGTCGTCACCAAAAAGTTTGGATTGGAAGCGGGTCTGCTGGGCGTAGAGCCAGTTGACGTTGCCGCGCAGGGTGTTGATTTCGCCGTTGTGGATGAGGTAACGATAGGGGTGGGCGCGGTCCCAACTGGGGAAGGTATTGGTGCTGAAGCGAGAGTGCACCACGGCCAGGGCTGTCTCCATCGTCGGGTCGATCAGGTCGGGATAATACGCCTCCACCTGCTCCGACATGAGCATGCCTTTGTAGATGATGGTTTTATAAGACAGGCTGGAGATATAAAAAGACGCGCCGCCCGGAAAGCCGGAATAACGGATTTCTTTCTCGGCGCGTTTGCGGATGACATAGAGCTTGCGCTCAAAGGCCATGTCGTCCTTGAGAGCGTCGCTGCGCTGGATAAAGACCTGGCGCATGACCGGTTCACCTAACAGGGCCGTCTGGCCCAACGAGCGGTTGTCGGTGGGGACAGTCCGCCAGCCCAAGACCTGCTGCCCTTCTTCGGCCACAATCTGGTCAAATCGCTGCTCACAGGCCCGGCGTGCGGCTTCGTCCACGGGGGCGAAGATCATGCCTACGCCGTATTCGCCAGGGGCGGGCAAGGTGATGTTCAATTCGGCGCACACTTGACGTAGAAAAGCATGCGGCGTCTGCAGCAAAATACCGGCGCCATCGCCGGTATTGGGTTCAGCGCCACAGGCGCCGCGGTGCGTTAAGTTGCGCAGGATGGTCAAGCCCTGCTGGACAATCTGGTGCGATTTATGGCCTTTGATATTGACCACAAAGCCGACGCCGCAAGCATCATGTTCAAATTGGGGGTCATAGAGACCTTGTTTGAGGGGTAAGCCCGTAGGCTTTTTGGAGCAATCGTCTGTAGGCATTTGTTACTCCTCTCTCAGAAAAGTATAAAAAGTAGCCCGGTCTGAGCTACCTCTTTGTAGCCGGCTGGGGAAAACTAAAGAGTGGAAATTGAGACGCAAAATACCCCGCCGGGCCACTTCCAGGGGGCACGGTTGGGGGCAAGCCAGAATCGATGAGGTTAGCTAAAGTCGTGAAATTTTAATCAAATTCGCCGGGGTTGTCATTACCCAAATGGGTAATTCTTTTGGGCCTTTTTTTCTTAACGTCTCACCTGGTCAATCCGTTGAGCAATATCCTGAGCAAAGCGATTGATATAACCTTGCACATAAGTGACCAGGTCCAACGTTGCGTTTTCAATCAGGGGAGTCAAATCCATGGCAAAGGTCAGGCCGGTGGTGACATCCGTCGCGTGCGAGGCATGATAGGTGGCGTGCGCCCGCCGGCGGCCCAGCGTGGCCAGATCATAGCGTTTGCCCCCGCTCACCTGCGAGTCGAACACTCCGACCAGTGTTGTTTGTAAGTTTTCATGGGCCGAACAGTTGAAAGCAATTTTATCCTCGTCCACCAGCCAGTCCAGGTCGCGCCAGACTTCGCAACCATACAATTTTTGGGGGCGTTCCGGTTGGGGCAGGCGGCGAATAGCCTCGATCACTTTTACTGCCACCCCAATATGGGTGGGGTGTTTGTCGGCCAAATTGTGGGTGTAGACCACCTCAGGCCGGGCGATTTGCAGGAGGCGCACCATATCTTCAATCGGCTGCTGGTTGGCCCCGTCCTTGACTGCACTGCTGGGGTAATCGAGCAAAACCTGGGCGGCATACTCGCCGATGACGGCAGCCTTGTGCTGCTCTTTGTTCCGCACCGCCCACATCTGCTCATCGCTGTAATTTTGGTACACTCCACTGCGGGGCGAACCACGGCCGTCGGTGACCACAACGCCGCTAAACCATTGAGCCTCTTGCTGAAAACAGGTGAGGATGCCCTCGATGGCCATAATTTCCAGGTCATCCTGATGCGCCCCAAAAGCCAAATGGGTGGTTCGGGCCAAGGCTGCCTCGGCTGGCAAGCCATCCGGCACAAAGATTTGCGCGGTCTCACGGTTAAATTTCATTGTTTTTTCTCCTCGTAAATACCCCCTCCCCCGCTGTGGGGGAGGGGTTGGGGTGGGGTCAATTGGCCGGCAAGCTGGCCGCGGCAATGGATTGTCCCACCCGGCGGCTTTTTTCATCCGGGAGTTGCAGGTTGATTTTGGCGGCCAGCTCAGGGAATTCTACTCGCAGCACTTCGTTCGCGCCTTCAAGGAGCAGCGATCCACCTTGCCCGGAAGTGCAGCGGCCCAAAATGAGGACATGCTTCAACTCATAAAAGTCGGCATAGTGAGCGATGCCGTAGCCCAGGTAATAGCCCAGACTCTGCCAGATTTGCCGCGCCCCCGCATGTCCCGCTTCGAGCTTTTCCTGGACCGCTTCGAGTTTAGCCGCGTCGGTGACATGGCTAGGTAGTTCAATCCCGGCCTGGGGCGCGAGGCGAAAGACGCCCTGCTGCGAAAAATAAAGTGCGCCGCAGCCTCGATCCCCCGACCATTCGTCTATCGGCGCGTCGGGGCGATAATCAACCGGAGCAAAAGCCAGCTCATTGAGCCAGCCGGTAATGTTGCCCCGGCTGGTAACATAACCGGCCGCCTCGCTGGAGCCCAGCGCGATGCCCAAGATAGCATTATCTTCCAGCGACATTGAGCCGGCCAGGGCGGTCACCTCGCCATCGTTCACAATTTCCAGCGGCACGCCCAACTCCTCCCGGATACGCAGGAACATGCTTCTGATTTCGTCAAACCGCTCCGGCGGGATGCCTCGGAAGAGCGAGGCCACCATAGCCCGATTATTTACATAAACCCCGGCGGCGCTGCCGCCGATGGCGTCTACCCGGGGCATCTTTGAGGCGGCCAGTTTCAGGGCGTTCATGATATGATCGTAGTGGTAGCGTGGGTCGGTTTGCCGCCGCGGCTCCCAGACAATTTCCTGGCTAAAAATGGCCTGACCATCCACCACGGCGGAAACCTTCAGGTCCGATGCACCCAGGTCAAAGCCAATCCGGCAGCCGGCCAGGTGTCGGCCCAAAGCCTGTTCGTTTTCCCGTTCGGCGGGAACTTCCGCCGGGGCGCAGAGAACCAGGCTAAACGGTTTTTGGTAGACGGTTTCACCCATAAAGCGAAAATCAAAAGCGCACGGGCCAGCCGGGTCATAACAGGATTGAATATAGTCCCCGATACGCGGCGAACCACCTACATAAACCCGCCAACCGCCGCGCTGCCACAGGAGAAATTTGACCAATCGCTCGGCGAACATCAGATTGGCCCCGGCTCGCGGATGGTCGTCGGGGAAAACGGCGGTTTCAAAGCGAGACACGGAGCCGTCGGCGCGCTCCAGGCCAATGACCAGCGGGACGCCAGCTCCCGCAGCCTCGACCTCCTGGCGATAAGCCCGGTTGGCTAACACGGCGGGCCGAAACCCTGCATCGAGGGGCGGGACAAATTTGGGTTTGATCAATTTTAGCAACTCAGCCATCAAATCCCTCTCAATTCCTTACAGTTTGCTGCTTCAAGCATCGGGCAGGGCAGCTTGTTGGTCAATTCTACCACAGGACGGCATCTTGGTAAATACGTTGAACCATGCTATGATTATCGCCTTAAATTCCACAGAGGGAAACGTGATACGTGATGCGTGATGAATCTCCTACGCATCAACACAAAAGTTATGCATCCTAACCCAATCTCCGCCATCGAACTGGCCCAAAATCTAGCTCAGCAATTCGCCACCCGCGCGGACGAAGCCGACCGGCTGGCGCGGCTGCCGCTAGAAGATGTCCAGGCGCTGAAAGACTCCGGCTACCTGGGTGTGAGTATCCCCCAAGAATATGGCGGCTGGGGGCTGTCGCTGGAAGAGTGCCTGGCGGCGCAATTGGAATTGGCCCAGGGCAGCGGCTCGACGGCGATGGTGGCCGGGATGCAAGTGCACTTGTTCGGCCACGCCCGTGAAGTCCGGCCCTGGCCTGAAACGACCTTCGCCTGGCTGTGCCGGGAAGCGGTCAACGGCGGGTTGTTCAACAACGTGGCCAGCGAGCCGCTCTTGGGCAGTCCCTCGCGGGGTGGACTGCCAGCCACCACGGCGACGCCCACACTTGATGGGGAAGGTTGGGTGCTCAACGGCCACAAAACCTGGACGACGGGCGGCCAGCATCTGACTCATATGATTGTCAGCGTGCGGATTGACGATGAGCCGGCCTGGCTGCTGGTCCGCCAGGCTACGCCGGGTATCGAGTGGGTGGAGACCTGGGGCGACTCGCTGAGCCTGCGGGCCAGCGACAGCCACGACGTTTATTTCAAAGAGGTGGTCGTGCCGGCCGAGCATCTGATTCAACGCGGCGTAACGCCGGCGCAGGCGCTACCCAACGCCTGGTTTCCCATGGTCATGTCGACTGTTTATTTGGGCACAGCCATCGCCGCCCGAAACACGGTCATCCGGTATGCCCTGGAGCGCGTGCCCACCGCCTTGGGTAAACCGATCGCCACCCTGCCCAAAATTCAGCGCCAGATTGGCGAAATTGACCTGGCTCTGCAAGCCGCTCAGGCCCTGCTTTTTGAGGTGGCCGGGACCTGGACCGGCGAAGCTGAGAACCGGGCCAAAGTGTACCCGCGAATTGTGGCGGCCAAGCACCTTATCACCGAAACGGCCAACGAAGTCACCGACAAAGCCCTGCGCATCGCCGGCGGCCTCAGCTTGACCAAATCGCTGCCGCTGGAACGTTACTTCCGCGATGTCCGAGCCGGTCTGATGCAGCCCCCTTCGGGCGACACCGCCTTGGAGATTATCGGGCAGAACGCCATCGAACAGTATAAAAAGTAGGTAATTACTCAACCACCCATCGCCTGGGGTTAAAACCCCAGGCTAATCAGCCAAAGCCGACTCAAGTCGGCTAAAAATCAGTGCGCTAAAGCACTTGAGCTATCAGCCCTGAGCTTCAACTTGGGGCTAACATGGCAAGTTGAGCAGTAGACGCAACCTTAATTTTTCAAATTCGCCGCAGCGACGCAGAGGCCGCAGAGCTTTCATTTGGCTCGTCTTTGCGTCTCAGCAGTCCAAACAGGAAGTTAGCAATATTGAACCAAAGATTTCTTTTACTCTTTTTCATCATCCTTAGCCTGGCCGCGTGTCAAACCACACCATCACCGCCACCGGCGACAGCTACCCCCAGCGCGGCTGTCCTAACGGCTACCCTTTCCTCTCCCACCTCGACTCCCTTGCCGACCGTCACCGTGTCACCCCCGCCTCTGGTCACCCCCGCTCTGACTCCCGCATCTCCAATCTCTACACCCCAAGCTCCCTTCCCCAGCGCGCCCCTGCCGCTGAGCGCCTTCCCCCGCCCCAAAGACGATAACGGGCTGGGCGTCCATTGGAGTACGCACCTCTATGCCCAGTCCGACGAGGCCACCAGCTACTTTGTCTCCGAGTTGAACCGCCTGAATATCAAATGGGTCAAGCTGCTGGTGGACGGCCTAACCAACCGCGACTACGACAAAACGATTGACGAGCTGGTCAGCCGGGACATTATGCCGGTCATCCGCATCTACCAGCAGTGCAACACCCCCTACGATCCCACCGAGTTGGAGGCGCTGGTGCGTCATTACGTGGATAAAGGGGTTTACTATTACGAGCTGTACAACGAACCCAACCAGCCGGGTGAGACCGGCGGCTGGTGCGAAAACGAGGGTCAGCCCCAGCCGGAATACCTGGCTCAAATTTGGGCCGACGCCGCCCGGACCATCTATTTGGCCGGTGGCTACCCTGGTTTGCCTTCCTTTTTTGCGCCCGGCCAAAAACAGCCGAACTGGCGCGATGATTTCTTCTATCGCTTCTTCGACGCCTTACGCCAGCAGGGCAATGAGGCAGTGCTGTACTTCTCCTGGGCTTCGATCCACAACTACACCATCAACCACCCTCCCACCTACCCCTACGACGAGGTCAACCAAACCGGCCGCCTCCTGACCGAGGCCGAAATCAAGCGTTATCAATTAACCGAGGTCCAGGCAGCCGAAATCAATCTCAATCGCGCTGTGGCCGGCATTTTGAGAAAGCGTCTGCTCACGACTGAGGATGGGGCCAAGCTGGGTTTGGGCCAGGACGTGGTCAACGAAATCAACCGCCGCTTCCGCGAGGGCGAATTGATGGGGTTCAATATTTATGCTGACAGCACCAGCTTTTTCCAGTTTATCGCCTTTCGTGATCAGTTCTATGACCTGTTTGGCTTTGAAATTCCGATGATTTCAACCGAGGGTGGGGCCACCAAAGGTTCCGGCGAGGACCCACGCTACCCGGTGGTGGATGGGCAGACCGTGGCCGAATGGACGCTCTGGTCAGCCGATTACATGCTGGACGACGCCCCGGATTACTATTTTGCCACCATGACCTGGCTGCTGGCCCAGGGCGCGCTCGACTACCAGGAACCGACCTGGGAAAAGAACGCCTGGTATCACGACCGCGAGGGCGACCAGGAGCCGGTCGTTGACGCCTTGAAAAGCCGACTTCGCTTGACTGAAGTGCGCCATTTATGCTTTGAGGCTGAGACTAGCAAAAAACTCAAAGTCGAAAAGTGTTATGAAGCGGGGGTGAAGCCTCAGCCAGAGCGCAATCCGCTAGCTGCCTATCCCCGGCCAGAGACCGACAACGGGCGCGGCTTGCACGGCTCGCCGACCAACCAACCCTTACCCAAAGAGGTGGTGGATTATTTTGTGCCCGAACTGCGAGCCATGAATATCAAATGGTTCAAATTCCTGCAAGACGACGCGGCCGCAGTGGCCGATCCCTATTTAATCGAACAGCTCACGGCCAACGATATCGAGCCACTGATGCGGGTCTACAAACCCTTGAATGAACCCTATCAGCACTTGCCGGAGCTGGTTCCCCAGGCCGTTGCCTTGGGTGTCCACTATTTTGAACTTTACAATGAACCCAACGTCGCCGGCCCCGCCGGAGGCTGGCCGGAGGGTGAGCCGATCCAGATCGAGCAGATAGTAGATAGGTGGATTTTCGCAGCGCGAGAGGTTCAAACTGCCAGCGGACACCCCAGCCTGCCCCCGCTGGCCGGCGGCGGCACCGTCGATGATCTGGTCTTTCTACGCGAATTTCTGGAGGGCGTCCGGGCCAGGGGGCAAGCCGACCTCCTGCCCGGCTCCTGGTTGGCCGTGCACAACTACTTTCTCAACCATCCCCTGGATTATCCCACCGACCCGGTCAATGTCAGCGATGTACCGCTGACCGAAGCTGAAATCGCCGAACGCGGCTTGACGCCGGAGCAGGTCGAGACGATCAATCACGCCCGCAGCATCGCCAAGCTGCCCCGCGAGCAGGGCGGCTTTTGGGTGGGTAACACCATTGACGAGGACTCAAATGCTTTTCGTAAATTTGAAGCCTACGGGAACATTTTTTACCGGCGCTTTGGCTACTATCTGCCGGTCATAAGCACCGAGGGTGGGGCGATTATCGGCGCGGCGGAGGACCCCCGCTACCCGCCCGTAAGAACAGAGGATTTGACCACGCTGACGTTGGGGGCGTATCAGGCCATGTTGGACGACGCGCCGGCCTACTTCTTTGCCCAGACCGCCTGGCTCATGGCCAACAGCGCCGGGGAGCACGCCGATCAGCGTTTTGAACAAGCCGCCTGGTACAAGGATCGCCAGGGGACAGTGCTGCCGGTGGTCGAGGCGTTAAAGGCCGACCCACGCAAGGAGGAGGTGCGGGTGTGGCAAGAACCTAAAGTTGCCAATTGACTCATCACAAGCCCGACGATATACTACCAACACCTACCTCACCGCAGGTGCGGGCAATGAAACGGTAGGAGAGATGGTTGGTCAAGGGGGGAGCAGGTGCCCCAGGATTAGCCCAAGTTGGAAATTCAAGCAGATAAGGCGGCGGTGGAAATATCCACGCCGGTACCTGGTGAGATTGCCGAGATCCGGGCCGACGTGAGCGCTTTAGACGCAACATTAGCGAGAATAAGGAGAGTCGACTGACAAGCCCGGTAAACGGCGGTAATGCTTGAGATTAAAAGTGAACAAGCGCCAGCCTCGAGTTATGGTAGTAGCAGCGATTAAACAATCGGGAATTCCGATTCCGGTGACTAGGCGATGTTCAGCCAGCAAACGATAGGCAAGTTCAAATTCAGCCGGAGTGGGCCAAGCAATGGTAAAGCGGCTCAAGAATATTTGGTTGCGGTGCAAGTCCTCTTTACTGAGAGAGCCGCTGATAATTTCCATAGCAACTACGCCGTGGATAACTATCGGTACCTCCGACTCACGTTTTAACCAATCCTCAGAGGCAGGATGTTGGCGGAGGATGTCAATCAGTACGTCGCTGTCCAGGAGAGCAGTTACGGCTTCCGCTGCCATGCCTCTTTCCTCAAGTTGGCTGCATAAGAGATAGTATCCTCGGGTTCGCCCTGATCAGCCCACAAACCATAGCCATAGATGAGCAAATCACCTAACGTGCGAATAGGAGACGAGTTAGCCTCCATTTCCAGACAGGACTGTAAAAATTCCTCCGCTACTACATCTGGCACGGAATTTAACAGCTTCGCTTTTTGGGCAAGTTGTCGATAAGTTTCATCAGAGATTGTAATGGTTACCATCGCCGCTACCTTTCAACCAATATCGGATTTGACGCGAAAGTAAAGTTTTATGGAGTTATTATAGCAAAAAATGGATAGTGAGGCTAAGTTGCACTTTTTGCTGGGCAATGGCTTCAGTCAATTATAGTAGCGCTTCAGCGTATCACGGGCGGCTTGTTTGAGACTTTGCGGAATCAGTTGCAGCAGATCAAGTTGAAACATGAAGTTTATCTCTCTCCCCTGGAAGTCACCCTTTGCAAGAACATCTTGGTTTGGGGGTTTTGAGGATTTTCAAAGAGCTGCTCCGGTGGCCCTTCTTCGGCAATGATACCTCCTTCCATAAAGACAATCCGACGGGTTACATCGTGGGCAAAGGACATTTCGTGGGTAACCACCAGCATAGTCATGCCCTCGTCGGCCAGTTGTTTCATCACCTCCAGCACTTCGCCGATGAGTTCGGGGTCGAGGGCGCTGGTCGGTTCATCAAAGAGCATGACCTTGGGCTGCATGGTCAGAGCGCGGGCAATGGCCACCCGCTGTTTTTGCCCGCCGGAGAGACGGTTAGGGTATTCATCGCGCTTGGCGCTGAGGCCCACTTTAGCCAGAAAGGTCTCGCCGATGGCGATAGCTTCGTCTTTTTTCATCTTCTTGACCGTAACCGGCGCTTCAATCAGATTTTCTATCACCGACAGGTGCGGGAAAAGATTAAACTCCTGAAAAACCATGCCGGTGCGCAGCCGGATATCGTGGATGGTTTGTTTTTGTTCTGCCGTCAGCCTGTGCTGTTCCACGTGCACCGATAAGCCATCCACCGCCACCCGGCCATGGGTGGGCTGCTCTAAAAAGTTTACGCAGCGCAGCAAAGTTGACTTGCCGGAACCGGAGCGGCCAATAATCGTCACCACCTCCCCCTGCTGTACATCCATCGAGACGCCCTTAAGCACCTCTAACGGGCCAAAATTTTTGTGTAAATCTTGAATTTCAATGATAGCCATGATTAGCGATCTCCCCGCGACATACGCTTCTCAATGTTGGCCTGAATGGTCGAGAAAATAATGGTCATCAGCCAATACCACAGGGCGGCGACGAGCAAAGCCTCCAAACCCCTAAAGTTGGCCCGCCCGACCTTTTGAGCGCGCCACATAATTTCTTGTACAAAGCCCGTAGCAGAAACCAGGGCGGAGTCTTTAAGCATGGCGATAAACTCATTGCCCGTCGGCGGCACCACCAACCGCAGCGCCTGGGGCAGGACAATGCGGCGCATCATCTGGCCGTTGGTCATGCCCAGGGCAATAGCGGCTTCACGCTGGCCCCGGCTTACGCTCGAAATCCCGGCCCGAAAGATCTCGCTCATATAAGCGCCGTAATTCAGCGACAGCGCCAGTACGCCGGCCATGGCGGGCGGTAGTTTGATACCAATTTGGGGTAGAGCCAGGAAAAAGAAAAAGATTTGCAAATAGAGCGGGGTCCCGCGAATGAGGGAGACATAGAAACTGGACACCGCCACTAGCGGGGGCACCCCGGAGAGGCGTCCCAGGGCTGACAATAAGGCCAAGAGACTGGCAAATACAATGGATACGGCAGAAATCCAGAGGGTTTGGGGGACACCCTGACTGATAAAGGGAGCCCAGATGGCAATGAACTCTGTATCCAGTTTGATTGTTTTGATGGGAATGGGGCCAAGATTGAAGCTAACCCCGCTAAAGGCAAAGATCACCACCCCCAAAATAATCACCCACCAAACGACGACCTGGACGCTGGACCAGTACCTAGCCCGCTGCTGCTGCTGCAAAACAAGTTGCGTCTGCGATAATGCTCTTTCGGCCATTGTGCCTCCTCCTTTTTTATGGGTTACAAGGAATAAAAAAAGTGGAAAGGCACAATCCCCTATGATTGTACCACTTCCACGATGATCCTGAGTTAGTTTAACATCAGCGTGCCCCCACACCAACGTAGCTTGATCGATCCGTTTAGAGTCCTTCTACCGTAACCGGCATCCGCACCAGTTCACCACTCTCATCTTCACGGACCCGATAGAGGTCCGAGATAGTGGCGACCCGATCAATGAACAGAATGCCATCCAGGTGGTCAATTTCATGGTGAACCAGCACCGCATCAAACCCTTCAAAGGTGCGGCTGAAGGGCTTGCCCCACTCATCCAGGCCGGTCACTTTTAGAAAATGGGGGCGCACGGTTTCCGCATAAAGGCCAGGAAAACTCAAACAACCGTCAAAATCTTTTTCGTCGCGCCGGGCCTCGACAATTTCGGGGTTAATCAAAGCAAGCGGTGGGCCAGGCTCGTTTGAACCGTCGCCCTTGCCGCCCAGGCGGACCACAATAACCCGGCTGTGTACATTGATTTGTGGCCCGGCCAGGCCAATTCCCTCTGACCGGTCCAGCAGCGTGTCCTTTAAATCTTTGATGAGCATTTTGACCCGCCGGTTGACCGATCTGACCGGCTCGCTCTTTTTGCGTAAGGCCGCTTCGTTTTGACTGTACAGAACAATATCTCTAATTGCCATCTTTTATCGTTGACCGTTATAAGGCAAAGGCCTGACCCCGCGCCGGAATAAAAACTTCGGGAAGGCCTTGCTGGCGGACCGCAGCGGCTAGAGCGCTGGCCCCCTCCATTTCACCATGCACCAAAAACAACTGGCGGGGATTGCCCCGGTCTTGCGCCATTTTTAGCCAATTAAGCAGGCCAGTATGGTCGGCGTGGGCCGAATAGCCATTGATTTTGAAAACCTTGGCCCGCACCGGATAATCATCGCCAAAAATCGGCACCACCGGCTGGCCCTCTAAAATTTTGCGACCCAAGGTATTTTCAGCCTGAAAGCCCACAAATAAAATCATATTGCGCTCGTCGCTGATATTATTCTTGAGATGGTGCAGCACCCGGCCCGACTCACACATACCGGAGGCGCTGATGATGATGGCCGGCCGGCTCAGGTTGTTGAGCGCCTTTGACTCCTCCACATCGCGCACGTAGGTAATCCCTTCAAAACCAAACGGGTTGTGGCTGTTGGTAGCTTTGATGAAATCTTTCATCTCCTGATCGTATGCCTCGGGATGCAGCCGAAAAATTTCGGTAGCATTGACCGCCAGCGGGCTGTCTACATAAATTTGAAGATCAGGCAACTCCCCTTCGCTCTTCATGACGTGCAAAGTGTAAACCAGGTCCTGGGTACGCCCCAAGGCAAAGGCAGGGATAATAATTTTGCCATTTTTTTGGTAGGCTTCCAGCACCATCCGCTTCAATTCAGCCCGGGCCTCGCCCGGCGGCTCGTGGTAACGTCCGCCATAGGTGCTTTCCATGATGATGAAGTCGGCCCCGTCCACTGGCTGAGGATCGCGCAAAATAGGTAGATTCGTCCGGCCCACGTCGCCGCTGAAGACCAGGCATTTTTCTTTGCCGTGGTCGTCGACATTCAGCGTTACTGAGGCTGAACCCAACACATGCCCCGCGTCACGATAGCGCACCTGGACTCCGGGTAAGGGGGTAAAGGGACGGTTATACTCAATGGACTGAAAAAGAGACAGCGCTTCTAAGACGTCGGCCTGGGTATAGAGCGGTTCAAAAGGCTTCTGCCCCCGCCTGGCCCGGCGTTTATTCACATACTCAACATCGCTTTCTTGGATGTGGGCCGAGTCGCGCAGCATAATCACGGCCAGGTCACGGGTGGCCGAGGTGGCCCAAATTGGCCCGCGATAGCCGTGTTTGACCAGGGTAGGGATATTGCCGATGTGGTCAATGTGGGCGTGGGAGACGATCAGCGCGTCAATCTCCGCCGGATCGAAAGGGAAATTGTTGTTTCGCTCAAAGGCCTCTTTACGATGGCCCTGATACAACCCGCAATCCAGCAAAATATTGTGATTGTTGACCTTGAGCAGGTGCATTGAACCGGTGACGGTTTGAGCCGCACCCCAAAATTGCAGTTCCATCCTTATTTTCCTTCATTTGAGAGACAACTTGGTGGGGGGAAATTATAATGCAGTCTGTGGAATATGACAATCAGCGCAGGGCCAGAGTAGATATTTCAGTTTCAGTATAAGAACGGGGCAGGTTTGCGGTGGGTGCTCGTCTACAGTGTACAAGATACGCCGTAATTTAACCCCAACTAAAGGCTGGTTTAAAGTAAACTAAACGCTGTTTTTTAAAGAATCACCGGCTGTTTTTTGTATTCTGGGCCTGGCTTCCGGCGGAAGGGGCCGCTCTGAAGCCGGGAGCAAGCTTATCAGGAGCTTTTCGGCCCAGAGCGTAAGCGAGCAGCGGGCCGGTTTTGGGGGCTTGTCAGCCGGGCAGAAAGTATGCTAGAATGGGACAAGCATAGCCATGCAAGCTGCCGCCGAGCGAGGGTGTGGCCTGGAGTTGAAGGCGGGCCGGGGGAATGAAAAAAGCATATAGGCATCTACATATAGATACCGGCATCTATGTGTAGATGCTTTTGCGGTGGTATATAATAGTAGATGCAAGCATCTATATTTATAGACTTGCATATAAATGTATATACCATCTACTGAATTAATAGTTATAGTGCAGAATTGCTGACCACCCCTGCGAAACCCAAGTTTGGTTTAGAGAAAGCGGAAAGGAATAATAGGATTCGTGGCTAGACTGACACAAGAGGAAGTTTTACATTTAATTGAGTCTGCTCATAAAAACAACAGAACACCAAACCTCAAAAACGCAGACCTCAGAGAGACAGACCTCAGTGGAATTAATTTCGATGGAGTAAATCTCAGTGAGGCATATTTTAGTAGAGCAAATCTTGCTAACGTAAGTCTAATTGGATCAAATTTGACTGGAGCATATCTCAGAGAAAC
>CAZRYD010000058.1:0-14507 GCA_964604225.1 uncultured Caldilineaceae bacterium
CTAATTCAATTTCAACCAATTGCAGGTCTTCGCCAAAAATTTTGTAATCAATTACATCGGCCATGTCAATATCCTCTCCAAGTTAGAATTTAGGTAAAAAATTAATTGGGTTTAGAATTACTCAGCTTTGTTTAAGCATTTTAACACGTTTCCCATCTTATTTTAATCTTTTTTAGGCATGCTAGGCCCAATACCTTTCAAATAACGTAGTTTAGCCCCTTGTGGGCGGGTAGTGCGAAGCCTCCTAGCGGCAAAGCCCGATGCTACAGCCTTATTTGAAAAGTATTGATGCTAGGCCAAGTTACCATAGCTAATTTGCTGTAAATTGTCAAAACAATTTTTTTTTGAGAACAAGGAGATCTGAGAGGTGTTTCAACGTTTGACTTTTTTGAGCTTGACTCTGTTAATTTTGGGCGGTGCTTTGATCGCTTGCGGCGGCGCAGCCGATCAACCCACCGCTATACCGACGACCGCTGAGGTGGTCACTGCGCCCACCAACACGCCGGTTGCTCCAACGGTCGCTGCTATGCCCACAGAGCCATCCGCCCCACCAGTCGAGGCTACCACGCCCCCAACCCAAGCCGCTCCCACGGCTGAGGCAGCCGAGGTTGGCCCTGCCGCCACCACTGAACCGGCAATCCCACCCACGCTGGAAACTGCGGTGCGGACCTTCCGTCTTGTGCCGGAACAGTCTGAAGCCAGTTATGAGGTGGCCGAGGAGTTTTTCAATCGGCCGGTTAAGTTCTTCTCGCCGGTGGGCCGGACTCAATCTATTGAAGGGGAATTTGAACTGAGCCTGGCGGGCAATCAGGTCGCCTTGCAGGAGAATCAATTCACAGTTGACTTGCGCACCCTGGCCAGCGACGAGAGTCGCCGCGATCAACGTATCCGCGACACTTGGCTGGAGTCCAACAAGTATCCGTTGGCCCAATTCACGGCCAAATCCATTCAAGATTTTCCTGCCAATGCCGTCGAGGGACAGGACATCCCTTTTAAAATTGTGGGAGACATGACCATTCGCGAGATCACCCAGCCGCTGACATTTGACGTGACTGCTCGGCTGGATGGCAATACCTTCAGCGGCACGGCGACGACCAACCTGTTGATGAAGGATTACGGCTTTGACCCGCCGGAGATTTTGGGGATGCTCAAAGTCACCGATGGGGTGACGGTGACGGTGAAGTTTACGGCGGCGGAGGCAGAACCAGCGCCATAAATTATTATCTTGATTTTCAAAGATGTTCAAAGGCCATCAGTACAATTATTGGTGGCCTTTGATATTTCAGAGCAAAAGAGTCAATGATTTAATGGTAGAAAGTTCACGCTTGGCGTATTCATCATCATTTCGGGGCCTCGCCTAGATGAGATTATCGCCAGGTATATGGGGCGAGAGTCTGACCAGCACAACTCTCTGGGGGAGGCGATTGGTTCCACTTCTCCCCTTAACTTGGCCATCTCCTTGAGTTAACGGTTACGCAAAATGATAGGCAGGTATACGTTTGTGTCGACAGGGGGTTCAATTATACCCCCCAGGAAAACTCTCAAAGCCATGTTGGAGTTGTTGTACTCATTGAGGTTGGTAGTGCCATCTCCATCAGGATCGCCATTGGCCCACAGACCTAAGTCGGCAATGACAAAGACGTCGCCGTTGCCAATATCGGCCATGCCCATCACCGGGATGGGTTGAGCACTGGTTTGAATATTAAAAGTTAGATCATCCAGCACAAAAATAGATGCCGCTGAACTAATGACCACTCGGGTGATGCTGTTAGCTGAAATGCTAAGCGACTGGAGGGTGGAATTCAGGGTAACGGTCTGGCTTCCGAGAAGATTGTTGCTGGCATTGAAGGCTTGCATGGTAAGAGATTGACCACTGCCAGTGCTTGAACCAACCCTGATTTGCACAAAAGAGACCGGTTGGGCAAAGGTAATAGTTTCTGGGTTTCTGGGAATGCCGCCATTTGACAGTGTAGCTGAGGCATTAAAAGCCAGGAAGTTGGGCGTGCTATGACCACTAACTCCGAAATTACCACATTGGTTCAAAATGGCGCCGCCATCGTTTCCACTAGGGCCGTTAAAGGTAGCTCCCAGGGCTTGATATTGATTTCTGAGGGCTGTGGTTTGATTAAAGCCGCAGGGCTGCGAAGCATTGTCAAAATTGATAACCGTGACAACCTGGGGAACGATAACTTCAGGTTGAGCCTGGGGTTCGTTCAGTTCGGTTTTGGGCGGCGGCGGTGGAGTATTGCTGAGGAGGCCATCAACGATGAACTGCCCCTCAGCCAGGTCAGGTGGGGAAGCTAAAACACCGGCGGCGTCTCGCTCAACGGTAGATAGGTCGGTCAAGCCGGTATAGGAGTCGTTATCTGCCCAGGCGGTGATATAGCCGGGACTGTTTACCCCCACCGAGGCCGCAGCATACTCTACTACCTGGCTTACTCCTTGATTGATGGGCCCACTGGAGAATTGATGGATGATCGGCCAGAAATTATTAGGCCCGTCATAATTGGTCGGGTCAAGAACCATATCGTCGTTGATGGCAATACCCGTCCCCAAGCTGGCGAGGATGGTATTGAGAATCGGCCGGGAGGTATCTGCTGGCCCCCACCCTCCCCATTCGCCAACCACCACCAGCCGCCCTCCGTTTTGGACGAAGGTGTTGATATCGGTCTGCTCTTGGGCTGAGTAACTGCTCTGCGGCACCACCAGGACCAAAACGTTATATTGGCTGATAGCAGTATAATTAAAGGCGGCCGGCGGTTTCAAAGAGTTAACCATTGTCCCATTGTTGATGAGCAGGGCCGCTAGATTTGACAGGGCGTCTTCAATAATATAGTCATCGTAATCAGAACCGTACCCGTGAGTCTCATCGAATAGTATCTTCCAGTTCGAGCCACCACAGGCAAGGGTAGCGGCGTTGGCAGTGTTGCTATAGGTTGAATCGCCGCTCCCGTTATAGGCCCGGACCCGGTAGTAGTAGGGCGTGTTACAGGCTAGGCCGGTATTGTTGTAGGTGGTGATGTTTGTTCCAACCGTTGTAATCTGGGTCCAACCACTTGTGCCGTTAGGCGAAAGTTCAACCTTGAAGCCGGTCTCGTTGCTGCTGTTGTCGGCCCAGGCCAGGTTAATCTGCGTCTGAGAGGCGGGCGCAGCGGTCAGGTTGGTGGGTGCATTTAGGGTATCTGAAGTGCCGCAAGTGTAGATACGCACATCGTCAATGAACCAACCCAGAGCATCAACACTTGAGTCAGTACCGATGCGGAAGCGGAAGCGCACGTTTTGGCCGGCCAGGCTATTCAGATTCAAGCGGCTGGCCATGTAGCCGTGACTTTCATGGGTAAAAGCTGAACGTCCATTTAATGGATTAGAACTGGCGCTAATAGTGCCGTTATAACCGTTATGGGTGAATAGAGCGCCGGCGTCGTTCCAGGAAGCGCCGTTGTTGGTACTGTATTCGATTACACCTCCATCATAAATTGCGCTTGTGCCGTCTTCAAAAGACCAATCGTGTTTAAAGTGCAAAAAGGCGTTGGCAGGCAAAGTTACGCCGGAAGTCCTGGCAATGAAATAATCACCTGTGGCCGGACGATCGTAACCCCACAGATTATAAACTCCGCTGCTGGCATAAGTGGCGTCAAAGCCATACGGATTCGCTGTTTGCGGATAGTACCATTCGTTAGCGCCCACAAGGGCGGCCGAGGTCCAGCGGCCGCTGGCAGGACTTTCCATATTGTCAAAAAAGATATCATTGACCGACTGGCCGGTAGAACAAATAGGGGCCGGGGCCGAGTCGCCGCAAGGACGCTGATTCATCTGGACGGCGTTGAGGGTATCTTGAATCTCCTGGCGGTCGGCGGCGCTGTAGCCCAGGTTCAGACCGGCTTGAATCAGGGCGTTATAAAGGTCGTTGTAACTGCTGCCTGAGGTTAGTAAGTGGGTCTGAACTTCGTAGTAAAGATCAGCTACCTTGCTGATGCCTAACGCAGACACGGTGTAGCCGTTGAATGAGCCGCCATCGGTCATCAGGAAGGCGGCTTTATTATTTACTCCGCTGTTGTAATGAACGCCACCCCCATCCTCCTCCTCGCAGTAGTAATTGGCGCTTAGCATGCGGTCGGGGTCGCTAAAAGCGGGCGGATTTTCCATATCGCGAATGGCCCCAATGCCGGGTATGTCTTCACCCATGAGCCATCTTACCGCTGCCGTGTCTGTACCGGCCCCATTGGTCAGGTCAATAAACTCACCCCAGACATCGGAGAATGATTCATTAATCGCCCCCGATTGGTAGTAGTAAAACAAATGAGACGAAAATTCAGTGACTCCGTGAGTTAATTCATGGCCAACGACGTCATCGGCGGCGGCAAAACCCTGACCGTAAGCCATTTGGGTCCCATTCCAAAAGGCATTTTGGTAGGGGCAGGAACTGCTGTTGGGACAATAACGGGTGGTGGAAATTAAGGTCATCCCGGCATTATTGAGGCTATCCCGGCCATGTTCATTAAAGTAAAAGTCGTAAGTGTTACCGGAATAATCATAGGCTTGGTTGACATCGGTGATAGCGCTGGGGGCCTGACCTTCGGTGCGATAAGGGCCGCTGCCGGGTAAACCCAGGCTGGGATTATTGTTGTTGTCGTATACCCTCCGGTTTCTGGCGCTGTCAATCTGGTTGAATTGCAGGGCGATAAAACCCAGTTTGGCGTCTACCAACACAAATTCGCGGATGGGTAGTAACTCTCGTGGGGTTACCTCCAGCCGCCAGACCAACGTGCTTGGACGTTGAGTGGAGTTTCTCAATAACACCGGGTTGTAAATCCAAAGTTCGGGATTGGTGGCGGTCAAGTTGCCGGTATTCAGGTTATAGTCCTTGGCTACCTTGCCCAAAGCGATTTGGCGGGCCGTATCAGCCGGGATGGCCGGGTTGGTATCGAGGTCCAGTTCAGGCAGTATTTCTCCATTGGCAGAAATAAAATCTTGATTGTTATTTATCTGGACAATCAACTCACCGGCAACAATAGGGATGTTGTGGTAGCGTTGCTGAAAACGAACAAAGACCCGACCATCTCTAAGCGGCTGTTCTTCCAGCAAGCTTAACTCGCCGGCTGTGTCTTTAAGCCCAAACAGTTGGCCGTATTTGGACAGAAACCCCCTGGCAGCCTCTTCGGGGCTGGCCTGGGCGGGCACAAAACTTGGCCGCGGAATCGTGTGTACCGGCTCTGTGCCGATAAAGCTGACTTTGCCGGTATCGGGGTGGTAAGAGATACGAACTTTATTTTGGGTATCTTGCTTTAATTGATCAATCAATTGCTGATCGGATGGCTTTTGTGGGGGTGGTGCGGCAGCGGCAGGTCCGGTCAGTCCTATCAGCAGGATAATCAGAATCGGGAAGGCCTTAAATACATTAATCATTGCTCCCTCCTATCAAAGGATTTATCAAGTGATTAATCTCGTTCTATTAATCTTGGAAAATAGCTTCATAATAAGCAGTGTCGGCCTGGCTAAAGCAAAAGGGCAAAATCGAATAGGTTCTGCCTCATGATTTAGCTATGAGAATATTTCTATTTTAACCACAAATAATTGGCAGAAGGGGAAACCTGTGGCATAAAACTATCCCAGTTTGGAGTAATGCGCTTATCTTAGATGAATTAGTTCTGGCTAACTCTGGTGGAGAATCAAGAGTGAGGGACACAAGGAAAGGCAATAATATTGTAACAAGAATATGAGCTGCACAATAGTGACAAATGTCACTAAAAAGATTTCAATTTTCATTCGAAAAATTCGATTTGCAAGAATTTAGGGGTAGCTAAAGACAGAAGGCCGAAAGCCATAGTGACCTTCGGCTCTAAGTTTGGAGATGGGGGTATTAACGAAATTAGGCGGTGAAGTATGCCGCCAGCGCCTCTTGCCATGACCTCAACTCGATGCCCAATGCTGCGCCCCGGGTATTGGCCAGGGGAGCGAAAGGGGGCACGGTCGAGGGGCGGGGGTAATCGGCCAGGGTGATGGGTTCGATGGGGATGTGTTCGCGGCCGCTGAGGCGGAGAATCTCTTTGGCAAAATCGTAGCGGGAGCAGTAGCCGGCATTGATAAAATGATAAATGCCGTACACCCGTGTCCTGATCAGTTGGGCAATCGCCTCCGCCAGATCGGGGGCATAGGTCGGGTTGCTCACCTCATCGGCCACGACCCGCAAGGATTTGCCGGCGTCAGCCGCGGCGATAATCTTGGCCGGGAAGTTATGGCCGCCCGGCGAAAACACCCAGGCCGTGCGTACAATGTACAAGCCAGTTTTGAGATAGCGCGCGGCCATTTGTTCGCCCGAGCGCTTGGAGCTGCCATAGGGGTTGATCGGGTGAGGCGGGTCCTCTTCAGTATAGGGCCGCTCAGACTGCCCATCAAAAACCTCATTGGTGGAGATGTAAACCATCTCGGCGTTGCAGCGCAGGCAGGCGTGGGCGACGTTCTGCGTGCCAAAAGCGTTGACCTTAAAGGCCCGTTCGGGGTCGGTGGCGCAGCCGTCAACGTTGGTCATGGCCGCGCAATGGATGACCAATTCAGGGCTCAGGTCTGACAATTGCTGAACCAGAGCATGCTCGGCCACGTCAAGCCGAGGAGTCTGGAGCACGTTCAAGCCCTGTTCGGTTAAAACTTTTTGCAAAGCTCGGCCCACCTGGCCGGTGGCCCCTGTAATAACAATCCGCATAGACACCTCAGAAATGTAACGATCACGTTCAGTACGCTAAGTGACTGCTGATGGCAGACCGCTGCCAACTGCCCGATAAATGTCCCTTTTCGGCGGTCAGCGATCCCACAGGGAGGCTTCGCACTCATCGGTCGGCGGTCGCCCTTATAAGTGCAACCCCGGCAAAGCATCCGATTTCGCCCGGGCGCGGTTTTCGTCGAGATGGTGGCGAATCAGATTGACAAACAGGTTTAAAGCCATAATCGGCCAGGGCAAGAGCAGCCCCAAGATGGCCGAAATCATCACCTCAAGCAGGCCGGTAATTTGCCAAAAGGCCGGGACAATCGCCGGTAAATACCAGGTTGCGGTCAAGCCATTTTGCCAAAAGGCCCAAAAGAGAGGCAGAGAAAACATAAAAGTTACCAGCAAGCCATAGCCATAAGCGGTGCTCAACAAAGTTAGCCAGTCTGCTTCGCGGGTCAGCATCAAGAAAATCAAGATCAGCCCCCCGCCGGCCAGCAGACTGACCGCGGTGCGGCGGGCAATATCAAACGGCCACTCTGAGTAATTACGCAAGGCGCTAACCGAGTAGCTATGGCCCTGAAGTTGATAGAGTACGTGATACAAACCAACCGTCAACACAGCGGCAATCAAAATTGAGCCGGCGTGCACACCACGCCGCCGCCACATGGTGATGAACCAGATGAACAAGATCAAGAGAGCGACCACCAGCCGCAGCCACTGCGCCGTAGCGACACGATAATTCCTGAGACCCCGCATAGCGTTGTCAGCTTCCTGTTGGGTCAGCAAAGCCAATTGATACGCGCCGCTGATGTTTTCTGCCATAAAGGCCGCCTGCGCCCGGGCCAGGTCGGTGGGGATGGCTTCCGGTAAAGCGGTGGAAGCGCCTGCAATTTGGGTGAGGTAGGCTTCGGCCACCTTCAGACGCTGCTGGGCCAGGGCAAGCTGAGCAAGCGCCCGTTCGCGTTCATTCAGGCGCAACAACTCAAATAAAATGCGTCCCTGGCTGGCGGTGGGCGACGGCAGACCGAGCAGAGTGGCCACAGTTGGGGCAATATCCGTTTGATAAATATCGCTGTAACTGCCAGGGGTGATAGCCTGACCGATCAAGACCAACGGCTGCCAGATCACTTCAACCTCGTTACCGCCATGACCACCGTCGGGGGTGTGGCCGTGATCAGACAGCACAAGCAGCACCGAACGGCTGAGATCCATGGCCTGGCTAATTTGGGCCAGGTAAGCGTCTACTTGCAGCGCGGCCTGACGATAGGCTTGACTTTCCGCGCCACCCAGATTTTGACCGGCTTCATCCAGTTGGGTAAAGTGAACCAGGGCCAGTTCAAGCTCAGCATTGGCGATAATCGGTAAGGTCGCTTCCATAATCGCGGCGTCGGCTTCAGGGCCGGGCTGATCGGCAAAGAAGGTGTGGTCAAGCTGATTGCGGGGAATCAGCCGCCGCCACGCGCCTGGGCCGAGTAGAGCCGTACGCAAATTGGCCTCGTGAGCGCGCGCAAAAAGCGTATCGACTTCCAACGGACGCAAACTCTCCGGCGGCAGGTCGATGGGAGGGGCATCGTTGGTTTCGGCTGGAGCGCCTGTTATCAGGGTGGCCCAGGCTGTTTGGGAATAGGTAGGGGGAATGCTCTGAACGGCCAGGGTTGCGCCAGCCTGTTTCAGTCGTTCAAACGTGGGCAACTCCAGGGCCAGCGAGTCGTCATAGCCCAAACCGCTAATAAGCACGATGACCACTTTGGCGCTTTTCGGCTCCAGGGAGGGTTGTGGGACTAAATTAGCCTGCCGCAAAGGAGATCGATAATTTTGGAGCGAGGTAAAAAATTCTTTACCCCACCAGGCGGCCCCAATAATAATACCAGCCAAGACCAACAAACTTAAGCCAACAGAAACATACTTTTTGTTCGACATTGAGCCAGATTATACCAGCTTTTTGAAAAAATGGATAACAACACGGTGAGGCTCAGTATACTCATAGAACTGCAAACTACGACACGGCTGGTCTTCTGAGGTAAAATTGCCGGTTTTTGAGTCAGGTTTACTTTTTTGTGGATTCGCTGAAAAAAGTGTAACATATCCCTTTAGTGCAATCGCCCGGTGGGTCGTTGTAAAAACGGGAACTTTTACAAAGCTCGCCAATTTTTAAGTCACCGATTGCGCATTGGGAAAGAAGGAGATGTATTTTGGTTGGGGGAAGTTTTTCCCTGCAACCCAAAGATGATGGGGACATTTATGAATAATATAGAAGAATTAGAACAGCGCTATCAACGCTTATATAGCGACTTTCAGGCCGGCAAGCTTGACGAAGCAACCTTCATTTCAGAAGTAGACCGGTTGCAATTTCAAGACAACCGGGGCCGCTACTGGATGATGGGAGCGCAAAGTGGCGCATGGCACTATTATGATGGTCAGACCTGGCACCAGGCTGACCCCCGCGAGGCCGACAATTTGCCCTTTGTCGATGAGCAAGGGCGCTACTGGCAGCGCGGCGCTAAAAGTGGGGATTGGTATTACTACAGCCCCGAAACCAAAGAGTGGGTTAAACCCAGCCCCACTGACGACTCTCGCCCGACTCCGGCCATAGGCCGCGGGGAAGGTCGAACCAAAAGCGCCAGCACCGGCTCTATCCCCGCTTATCAATCTCACCTGTATCCCCAAACCGCCGATAGCGGGCCTCAATTTGATGGCGAATTGTTCCAGGATGATGAAGGTCGTTACTGGGCCATCGGCGCTAAAACCGGCCAGTGGTACTTTTATGATCAAAACGGCTGGCATCCTGCTCATGAATTTCAAGCGGGAGGCGCGATTCAGTACCAGCAAACTCAACCTTATCAACCTTATTATGCTCAACCACCCCAAACACCTTATCAAGCGCCACAGCAAGCTTGGTCGTCGCCGGCTTATGTGTCGCCGCCTTACCAGCCTCAGGGACCTCAAGCTTATGCCTACCCGCCTCAGCAACCTGTTTATCAACAGCCCGGACCGCAGCCGACTCAAACCTATGTTACCCCGCCCGGCCAAGAGGCCCAAGCTTATACAGCTCCGGCTCAACCCCAAGGGACACCCACACCTGGTGCAAGTGATACTGGAGCGGCCAAAATGCCGACACCGCCCGGCGGCGAGTCTCAATCTGGCTCCTGGTTCTATTTTGACGGCAAACAGTGGCTGAAATATGCGTCGGGTGAACCGGCTGACGCACCACCGGCTGACCCCAAGTTGGTCATCGACCAAGAGTCAAAACCAGCGGCTGAACCAAAATCGGCCAAAGCTAAAGCCGAGCCAAAGGTTGAGCCGGTGATGGCCGAGTTTATTGAAGAAGCTGAGCCGCCCATTGAAGTAGTCGATGTTGAAGTTATTACCGTGATCGAAGCCGAACCGGATGAGGCCGCCGAACCTGCGGCCAAGCCGGTAAAGGCCAAAGAGGCAGCGCCTACCCCACCGTTGGCTGATGTGGATGATATCAAACCTCGACGCCCCCGGCAGTCTTCAGAGCCTGTACGCGGTCGCCCTGTACCCGCCGAACCTTACCAGCAGCCCAGGGATAGAATTCCAACCGATCCAGGTCGCCCCGTTGCGCCCCGGCGCAAAGAGGCTCCCCACGAGCCAAGCATCATCATCCCAACCGGGGCAGCAGCTTCAACCATCTCTTCACCTCCGCCGGTTACTGCCAGGCCCAGCCGCCCCATGCCGGCGCAGCAGCCGCGCCGCGCCCGCGAAAATACCCTGCCGATGGAGCCGGTTCCGGCTCAAAGCGCCGGAACGCCTGTACCTGATCGCCAGGCAGTTACGCAAGCTATGCCGGTGGCTGCTCGCGCTCAGCGCGCCGAAACAGGGCCGATGCGCGCGCCCGCCGTGGCCAAAGAACCGACTCAGCCGAATGCAGTGGTCGCTCCGGCTCTGGCCAGGCAGTCTGCCGCCGCCACCGCCCAACCCAAAAAATCCGGCTACACCTTTGGCGATGTTTTACGCTCCTTCCCCAGCACGGTTTGGACCTTTGCCGGGGGTGTCATTGTTTTGGTTATCTTTTTCTTTGTCATCATCGGCGCTTATGTGCTGCTCAACGGGGGTGACAACAACGTTGGGGGGGTAGCAGTCGCCCTCAGCCCAACGCCCACGCTCGATGCTGGCCCTCCCGATGCGACGCCCACGCTGGGGCCAACCCCAACCACCTCACCCGAGCCAGTCACGACCCCAACTCCGGCCCAAATGACTGCCTTTAAGAGTCCCGCCTTGGGCTTCACCTTGGACTATCCCGAAGGTTGGCAGAAAAAAGAAAGTGAGCAGCAGGTGGTTTTCTCACCTTCTGCCGATGGACTTGACCCGGCCAGCTTAAAAGACACGGCTCTCTGGATTGGTTCTCCAACCGGTAATAAGTCAGCCATTGCCGACCTGTTGACCGAAGCCTTATCCGGTTTTCCGACCGAGGCTGAAACCTTAAATGAAGGCACCATTAGCATCGCCTCGCAAACCTGGACCTCCACCCAAATCAGGTATAAAGACGATAACCTGGGAGGACAGGGCATTGCTACGATTGCGGTTACTAACAAGGACGACGTAGGTTACTATCTGGTAGCGGCAGCTCCGGCTGACAAGTGGAACTCAACCCAACCCGTGTTCCAGGAAATGATCAATAGTTTCCGCTTCTCTAATAAGCAGGAGGCGCTAGCCCAAGCACCCGCTGCTGAAACGCCGAGTGCAAGCAGTGGTACAGTTACGGCAGCTAAGGAGCCGGCCGGTGAAAAGACGCCCTCTGCGGCCACCACGCCAGATTCTGCCGCAGCCAAGGCTACCGCCACACCCAAGACAACACCAACCCCCAAGGCCACGGCCACCCCACTGGTTTACGCTATCCAATCGGGTGACACATTGTTGGGCGTCGCTCTCAAATTTGGGGTTGATGTGGACGAGTTAGCCGCCAAAAATGATATCACTGACCCCGGAAAATTAAGTCTGGGACAGGAATTGATTATTCCTTTTACGGCCGAACAATTGGAGGCTTACAACAGTGGCAGTGATCCCGCTGCTGCCGGTTCGGTGGCTGCTGCCACGGAAAGCGAGTCGGCCTCGGCTTCTACGGCCATTACCAATACGACGACAAGCACCGGCACAACCTCTCAAGGAGCGGCAACAGCCCCGGCCAAGGCTACCGAACCCGCACCTTCTGCTGAGGCAGCTCCAGTGAGTGGGCGGATTGTCTATGCGGCCTTCAACCCCGGCACAAACAGCTTTGACCTGTGGCTGGCAGATCTGGCTACGGGTGAGCAAACCGGCATTGCCAGTGGGGCCAGCCAACCCGCTTTCAATAAAGATGGCAGTTTGCTGGCTTATCGTTCCTGGAATTTGGATAGTCGCGGCGTCTTCTTTAGAGATTTTATCGGAGGACGCGGGGGGCAGGTCACCCGTTTTGTGGAAGATGGTTTGCCCACCTGGGCTCCTGATGGCTTCTCGTTTGCCTTTGCCACCCGCCGCGAGGGCGACCGGGTACCGCGAATTTATCGGGGCGACCAAATGGGTAAAGGTGATTTCTCCATTGGCTTCCAGGGGGAATATCCCTCTACGCTGGCTGATGGCCGCCTGGTCGTGAAAGGTTGTCTACCTTCGGGCGATTGCGGGATGTTCATTGTCGGCCCCAATGGCGGCGGCGAAACCAAGATTAGCGGCGAAGGGAGCGATACGGCTCCGGCCCCATCGCCTGACGGCAGCAAGATCGCCTTTATGTCCTCCGGTCGCGGTGCGACCAATTGGGAAATTTGGGTCATGGATACCAATGGCTCAAACCCTCGCCGCCTCACCCAAAATGGCAGCAACGAGGGCCTGCCAACCTGGTCTCCCGATGGCAAAAGCATTGCCTATGTTTCCGATGCCGGCGGTGTTTGGGCGGTGTGGGTCATGAATGCCGATGGCGGCAATCAACGCAAGTTGTTTAATATGAAAGGCACGCCCGATGGCTACGTGCTGATTGATAAAGATAATTCCAAAGGCTGGTTGGAAGAGCGCATTTCCTGGGCGCCTTAACCGGATTCTGTTTGTCTTGAGTTGAATTAAAGTAGGGGCAGGTCTCAGGCCTGCCTCTACTGCTATTTTGGGTCATTGTCACCCCAATAGTCTTATTGACGCATCCCTGGCGGAATGTTATAATGACGAATATCCTTCTTAAAGTTGCAGGTAAAAAATGGCGGATTTAGTCGGCAAAACCGTAGGCAAATATCGTATTGTAGCCAGGTTGGGTCGAGGGGGTATGGCTGAGGTTTACAAAGCTTACCAACCCGGTCTGGATCGCTATGTTGGCATTAAAGTGCTGCACGCTCACCTGGTAGACGATAAGGATTTTATCGGCAGATTTGAGCGAGAAGCTCTGGCTGTTGGCAAATTGCGCCACCCTAATATTGTGCAGGCTCTTGATTTTGATCGTGAAGGCGAGATGTACTTCATGGCCATGGAATTTATTGATGGCCCTACCCTTAAAGACGAATTAAAAGCTCGCCGGACCAACAGTCAACCTTTTTCCTTGAAAGAAATTGCGCGCATTTTTACCGCTCTCTGCAGCGCCATAGATTATGCTCACTCGCGGGGCATGGTTCACCGTGATTTGAAGCCGGCCAACGTTATGATTAACCAAGACGGCCAGGTAGTGCTGACCGACTTTGGGATTGCTCGAATCATAGGCGCAACCCAATATACCCAAACCGGCGCATTGTCTGGCACGCCCGCTTATATGTCACCAGAGCAGGGGCAGGGAGAACGCGGCAACGAACGGAGTGACATTTATTCCTTAGGTGTCATGCTCTATGAGATGGTAACCGGGATTGTCCCTTATGATGGCGACACTCCTTTTGCGGTCATCATGAAGCACATTAGCGAACCTTTACCCCTGCCAACCAAAATAAATCCTAACGTCCCCGAGAGTGTTGAACGGGTTATTCTCAAAGCGATGAGCAAAAGCCCGGACGATCGTTATCAAACGGCGGGTGAAATGGCCAGAGCCTTACGCGATGCCATTGGGGTGAACCCAGCCGAGGATCATTTACCTCTTACTGTGGTCGCGCCCAAGCCCGAAATTCATCAAGTTGACCATTCCACCGGCTTTGTGACGGCGGCGGAAAGAGCGGCAACGATGGCTCCTGCCGATGGAGGGGGAGCAACCGTTGTAACTTCGAATTCCACCACCGGCACTTTAGTTACCCCAACCAAAGGTGGGCTGTCTATGCCGCTTATCGTAGGCGTCGTCGTCGTTGTACTCGTGTTGATTGGTATCATTGGCTTTCTGGCCTTTGGCTCTGGCGGTGGGTCTGGTCGAGCCACAGAAACCGTCATTGCTCTGTTTAATGCTACAGAAACAGCCATGGCGGTGGTCAACGTGACCGAAACAGCGGAAGCAGTGGTTAAGGCGACAGCAAGCGCCGAGGCCAATACGCAAGCAACTGCCGCAGCCGAAGCGGCTGCACCTACGCAAACCGCCCAAGCAGCCCTCTCTCAAGCCGAAGCGACTGCGGCCCTCCAAACGGCGGTGGCCCAGGCCGCAGAGGGCGTTATTTCGGCTCAAAATGCTACGGCTACCGCTGCCGCCTTGGCCGTAGCCGCCACCAACGACGCAGCGACGGCTGAAGCGCTGGCTAATGCTACCCCAACTCCCCAGGTGACGGATACTCCAACCCCTGCACCTGCTACCGAGACACCTACGCTCGGTCCTCCCCCCAATACGCCCACACCAGCCCCCCCCACGGCTTCACCCACCCCCGAGAGCCCGGCGCTAGCGGGGCACCTGGCCGGGCCGGTTGGGGACGGGGCCGGCAGA
>CAZRYD010000058.1:14517-24743 GCA_964604225.1 uncultured Caldilineaceae bacterium
CTATATCGGGCAAACTGGCCTTTCCGGTTGATAATGGTTCCGGCAGATATGATGTATTTATTTACTCCATTCCCGATGGCCAGCAATTGGGCAAAATTGAAGGCGCGCGCCAACCGAATTTCCGCCTTGATGGCGCAAAATTATTGGTCAATGGGCAAGGAAGCGGCTTTGGCGAAAATATAGCCCAGGCCAACCCTAACGGCAGCATTGATGGAGCAGTTAGCGGCGCTCCGCAGGATTTATATCCTTTTTACAAGCCTGATGGCTCAACCCTCGCTTACAGCAACCCTGAACTGGCGGTAGGTAGTGATGGGAATCGTCACGACTTCCTTTTTGTGCAGTGCAGCCTCAGACCGCCCTCACAAGAGAGTGACAAATGTGTGGAAATGAGTCAATGGAATCTGATTGTGCCAGCGGGTCAAATCGGCGAGGTGCAGGGCCGCAAACCGGTTTGGACGGCCAGTGACCGGCTGGTTTACAGCGGTTGTAATACCTGGGCCGGGGGTGGTTCTTGTGGCATCTTCACCGTTGGCTCCTGGGCAACCAAACGGACCAGTGGCGGGGAAACGCCCATTAAAATTGTTGATGGGGCCAGCGCCTTTCCCACAGATACTAAAAATGGCTTGGTTGCTTTCCAATCAAGCGAAAGCGGCAACTGGGAAGCTTATGTGATGGCGGAGAATGGCGCCGGGATAGTGAATATCTCCAATAGTCCCACCTCTAGTGATGGCCTTCCCACTCTGTCACCCGATGGTCAGTGGGTGGCCTTTGTCTCTGATCGTGAAGGTGGTTGGGCCATTTTTGTGGCTCCTGGCGGCGGCGGGCCGGCACAAAAACTGTTCGACTTTCCCAAACCCAATCCCTGGGGCGCGGGCGGCGGGCGGGATTGGACTGAAGAACGCATTTCCTGGGGTAAATA
Organism: uncultured Caldilineaceae bacterium; assembly: GCA_964604225.1. Taxonomy (GTDB): domain Bacteria; phylum Chloroflexota; class Anaerolineae; order 4572-78; family J111; genus DSQQ01. Next base: position 15,437 of record CAZRYD010000058.1, read on the forward strand.
AGCCTTACTTTTCTGTCTTTTAAAGGTAAATAAAAAGAGCCACCCTGATCAGGGTGGCTCTTTTGGTTTATTTCAATCTCAATCAAAAATTGAGGCAACTTGGTCGGCGGCGTGACGCATGGCCAGAGTCACCACGCCCAATTTTGCATCGGCAGGGATTAGGACCGCCAGGACGGTATGCGCTCCGGCATTTACCACCACCGTAGTCCGATTTTCGCCTTCAAGCAAGATTCGATTAAGTTTACCCTGTTCCAAACGACTGCTAAATTCTTCCGCCATGTCTATCAAATCGGAAGCAACCAGGGCCACCGAGTCATCATCTTCATGCGGAATCCCGGAGGCTACATTCAGCCCATCATCACTCACCACCAGGGCGCTCAAGACATCGGGGTTACGGGAGACCAGTTCATCCAGTATCTCTCTCAAGAGTTGGTTGTTATCTTTTGGTTTTACCTCGTTGGCTATGGTTATCAATTGCTACCACCCTCCAAGATGCCGCTAATTTTTCCGGCACTTTGTTGCAAAGCATAAAGCACCAAACCCATTTTAGCTTCTTTGCCAACCATCACTGCCACCGAAGCTCGGCGGTTGGCCGGAACAACCAGCATGCCGCCGTCATTGCCTTCTATCAGTAGGCGGATCATTTCACCCTGAGCCAAACGGGAGAGGGTACGCTCACCAAGGGCGATAAGTGTAGCAGCCATAGCTGCCACTTGGGGGCTGCTGGTCGGACCTTCTTCATCCATATCACTCTCATGAGGCGTATAGGCCGCCACTACAAAACCTTCAATGCTAACAATAACGGCTCCTTGCACCCCCTCTAGTTTGGAGCACAACTCTTTGAGAGCTTCTTCAAGAAGATCAGTTTTGTAGACTTGAACCATTCATCATTCCATTTCTTGTTCAATATTGTGTCGGAGGGTTAGCAATTCGGCCTCCAGTTCCGCCAATGATTGATGTCGAGTATAACTGCAGATAAGGTTTAAAATGCTGCCCAATTCGGTTTTTAGCTCTTTTAATTTTTCTTCGCGTTCAGCCTGAAATTTTTGGTAATCTTCGACAGGCAATATTGTAGCCACGGCTCTATCCTGATACTTAAGCGTGAGGGGACGATTCGTTATCAGTGTGTTAGAAATTTCGTTAATTATAGCCTGCTTAACGTTACTGTCCATACCAAATTTCTTTAATTTTTTCCACCGGACCAAGCAGGTTGAAGTTGCTTGATTCTTAAATCCAGAAACAGGACCTACCCGGCCAACAACTTGCAGCTCAGGCAATAATAGGGATCTATTATCGGCTGACCCCTTTCGGCTTTAACTTCTGCACAATAAATGAAGTTTGAGGCAATGATGGAAATTTTTAAGGAGGCCTTGACTTGATAGTTTGATTATATCGCACAAGGGTTATGAGGGCAATAGGATGGTGTGACTAATACCAAATTTTGACTCCTAATCTGGACGAATTGGACTTTATTTTTGATATTTTGATGAAGAAAAGGCACTCAGCCTGATAAAGAGAGCTACATATTATAAGCCATAAAAAACGGTGTATCTCCACAGCAGTAGATACACCGTTTTATGTCTGCGATTACAATTTTAATTTATAAGTTTAAGGAACCCACACAAAAGTTCTAATTTGACTCTGCAAGCTGACCGGTAAATCGATATTGTTCTCGGAAAGAGCGGCCGTGTTAGCTTTTCTAACCGTCACATACCAGCGGAAACGATCACCGCCAGCTCGACCAACCCCGATATCAGGCGGAATCTGGACGCGAGTTTCGGTTGTGGCCGTCCCCCAATAAACAAAATCCTGATCAAAGATATACTGGATGGTCAAGTCATAATATTCATCCTCAGCCAGTTTGCCAATCGGTTTCCATTCCAAAAAAACTTTGGTCAGGCGTCCGGCAAAAAGGGTATCATCCTGAGGTTCAACCAGCTCGGGTTGGCCATATTTTATGGGGACCGGTTTAGGAGTCGGAGTTGGTTCGATATTGCCGGCCGTTGCTTTGGCTGTGGCAACTGGCTGTGGAGTTGGTTGAGCTGACTGTTGGTTAAATGAGAGGAGTAATTCGGCCCGGCGAGTTTGAGCCTCGCTGGGCTCATCAACATTCAGGGCCAAGGCCGCTTCGTAATCACTCAAGGCTCCCACAATTTCTCCAGACTCCCGCCGGGTATCGCCCCGCTCCAGGTAAGCTGCATACAACAGATTTTTGGCATCTCCACCTGCATAGCTGGGTTCAGCTGCAACAATCGGCGTTAGAATTCGGATGAGCGTTTCATGGTCATTTGGCGGCGTATCGAGAGCGTTAAGATAAACACTTGCTCGTTCAGCCTGATCACGCAAATCAGTTCGGCGGGGACATTCCGTAGCGCCGGCTTTGAAGTCCGCCAGCGCCGTTTTTACAGCTTCTGTTTTGTTTTCCGGGGTAATGTTAGCCAGTGTTTCCAAACCTCTACCGGCATAAGCGTCACACAAAAGCGAGGCAACCTGGGCTTTTTGAAAGCCAGCATCCTGCGAACTTACCTCGGTCAGAAGTTCAATTGCTTGAGACCATTCTTCCCCATCGATGGCTGTTTGAACATTATCCAACATAGCCGTTAAAGCATCGGCAATAGAAGTGGGCGTAGGGGCAATGGTTGGGGTCAACGTAGGCGCCAAGGTCGGGGTGGGGTTGGGAGTTGGGGTAGCAACCAAATCCCGTTTAAGATTGGCTGCATCGGCGTAATCGGGGTCCTCCTTTAAAATTTGATCCAGCAGGGTAATGGCTTGCGCTTTATCTCCGCTGGCAATGGCCTGTTGCACTTCTTCATAAAGTATTTTTAATTGATCGCGGCTAACCTGGTTATTTTCAGCCGCCGAGGGAACCATATTACCCAGCGCCACCAGGACCAATATAAAAATGACGACCAGTCCGACAGCAATCATACCCCAACGCCAGGCCAGACTTTGGCTAAGGGTTTGAGCCAGTTTTTGACCTAAACTGGGATTATTGAAGCGTTCTGCCTGAGCCAACAACTGATCAACCCGTAGGTAGCCAGGTGAAAGACGTTTAACATCCTGAAAAGCTTCAATGGCGCTGCCCCAACGGCCCGCCTCATAAAAGGCAACGCCCTCATTGTAGCGAGTAATGACCAATTGCTGCCCATTTTCTATTTCAAGCGCCCGACGAGCCTCAACCAAGAGTTTGGCCGTGTCTTCATAGTTCGGCTCAATTTCAATAATTCCGGTGAGGTTATTAATCGCCTCTTCCCATTGATTATTCTTCATCGAACGTTTGGCGGCGTTATAAAGCGAAATCAAAAAAGCTTCTTGTTCCGCCTCGGCTAGTTTTTGGCGAGCTTCGGGATGATCTGGATTAAGGGTTAAGGTTTGAGTCAACAGGTCCGCAGCCCGAGCCCATTCCGCCACATTCATGGCATCAAGCGCCCGCTGATAGAGACTATCAGCCAAAACGGCTGGGTCAAAAGGAGGCACGGGGTGGGTATCCATGGTCTGGTCAGGCACAGGTCGACCCGCCAAAACTGCGGCAATGGCCTGACGCAGCATGCTGGGCGTTTGGAAACGATCCTTGGGCCGCTTGGCCACCATCCGCTTTAGCAATTCACGCGCATTGAGCGGAATATCGCCCTCGGGCAATTCAATGGGTGGCGGCTCGTTGGCGATATGTTGGCTAATGATTGACCACGGGCTTTTGGCATCAAAGGGGATGCTGCCACTCAACAGCTCATAAAGTACAATTCCCGCCGAATAAATGTCGGACCGAATATCCACTTCTTCGCCCATAGCCTGCTCAGGCGAAACATAATAGGGTGAGCCGATAAATCCCGACTGGGTAAGCGAGGGCAGGGTGGGGATGCGGGCAATGCCAAAATCAAGCACCTTGAGCAGCCCATCATCATTGAGCATCATATTTTGGGGTTTAATATCGCGGTGAACCACCCCATGCCGGTGGGCATGTTCCAGGGCTGTAGCCAACTGGTCGATGAGTTCAAGCGCGCTTTTCCAAGAAAAGGGACCTTTGTTATTGAGGGTTGTCCGCAAATCCTGGCCTTCGATGTAGTCCATGACCAGGTAATAAACATCGCGGTCGGCGCCGTAGTCTAAAACCCGCACGATGTGAGGGTCAGTCAAGGTGCTGGCTAGTTTCGCTTCACGATTAAAGCGTTGAACATAGGATAAATCTTCGCCAAATTGGGGATATAAAATTTTAACGGCAACGAGCTGGTTCTCTTTGTTGTCTTCGGCCAAATATACCCAAGCCATACCGCCGCTGCCAATTTCGCGGAGAACTCGATATCGATTGCCCAGGATTTTGCCGATCAAGGTGCGCTCCTGTAATACACGGTAGGATAAATTCTCGCTGGTTGGACGAGTTGTCAGGTCAAGAATAGAGGCACGCATGGTGATTATACCCTACATAGAATAGATAGCCAAGCCTAAAAATGCCAAATTACTCAGGCTTGCTCTAGCCATAAGTACTGTATCTTTAACTATGTAATGAGGTTATCACTATTGTAACATGCCAAGATTTGAATCTGGTTTGAAATATTTGTCACAAATCAAAACGATAGCTGAGACAATCACCCCAGAATGTTGTTAGGGGTAAGTTTAAAGCGTATCCTGGCGGAACTGCCAGCGCAGTTCTGGCTGCGCCGCCAAACGGTCTAGCCGCCATTTCCAACCGACCGGGTAGCCTAACATCTTGGCTACGTCACCAGTAAACCTGATAGCGGGAACCCACAAAATTGCCTGGAGTTTTTCAAGGCTTGACAAATTTTGCCAAAGGTAGGGCAAGCGGCGATAGGGAGTGACAAACATACCCACTGCCCCTAAAAAAAGCCCCAGCCCGCCCCACCAGGGCGATACCAGCACTGTTAAAATAAGCAAGAGTGGCAGCGCCACCAGATAGGTGACATAGCGGACAACGTGCCGTTTGCGCCACAAATCAGCCTTACCATCGCCGCGCGCGTAGCGGTAATACTGCTTAAAAAAGGCTCTTAAACTGCTGCGTGGCCGAAAATAAACTAGCGCCTGAGGGGCAAAGGCAAAGGGTCCTGCTTCATCCCGTAAGCGAAAGTCAAAAATCAGGTCTTCGCAATAATCTAACCATTCCGGGTAGCGACCGACCGCCTGCCAGCTTGATTTCAAAAACGCAACCGACCGGCTGCTGGGCAAAAATGCCGCCGGGTTGATGTCTGCCAGAGCCGGCAGCACGGTAGCCCCCATCGCCACTTCAAACACCGTTTGCGGGTCGGGGGCGAAAAAGCCGGACACGACCGCCACCTGGGAATTATCTTGAAACGGTTTGAGCAGCTCTTCTAACCAGCATCGATCCAGACGCACCCCGGCATCGGTGCTGGCGATGATCGGCCCGGCCGCAGCTTCGATGGCAAGGTTGCGGCCCCGGCTAATATTTGCTCCCGGCTCGACGATGACTCGCAGGGGCAGTTGATGCGCAGCCGCGTATCGCTGCAAAATAGCAACGGTGTCATCGCTTGAGCCGCCATCAACAAAGATAATCTCGTCCGCGGGGTGAGTCTGTTCAGCCAGGGAGTCGAGTAGCTTTTGGATGGCTGGCCCTTCATTTAAAACAGTACAAATAACCGAAACTTTTGCCACGATGATTATTTAAGACACCACTGATTATGTCTACATAAAATTTTATGGTATAATGGTTTTGGCGGTTGAGGTTTTTCAGCGTAGCGGAGGTGGCTAACCAATGAAGGCTCGATATTGGAGTTTAGCCATAGTTTTAATTTTAGTCAACTATTTGATTTTCGCCGTGCTCTTTAGCCGGCTGGTTAACTCAGATTTTGGGGCTAAGTACGCCACGCGCACCCCCGCCCCAACTTTTACCCCTGCCCCGGCCCAACCTCCCGCAGTTATTATTCCTACCTTAACCCCCGTCCCGCCAGTCCCAACACCCACAGCCACGCGGGTATTGGGGAATGATAATGCCAGCAGCAACGCTGCCGCTGAAGCCAGCATGCAAGACGCTGCTGCTCAACAGGATGTTAAGCCAGAACTTGTGGCTCCTGGCACGGTTAATATTCGTTCCGGCCCCGGCACCAACTATCCGGTCATCGGTGCGCTCAATGCCAATGCCCCGGTGTCTATCATTGGCCGCAATCAAGACACTTCCTGGTGGCAAGTTGAAATCACCGGCGACTCGATTGGTTGGGTGGCCAGCAGCGTGGTCAGCGCCAGTAACACCGACAGCGTGCCTGCCGTGGCTGTGCCTCCACCGCCTGTCTCGGCTCAGCCGGCCGCCGTGGCCGCACAGCCGCCCGCCGCCGCGCCGCCGCCTGAACCAGAGAAGCCCAAATATCAATATGAGCCAACCGGCTGGTACGATGACGGCAATGCCGGTCTCACCCGCTTTTTGGGGGATATCAAGGACGTGAACGGCAATCCGGTCAACGGTGTATTTGTGCAGGCCAAGTGCGGCAACTTTTCGGTCATCTCTTTTCCCTCCGGCCCGGTTGGCTGGGGGCAATACAATGAGAGCGCCGATTGGCCCGCTGGTTTTTATGACTTGACCGTTGATACTCACCCCGTACCATGTATTTGGACTTTAACTGTGGTTGATACAGATGACCGCCAGACCGTCAAGGCTGTCTTGTCGGAGTCTGTGCCGGTTGAAATTACCATGCAAAAGTCCATCGTCACCGCCAATTGGCGCAAAAATTGGTAGGACCAACCTCCGCCCCACCTTTTTATTCCACTTTAAAGGGTTCAGTCAGGACTGTAACGCGCTGCGCTGTCGCCTCGGGTCCATTCAGAGTCAGCGCCAGGCGATACGTTCCCGGCGGTAAATTGTCCAGAAAGAAGTTATACTGTGCCCGAATGATCTCCCCTTCACGCCACTGTTGAATCGGATAATCTGTACCGGCCGGTTGGCGGGTTATGAAGATAGGCGTCGCTTCTCCACTATTTGTGACCACTTGAATAAAAAGCTGATCTTGCAGCCAGCGTACCGGCTGCTCGGCCAGCCAGTAGACCACCAACTGGACGGGATCGCCAGGATGCAAGGGTGTCTCCGGGGTGGAACCATGGTCTAATTTATAAAAATCGTAACCCAGCAGGGTCACCTCACGCATGGGCGTGTTTAAGGTCACCTGTATGTTGAGAGCGGTGGCGGGGAGCGGCACGACCGGCCGGGTCACCTCGACCTGCCCCAATTCGACGAAATCCTGGCCTCCCGCTACGGGTAGGCGCTGACCGGTCTGGCTGTCGTACAAGCCGACAATCAGCCGGTGAGGGCCGGGCGGCGTGCCCGGCTCAATAAAAACGCCGTGTGCATCGGCAATGGGCTGATTGACCGGCCAGTGCGAGGTTGGGGTCAGCGGTGCAGCATCCCGCTGGCCGACCAGATGATTGACCTGATCCAACACCTGCACAAAAACGGTATAGTTTTCAGCGGGGTGCAGCGGTGCGTCGGTTTCCCACGAGAGGGCCAGTTGTAGGATGTCGCCCGGCGTAATCTGCGGTGTGGACAGGGCATAACCCACCAGCCGGATATGCGGCCCTAACCGATAATCTACCGAAGTTAGGGGTAACTCGGCGTTGGCATGGGGACTGGCATAACCGACCAAGCGGACGTTGCCATACCATTGATCGGTGGCTTTGAACAAGTGAGTATCTAACCAGCCTTCAATCAAGCCCTTTGGGTCGGCCTGCTGGGTGGCCCAATAAACGGCATAGATTTTGTTAGCTGTGGCCGCAATCGTTTGAAGTTCAGCTAAGGTTGCTGCCTCGTCTAAGGGGCGCTGGCGCGGTAAAGGGTAGACCGGCGCTTCCGGGACCGAACTATTTACATAATAATAGTTAAAGACGTCCTGTTGGCCTTCAGCGTCTAAAATTACGGCATCATCCGGCCCACTGACAGCCTGGATAAAATTGACCATGCCACGATAATTATCGCGAGCGTAGGCGGGGTCGGTATAGTAATAGTAGAGTGATAAGGCCGATACTCCGGTCACAGCCGCCAGAAGTGCGCCACCGGCCAGGTATCCGCTGACAACGGCGGGGTGGGCGCTGGACGTAAAGCGCGAAACGGAATGGATCATCCTCTCGACGGCCAAAGCGAGTAACAACGCCAGTGCCGGGGCAGCGACGAGTAAAAATTTAAGAAAGGCCGGGCTAAAAACAACAACAGTGAGCGCCACGGGCAGTAGAAACCAGAGCCACAGAAGGGTGAGACGTAATGCGTGAAGCGTGAAGCCTAAAGCGTAAAATGCAGTGATGATTAAGATTAAGGCCAGTCCAATAATGGAGATCAGGCCCAAGTTGTAGGGCCAGGAGAGACCAAAGAGAAGCGTGGTGGCAATGGTTTCCAAAATTGCCAAAAGGGAGGCGCTTTGTCGCTCGGAGGGCCAGGTGGTTATTTGTCGCCAGGCAATGGGCAGCCAGGGGAGGTAGAACAAGAGGGGAATAATTTGCAGAGTCAGCCAGCGTAGAATGGTGAAGGGTGACTGGGAGAGAGAAGATTGTGAGTCGACTATCCCTTCAACCTGCTTACGCGATTGCCAGAACCAGATGAGAGCAGTCAGGTTGACGACCAGCAAGATCAGCGGGTAAGCGTAATGAGTGTATAGCCCGGCTATAACGGTTAGAACATAAATTATTTCAGCAGGAGAAATAGGCTTGGAGAGTTGACGGTCAGTCTGCCAGATCATCCAGGCGGTCAATACCGTAAGGCTGCTGACCACGGTCAGCAGCATATACATGCGGGTTTCCTGGGAGTAATATATTTGGAGTGGAGAAAAAGCAGCCATAAAGGCCGCCATCAAACCCACGCGCGGGCTGAACCAACGGGCGCCCAAAATTCCGATCACATAAACCAGGCCAACCCCCAGCCCCACCGACAGCGAGCGCAGCCCGATTTCACCGTTGCCAAATATGAGAATCCAGATTTTGAGCAGCCAGTAGTAGAGTGGCGGGTGAATATCAAAGGCTGTCCGCCGGGCAATTTCCAGAAAGCTGCGCTGAGCCAGGGCTACGCTGTTGCCCTCGTCGGCCCACAAGGATTGGCCGGATAGATTGTGAAAACGGAGCAAGACAGCCAAAAGTAAGATGAAAGAGGCAGTCAGCGAACGGGCTAGTGGCTGAGTTTGTTTGGGGTGAGGTGAAGCGCGCAATTTGTTACCTTTGCCTTGATTATACGGTTTTCTACAGCCAAGTCAACGCCCTTGAGCCGCTTCCTTAAATTCACAGGAATCACCCGGTTGCGTTTGACCAATTTGGGTCAAGCGCATAAACTATAAAAAATTCTTAAAAATAGAGCTTAGATATGACCGAACCC
>CAZRYD010000059.1:0-13987 GCA_964604225.1 uncultured Caldilineaceae bacterium
ATTTTTGAGGGATTCTTCACTCCGCTACGCTGCGTTCAGAATGACATGCGTAAGTCCTATAATTTAGAAATAGCCTTGCTTCTTGCGATCTTCCATGGCCGACTCGGAGCGTTTGTCATCCGCTCTGGCTCCACGCTCGGTGATCCGGGCCGAAGCAACCTCCTGGATGATGTCGACCAGGCTGGCGGCATGCGATTCGACCGCGCCAGTGCAGGTCATATCGCCAATGGTGCGGAAGCGCACAATTTTGTTCTCGATTTGCTCGTTGTCTACCGGCTTGACCACTTCGGAGGCAGCCAAAAGAACACCGTCCCGGTTAATAATATCGCGCCGGTGGGTGAAATAGAGCGAAGGGATGGGTATTTCTTCGCTTTGAATGTACTGCCAGATATCTAACTCGGTCCAGTTGCTCAACGGGAAAACCCGGAAACTTTCGTTGGGCTGTTTGCGGCCATTGTATAGGTTCCACAGCTCGGGGCGCTGGTTTTTGGGGTCCCACTGCCCAAAGGAGTCGCGATGGGAGAAAAACCGTTCTTTGGCTCGCGCTTTTTCCTCGTCGCGCCGGGCGCCGCCCATGGCCGCTTCAAACTTAAACTCGGCCAGGGCATCCAGCAGGGTGACGGTTTGCAGGCCGTTGCGGCTGGCATAGGGACCGGTTTCTTCGACCACCCGGCCCTGGTCAATCGAATCTTGCACGTAGCGTACAATCAGCCGCACCCCAATCCGTTCCACCATTTCATCGCGGAAGGTCAGGGTTTCAGGAAAGTTGTGCCCGGTATCAATGTGCAGCAGGGGGAAAGGAGTCTTGCCGGGGTAAAAGGCTTTCTGGGCCAGATGAGCCATCACAATGGAGTCTTTACCCCCGGAAAAAAGCAAAACAGGCCGCTCGAATTGAGCGGCGACTTCGCGCATCACGTAGATGGCTTCAGACTCGAGTTGTTTCAAATGAGAACGAAGATATGACGCATTCATTTTTTATAGTAGACCTCTTGTTTGTCGGTTTTAGCAGTTCGGTGGCACTCTGACGAATTATAACATGAGCAAGTTTTAATTTGGTTTGAATGGGCCAAAAAGCTAAAAACTCGACATAAATTTTGGTTTTTTAAGTTTGTGTTTTATGTAAATTTACCATAAAATAATTGAGTGAAAACGCACCCGCAAAACACTCTCGCTGCCGATTTTCAACAGCCGACAAAGGTGAACAAAAAGTTGCTTCGAACAGCCCGGTTAATTCTGTTTGGTTTAATTGGACTAAGCCTGGTGGCCTGCAATTTGATGCAGTTTAAGCAGTCTACCTCAGCCAAAACGCGGATTATCTTTGTCACCCCCACCCCCCGGAGTGAGATGACAATCAATGAAGGGCAGCGTTCGCTGACGCTCGCGCCGGAGCCGGCCGCTTCCCAGCCGACCCCTGCCCCTTATTTTGCCGGAGCTAACGAATTAGGCAAAGTGATGGTGCTGGAATATCACCGCATTGGCTACCCGGAGCAGCGCTACCAACGCACCCCGGATAATCTTCGGACCGATCTGATACGTCTTTATCAAAGCGGCTACTATCCGGTTAATTTTATTGATATTGCGCGTGGCCTGCCCGATGTTCCCCCCGGCAAAAAACCGATTGTGCTAACTTTTGACGACTCGGACATCAGCCAGTTCCGGGTGCTGGCTGACCGCACCATTGACGCCGACAGCGCGCTCGGCATTCTTTTAAATTTCCATCACCAGCACCCCAACGACTGGCCAACCCGGGCCACTTTTTTTGTGCTCGGCAACGACAGCGGCAACTATTATACCGTCTTCGGCCAACCTGAGCTGGCCAAAGAAAAAATTCAGGTGTTGGTTGACCTGGGTATGGAGGTTGGCAGCCATACGGTGAGCCATGCCGATCTGTCGGTGGCGACGGCAGAGCGAATTTACTGGGAACTGGCCGTCAGCCAGCACGTGATTGAAGAAATGGCCCCTGGCTACAAGGTGCAAAGTTTATCGGTGCCGTTTGGTGGTTTTCCCTACACTCTGGATTTTTTGAAATCCGGTCAATGGGGCGACCTGAGTTACAGTTATGCTGCCAACGCCGCGGCCTGGGGCGGCCCCAACGTCTCGCCCTTTGACAGCACCTTTGAGCCTTATCACGTCTCTCGCCTGGAAGTGACGGCGACGTCACTGGATCACTGGCTGACCTATTTTGAGCAAAACCCTCAAGAGTATTATGTCGCCGATGGCGATCCCCGGCGCGTGACTTTTCCCCAGCAAGTGCAGGTGGCCGCCGAGCAGTAAGTCATTCCCGCCAGACGCGGTCATCGCCGACGCGCTTGGTGAGACGCTGCTCGTCGGTGTATTCCAGCAGGGCCAGGGCGTATTTACGGCTGGTGTTAAAAGTATCACGCACCTGAGCCACATTAACGGTGCGATGTTGCCGCAGATAATTCCTCAGCCACTCCACAAACTCTTTGAAGGTGTCGGTTAACAAAATAACCTCCGGGGAGAGGCGAGTCAACTGCCCGCCCTCCAGTAGAGCCAGCATGACCTCCTCCCCCACTGCCGCAGCCACATCCTTGGGTAGGGGCGTGTTGTAAGGCGCGCGCCGAAAATCGGCCAGGAGCTTAGCCACGGCGGCTTGCTGGGCCGGGGCAAATTTAACCTGGTGAGTAGCCAAACGAACGGTATTTTCGGTGGCCGCCAGGACTTCTTCCTGCTGGCCGTGCTGGATGGCTTCGTTGAACAGGCGAGTTTCCAATTTAAGGCGGCTTTTTAATTCGCCGCGGGGCATGCCGGCGCGCAAGGGAAAACGCTGGTGGTAGTCGAGCAGGGTGGCGCTAATTTCTCCCAGCAAGGCAGCCCAGCCCGCCCGTGAAGCGATCAATACTTTAGATTGGGATAAGTTGTTGGGTTGTCCGGCAGAGTTGACCAGGGTAAAGGCGTCCCCTTTTTTGAGCAATTCAGCCAGGGCCGGCGCGGCCACTTCAGCCGGGAGCCGACATTCGGCCAGGAGTGTTTGCGCAGGGACCGGGCCGCGCCGGTCTAATTCGCCCAGCAGCACATCTTCGGGCGTGCCGGCGAGCAGGGTGTCGAGCCGCTTGAGCAAGTCGGGCCGGAAGCGGCGGTGGCGGCGGCGCGGCAGGGGGTCAACCACAACCCCGCCGCCAATGGTCAGCGAGGGGGAGGGCTGGCGAATAATAAAGCGGTCGCCTTTGATGACCGGAATCCGTTTGGCCAGCCGAAGCTGCACCCAGCCGGTCTGGCCCGGCTCCAGTTGACGCACGCCCAGCAGGCGGGTGTAGCCCAATACTTCGGTCGCCCCGGTAAAAACTTCGACCTCCTGGTTGTGGCGCAGCGGCCGGGGCGAGTCGGGTAGTAACCGGAGCTGTACATCGATGAGCTGCGAGGGCTCCAGCCAGCCGGGGGTGGTTAAAACTTGGCCACGAGCCAGGTCGGCGGTGCTCAGGCCGGTCAAGTTGACGGCGGTGCGCGAGCCGGGATTGGCCAGGTCGACGTTTTTTTTGTGCGATTGCAGCCCGCGGATGCGCGTTTTGAGACCCTGCGGCAAAATTTCGACTTCTTGCCCTACCTGCAATTGGCCGTCGAGCAGGGTGCCGGTGACGACGGTGCCAAAGCCGCTCATGGAAAAAACGCGGTCAATCGGCAGGCGAGGCCGGCCACGGTTGGCTCGGGGCGGAGCCTGGGCCAGCAATTGATCGAGGGTTTGGATGAGGCTGGGGAGGCCCGTGCCGCGCAGCGCTGAAACGGGGATAATGGGAGCCTGGGCCAGCACGGTGCCGCTCATCGTTTCGGCGATATCGGCCTGGACCAGTTCCAACCAATCTTCCTCAACCATGTCCATCTTGGTAACGGCGATGATGCCTCGGGGAATTTCCAGCAAATCTAAAATGGCCAGGTGTTCGCGAGTTTGGGGCATAACCCCTTCGTCGGCGGCAATCACAAAGAGGGCAGCGTCGATGCCGCCAACGCCGGCCAGCATATTTTTGATAAAATCTTGATGGCCGGGCACATCCACAATCCCGACCGACTCGCCGGAAGGAAGGGTCAGCCAGGCAAAACCGAGGTCAATGGTCATAGCCCGCTGCTGCTCTTCCTTCAGCCGGTCCGGGTCAATGCCGGTGAGGGCTTTGACGAGAGTGGATTTGCCGTGATCGACGTGGCCGGCAGTGCCGATAACCCGCATGGCCTAGACCTGCCTGTTGGCTAATTCTTCAAAACGCTGCTGCCAATCGCGGGCAGCAAAGGTGCGATTTTGAACATCTTCTTCGATAATTTGCAGGATCAGGTCCATCTGGTTTTTTACGGTGTGGCTCAATTTGACCATGTCTTCGACCTGCTTTTGGAGCGTGTCCATATTCTTTTGAACATCGGCAAAGGTGGGTTTCCATTCCATGCTTTGCTTTTTCCAACGCTGTTCGTATTCGGCGCGCCACTTTTCCATTTCGGCTTGCTGGCGGTCTTCGGCCAGGCGTTGCAGCTCGGCAGCTTTGTGTTGCTCGCGCTGCAAACGTTCCTGAAAATCCTGGAGCGACTCCAGGGCACGCCGGTTAAGTTGGTAATGCTCGGCGTATTTTTCCATCAACCCTTTGTGTTCGTCCATCCGGCGCTCAATCGATTCGGCCGCATCACTCCAATTTTTTATTAAGCGTTCACGTTGAGCCATTTGAAAATCCATGTGCTCGCGGTGGCGGCGAATGTCCTCGCGGATTTCGTCGAGGGCAGCCTGGTATTGAGCAAATTGGGGAATTTGCTGTTCCACCAGTTGGACTTTGGTCAAACTTGAATCTATTTTTTTGTGGAGGTTAGGCATTTCGGCCTGGAGTTCGGCCAGGCGGGTGGCGTCAGCCCGGCGTTGGTCCTCCAGATAGGTGGCAGCCCGGGTCCGTTCTTCCAACTGCTTGCCCAATTTTTCAAGATGGGTTTCAAAAGCGCTGACGTCTTTGTTGAGGCGATCAACCTCAGCCCGGGCCAGCGAGATTTGCTCATCGTAACGCTGCACTCGCTCCAGGTCACGGCGAAGCTCGTAGAGGGTTTTGGCAAAGCCGTCCAATTGGGCCAGCATGGCATTGTTGACATCTCTAAAATTTTGCTGGCGGCGGGTGTATTGTTCTTCGACAATTTGCAAGATTTCACTTTTTAGGCTGAGAATTTGGTCGTCAAGGGGCGGGGTTGAAGCTTGTTTAAGCTGCGATTCAGCCAGTCGTTCTTCTAGTTGTTGAATCCGGCGGGCCTGTTCTTGGAGTTCATAAGCCTGGGCTTCGCTGCGTTGTTGTAATTTGGCGATGATTTGCTGATCGGCCGCATGTCTTGGGACCGAGGCCTGAGGCTGAGCGGCTGAGTTTGTTTGCTCCATCGGCGCAGTTTTCTCCTGGTCGGAGCTTTGAGGCTCCGACAAATTTGATTTGGGTATTGTAACACGAGTTAAGAGTGGCAGCAAAGATTTTTGAATCGGGTAGGGAAGTGTGGTTTCAAGAGTTTGGGTGAGGTTTTGGACGGGACTCAAACTAAATTCAAACTTTTTTATTATATAATAATTCGGGTTTTCGTACTTTGTTTGCCAGCGCAAAAAGTGTCAGTCAACCAATCCTCCCTTCTGCTTAAACGAGTTTTAACTATTTTCTAACTATTTTCTTAGCGAATTCTTATTCAAAGAGAGTATCATCAGACCGAATGTTAAGAAAAGAAATTTTTGTTCTTTGCCCCTCTTTGGTTCTCATTACCCAATCCTACAGCTACCCTGGAGGTTTCTTATGAAAGCAGTCATACTGGCCGGAGGCTATGGGACTCGGATTAGCGAGGAAAGCAGCATTAAACCCAAGCCGATGGTTGAAATTGGCGGCAAGCCGATTCTTTGGCATGTTATGAAGATCTACTCCGCTTACGACATCAATGACTTCATTATTTGTTGTGGCTACAAGGGGTATATAATTAAAGAGTACTTTGCCAATTATTTTCTCCATATGTCCGATGTTACCTTTGATGTGAAAAACAACCAGATGGAAGTCCATCAAAATAAGGCTGAACCTTGGCGGGTGACTATCGTTGATACCGGTGATGGAACGATGACCGGGGGCCGGATTAAGCGGGTTAAGGATTACATTGGTGGCGAAACATTTTGCCTTACTTATGGCGATGGTGTTGGTAACATCGATATTGACCGGCTCCTGGCCTTTCACCGTGAACAGAAGGCTTTGGCTACTCTGACTGCCGTGCAGCCGCCGGGACGCTTTGGGGCTTTTACTTTGGAACAAGAAGAAACCAAAATTTTTCACTTTCGGGAGAAAGTGAAAGGTGATGGAGCCTGGATCAATGGAGGGTTCTTTGTGCTGGAACCCAAAGTGATTGATTACATTGTCGGTGACTCAACTGTTTGGGAGCAGGAACCCCTCACCCGGTTGGCGCACGATGGCGTGTTAGCAGCCTACAGGCATGAGGATTTTTGGCAAAATATGGATACCTTGCGTGATAAGAACTACCTAGAGGGTCTGTGGGAGAGCGGTAAAGCGCCCTGGAAGGTGTGGTGATAGACCTGAAACATGGTTGATGGCCGATTTTTTGATTATTCCAAGACACAGTTCTATATTTGTAATGTTCCTTCGCCAGCGGCCACTGCTTCCATGGAAATTGACTGGGAAATTGACTGGGTAGTGGCAGTGCAACCACCAAATGTCTGAAGTACAGGCTACAGACTAATTGTAATTGGAAATCAGAATGGAAACAGCTCAAGAGGTTGTACAGCAAGACCTGGAATATATTTGCTGCAATTTAAACGAGGAATTTACGACCCTGTCTGGCCAGAATTTGTTGATTACCGGCGGGGCCGGTTTTCTAGGCTATTACCTGATTCAGTCGGTTTTGCATTGGAATAAAATGGCCGGTGATATGCCGCCGGTCAAGCTCACCATCTTTGATAATTATATGCGGGGTATGCCGGCCTGGTTGCTTAACCTAAGCGATGATCCCAACCTGACCCTGATGAAACAAGACATCACCCAGCCCTTACCCGAGGAGCTGGATGATTTTCAATACATTATCCATGCTGCTTCGATTGCCTCGCCAATCTATTATCGTCAG
Source organism: uncultured Caldilineaceae bacterium (assembly GCA_964604225.1). Taxonomy (GTDB): domain Bacteria; phylum Chloroflexota; class Anaerolineae; order 4572-78; family J111; genus DSQQ01. The sequence goes on from CAZRYD010000059.1 coordinate 7,072, forward strand.
TATCCCATTGAAACGATGGATGCCAATGTGAATGGGCTGCGTTATCTGCTGGATTACTGCCGCCGTCAACAGGAGCGACAGAAACCGATTGCCGGTTTTTTGTTTTTTTCCACCAGCGAAATTTATGGCGACCCAACACCTGAAAACATTCCTACGTCCGAAACCTACCGGGGCAATGTGTCCTGCACCGGACCGCGAGCCTGCTATGACGAATCGAAACGATATGGCGAAACCCTATGCGTTAACTTTGCCCGGCAGTATCAGTTGCCTATCAAAATTGCCCGGCCTTTCAATAACTATGGACCGGGTTTGAAGATCACCGACCGCCGTGTCCTGCCCGACTTTGCCCGTGATGTTTTAGTGGGGCGGGACATTGTGCTTTTGTCCGATGGAGCGCCAACTCGCACTTTTTGTTACATTGGGGACGCCATTGTTGGCTATTACAAGATTCTGACAATAGGACGGCCAGGTGAGGCTTATAACATCGGTGTGACCGAACCGGAGATTTCAATAGCCAACTTGGCCGAACGGGTAACCGAGCTGGCCAGAGAACTTTTTAACTATAAGGGCAAAGTAGTGTACCATGTTAGCGCCGACAAAGATTACCTGATTGATAATCCAAACCGCCGCTCTCCCGTCATCACAAAAGCGCGAGTCGAGTTGGGCTACAATCCTACCATTTCTCTTGACGAGGGACTGAGGCGTGCTCTCATCTGGTACTACGATAATCGCGAGGCAGAGGAGGCCTGATGAAGGTTTCGGTAATAGGCACAGGCTATGTTGGCTTGGTGACGGGTGTTTGTTTAGCCGAAAAAGGACATCAGGTGGTGTGTGTGGATGTGGATGAGGCTAAAGTCTCAAAAATCAACCAGGCTATCCCACCCCTCTACGAACGCGGTCTGGCAGAATTGTTGAAGAAAAACATTCATGTTAATTTACGAGCCACAACGGATTTGCATACTGCCGTTCTTGAAACAGACCTGTCGATGATTGCGGTAGGCACTCCTTTTGAGGATGGCGAAATCGACCTTCGTTACATCAGGGAGGTGTCTGGCCAGATAGGCCGGGCGCTGCGAGAGAAATCCAGTTATCACGTGGTCGTAGTAAAAAGCACGGTCGTCCCCGGCACGACCACCGAGGTGGTCTTGCCTATTCTCGAAGAATATTCAGGCAAGAAGGCGGGCGCTGATTTTGGGGTTGGGATGAATCCGGAGTTTTTGCGAGAAGGGGAAGCTATTCAGGATTTTATGACTCCGGATCGAATTGTCCTGGGCGGCATTGATGAAAAAACAATTAACACCTTAGAGGAACTCTACAGTGTCTTTGAGGACGTGGATAAACTCAGAACCACCCCCAAAACCGCGGAAATGATAAAATATGCCGCCAATTCTCTTCTGGCGACGATGATCTCTTTTTCCAACGAAATCGCTAATTTAGGCGCGACCCTGGGCGGCATTGACGTAGTTGAGGTTATGCAAGGTGTTCATCTTGACAAGCGCCTAAGTCCGATCATGCCTGATGGCGCACGTGTTGTCCCGGCCTTCACCACCTATTTGGCCGCCGGGTGTGGCTTTGGTGGAAGCTGTTTCCCGAAAGATGTCAAAGCCTTAATTTCGCACGGCCAAAGGGCCGGCAGCCCTATGCTCATCTTAGATGCAGTGATTCAGGTTAACGAGCAGCAACCTCACCAAATCCTGGCTTTGCTCAATAAACATTTTTCTTCGCTTAAAGGGGTGAGGTTGGCTATTTTGGGATTAGCCTTCAAACCCGGCACCGATGATATGCGCGAGTCCCCCGCCATCCCTATTATCAAAAACCTGCTCGCGCATGGGGCCGAAATTAAAGCCTACGATCCGGTAGCCAGGCATGAGGCCCAAAAGCTCTTTGGTCATCAGCAGATTACCTATTGTGAGGATTTATCTCAGACGATTCAAGAGGTCGAGGCGGTGGTTCTGCTAACGCGTTGGGAAGAATTTAAGCATCTACCAGAGTTATTAGCCAACCTGGAGCCTCAGCCCTTATTTGTTGATGGCCGGCGGATGGTGGATAAACGCCACGTTGCCCGCTACGAGGGCATTGGTCTGTGAGCGAAAATGATTTTTAAAGAAACTAAGCTAAAGGGCGCTTTTGTTATTGAAATTGAAAAGCGAGAGGATGAGCGCGGCTTTTTTGCCCGGATCTGGTGCCAGCAAGAATTTGCCGAGCACGGTTTAAACTTTTCTTTGGCCCAGGCCAACATTGGCTTCAGTAGAAAAAAAGGCACGCTGCGGGGTCTCCATTATCAGGTAGCGCCCCATCAAGAGGCAAAATTAGTTCGGTGTACTGCCGGTGCTATCTACGATGTGATGATTGATTTACGGCCGGCGTCGCTTACCTATCAACAGTGGTTTGGGATAGAATTGACCGCTGACAATCATCGCATGCTCTACGTGCCAGAAGGTTTTGCCCATGGCTACCAAACTCTGGCCGACGATACTGAAGTATTCTATCCGGTGTCGCAATTTTATGCGCCGGGGGCTGAACGAGGGGTACGCTACAATGACCCAACATTTGAAATTGAGTGGCCGTTAGAAGTTCAGGTTATCTCAGAAAAAGATAAAAACTGGCCGAATTATATTGATTGAGGGTTCTTATGATTATTGTTGACAAAGCTTTAGAAAGACGGGAACAGGAGGGCAAACCTATCCGGGTTGCTGTGGTGGGGGCGGGATATATGGGGCGCGGCATTGCGCTGCAGATCATCTCAGCTATTGTGGGCATGAAACTGGTGGCCATTTCAAATCGGACGATTTCCGAAGCCGAACGAGCTTATCGGGAAGCCGGGGTTGATTCGGTCAAATCCGTTGAGACAGTGACCCAGTTAGAAGAAGCCATTCGCCAGGGCCACTATGCCATTACCGATGATGCACTGCTGCTGTGTCAGGCGGAGGGAATTGATGCCCTCATTGAGGCAACAGGCGAAATTGAATTTGGCGCCCGGGTTGTGCTGAAAGCGATAGAGCACGGTAAGCACATCATTCTAATGAATGCTGAACTGGACGCCACGGTTGGCCCGCTCTTGAAGGTTTACGCCGACCGGGCTGGGGTCATTATCACCAATGCGGATGGCGACCAGCCCGGGGTGGTGATGAACCTCTACCGTTTTGTGAAGACGATAGGTTATAACCCGGTTTTGGCGGGCAACATCAAGGGCCTGCAAGACCCGTATCGCACTCCTGAAACCCAAAAAGGCTTTGCGGCGCAACACTTTCAAAAACCCCCCATGGTTACTTCATTTGCCGATGGAACCAAAATTTCGATGGAAATGGCGGTGGTTGCCAATGCGACCGGTTTTAAAGTCGGGCGGCGAGGGATGTACGGTCCTCGTTGTGCTCACGTTACTGAAGCTTTAAACTTGTTTCCACTGGAGCAGTTGCTCAACGGCGGGTTGGTAGATTATGTACTAGGCGCTGAACCCGGCCCAGGCGTATTTGTTTTGGGCTATAATGAACACCCGATTAAGCAACGGTATGCGAAGTACTTTAAGATGGGAGAGGGACCCCTTTACGTCTTTTACACCCCGTATCATTTACCTCATTTAGAGGTCCCCCTGACGGTAGCCCGGGCGGTTTTGTTCCATGATGCCACGATAGCACCGCTAGCCGGCCCGGTGTGTGATGTTATCACCCTGGCTAAACGCGATCTAAAGGCAGGTGAAATACTGGATGGTATTGGCGGGTTTACCTGCTACGGTATGCTTGAGAATACCGGCGTCTGCCAGGCCGAAAAGTTGCTGCCGATGGGCTTGTCTGTGGAATGTCGCCTTAAGCGAGATATTTCTCAAGATCAAGCAATCACGTATGCTGATGTGGAAGTACCTGAAGGTCGCCTGTGTGATAGACTTCGGGCGGAGCAAAATATTTACTTTGGCCTGCCCCAACCAGAAGCGGCCGCTTAGAATCCTGATTAAGCGTACTGAGAGGTCGTTTTGGCCAATTTTGTGGTGGTTATTGATCCGGATAGCGAGCGGCGTTCTCGTTTCATTGAAGTAATCAAACCCCTAATTCCTCCAGTTGATGGGTTGGTCACAACTACCTGCTCAACGGCAGATTTTGCTGCTATCTGGGCCAGTGGTGAATGTGCACCTGTCAGCTACGTGGCTGATGATCAAGGGGCGGCTGTAATCTGGGGTGAAGCGATGAGCGGAACAAACCCGGAGCGAATGACGGCGACTCAATTGAGAGAGCGCTGGGGGAATCTGTCTAACCATCTACCAGATGCTCTGGATGGTTTTCACGCAGCGGTGATCTATCAACCCAAACTTGGGTTGGTAGTAGGGGCTGATCTGTTGGGCCTCTTTCCTGTGTATTACTACGCTCGGGGTGAAGTATTGCTGATAGGTTCCAGTCCTGAGCTATTCAGATATCATCCCCAATTTCGACTGGAGTTCAACCCGGCCGGATTGGTGGGGATGCTCTTGTTGATGCACATGTTTGATGGGCAAACGTTGCTGCAGGAGGTGCGACGTTTGGCGGCAGGTCATTTGCTGGTGTGGCAACCTGGGCAATCTGTACGGGAGGAGAAGCAGTACCAGATCCCCCTATCGACCCGGTATTATGATCTCTCTTTTCGGGCCCATGTGGATATTCTTGAGCAAGCTCTTGATGAGACTGTTCGGCGTCACGCGCCTGCGGGTCGGCGATACGGCCTTTTACTATCAGGTGGACTTGACTCTAGAATGTTAGGTGGTTTTCTTAAGCGTAATGAGGCAGATGTTGTAGCTTTAACTTTGGGTTTACCCACCGATATTGAAATGAAATGTGCCGTCCCAGTAGTTCAGACCCTGAATTTTGAGCACCGTGCGGTAAATATCCCAACTGATCAATATTCTCTCTGTTCCAGTACACAAGTTCAGTGGGAACATGGGGCTAATGGTTTTAATTTCATTATGAACTGGGGAGTTTATCCTCATCTAAGAAAGCTTGGGCCTTATGTGGTTATGGGCTATGTGATGGATGCTATCTTAGGTGGACCTCTAATTCATTATACCTATTCTAAGATGTCCCCCAACATCTCTTTCGAGAAGGTATTTGCCTTCTATAATAATTGGGGTATTAAGCCTGATCTTTTGAAGAAACTGCTTCGCCGTGAAGTATTTGGTGATCTCGTTGAGGAGACACTTGCTCGTATCCAAACGGTCTATGAGAGCTATGCTGAACTCGACTCTCAACGGGCGTGGTTTTTTGAACTGTATCATCGGCAGCGGTTCCATGTGGGGGGCGCTGCTTGGGCGCTCTCTTTTGGAGCTTGGCCCGTATTACCGGCAATTGATAGTCAGGTATTGGAGATTGTAGGGGCAATGCCATCCGCCACTATTGTGGAACGGCGGGCACAGAAAGAGCTGCTATGTACAAAATTTCCAGGACTGGCCAAACTCCCTCTTGATCAAAACTCCTACCAGCCTGAGCCACTTCGTCCTAGACTCCGGTATTTGCTAACTCGAAGCGTCTCCTCTCAGTTTAAGTTCCTGCGTCGTTTAGAACGTACCATAAGGGCTTGGCAGGGTGAACGACGCTATTATCATCGCATTTCTGACTTCAATGCGCCAGGTTGGCTGGCGGTCCGACAACAAGCAGAGCCTTATCGTGAGCGAGTTCTACGCCTGTTCAATACAGATGTACTTACAGAAATTCTAGCTCCTCCTCATGTGCCTATGCAATTTAAGAATGGGATTCGTGAAGCGTCGGGCTTAAAAGTGTTGCTAGGTTTCATACTCTGGTCAAAGGACCATTTAGAGGGGTTTTAAATGATTTTCGATTTTTACACCCACTTTGGGCTGCAAATTCATAGCTTGAGCATCTTTTTCCAAACTTGTACCCGAGACCTGATGCAATGACTAAGGTTGTTTATTTAGTTGCCTCTCACACCAACCCTGAACAAGTTGTCAGGCTGGTGAGAGCGCTTAAAACAGGAAATTCAGCGTCAACAGTAGTTATCCATCACGATTACTCCAAATCTTTCCTTGATCCAAGGACCTTCGAGGGCATGCCTGATGTCTGGATTATAGATAATTATGTGGCGGTGAAGTGGGGAAATTTCTCCATGATTAGGATGAAACTGCATGCGCTTGAGTGGATATTGGCTCATCTTGAGTTCGATTGGTTGGTTTTCCTTTCGGGGCAAGACTACCCCATTCAGCCTTTAACGCAGATTGAGTATTTTTTGGAAACTACCTCTTATGATGGCTTCATGAGCGGCGTTCCGGTTGAAAGTACAATTCCCTGTGGGCCTGTCGAATGTCCAAAAGTCAGTTCGGCCAACCGCCAATGTACGGATTGTATGATGCGGTATTATTATCGGTATTATGAGGTGCCAGGCCTGCCTCATTGGGATAAATTACCCACCAGACTGCGAATTATCTTGAGCAGGATTCAAAAGTATTTAGTTAAAGCTCAATCGCCAATATATATTCGATCTTTCCCCTTTGCCAAGGACAAGCCCAAGACAATGATGGGGATTCGATCGCTGTGGGGGCCTTTTTCTGCTGATTTCAAGCTTTACAAAGGCTCTCAATGGTTCACCCTTAATTATGCCTGTATTCGTTACATTCATCAATATGTCGAAGCCAACCCTCGATTGGTAAAGTATTACGAGCGCACCTTCTTTTCTGAGGAATCCTTTTTTCAAACAATCTTACTAAACCAATCTACGCTGAAAATAGTTAATAATAATAAAAGATTAATCCGTTGGCAGAGCGCCAGGTCATCCAGTCCAGATATTCTAAAAAAACAAGATTTTGACTACATTATCGCTTCTGATCACCATTTTGCGCGTAAGTTTGATCCTAATGTCGATGCAGAAATATTGAATATGATTGACCGCCATATTTTAAAGCGAACGCCTGTGTCGCTTGTAGTCAAACATTAGCCTCTACTCA
>CAZRYD010000059.1:14087-21637 GCA_964604225.1 uncultured Caldilineaceae bacterium
TAATGCAGATATGAAGCGACGAAAAAAAATAGTGGGGGGAAAAATAATATCTGTCTTACGACCATTGGTTTATCAAAGGAAATTCCAGGCGTATGGTGTTGGTACAGCGAAGACAGGAACCCATTCTATTAGTGGCATGTTTGAGGCGAAGTATCGGGCAGCCCATGAGCCAGAGAGTGAACGGGTCTTAAGAGTAATTTTGGACTCAGCAAATGGATCAATAAACGAAGAACAAAGAATAGAGTTTATCAAAAAACGGGATAAACGACTGTGGTTGGAGATGGAGTCTTCCTTATTAAATTTTTATTTTTTAGATATCCTTGTGACGGAATTTCCGCAGGCAAAGTTCATTATGACTATTCGAGACTGCTATAGTTGGCTCGCCTCAATCATTAATCACCAACTGACTTATCCAGCATCTGGTAATTGGGTTAAACTGCGCGAATTAAATTACCAAACTGACAAATTTGAACATACAAAAGAAGAGCAAGTTCTTGCCGAAAGGGGCCTTTATACCATTGATGGTTACCTGTCGAGTTGGGCGGATCGAAATAAAAAAATCCTTGCTACAGTTCCAAAAGAGAGATTACTTATTGTGAAAACAGATGAGATAACACAGAGCATTCCAACGATTGCCAGGTTTATGGAAATCCCAGTTGACAACTTGGATGCATCAAAATCAGATTCATTTAAGGCCATACGTGAGGAATTTGATATCCTTTCTCACATAAATACTAAATTTCTCAGACAGAAAGTTGATATACATTGTAAAGATCTGATGGATGAATATTTCCCAGAGGTACGCCAATATTTTTCTTAAAAAGATTTTGAAGAAGTTGCTGCAATTTTGATGCGTATTCTTGTAGACCATGGTTGTTATGATCTGCTTAATCAGGGAGATGTAGCTATGCTCCAAGTTGCGGTGACCAGATTAAGCAGTTTATGGCCCGAAGCTTTCATCCAGGTTATTACGGATGCGCCGGATCGGCTAGCTATCTACTGCCCATATGCTCATCCAGTGCAGCCCAATACTCGTCTCAGTTGGTATAAAGTTGGCAGATCGTTTGGCCGCCCCCAGCGATTTCGCACCAAATGGGTTTCAGAACGATTGTCCAATTTAGAGAGAAAAATCTGGCGGCGCTGGCCCTGGTTAGCACGGCGTCTGACCCAACTGAAAGTAAAGCGACGAGGTCTCAAAGTTGACCTGGAGGAAGTGAATACCTTTTCTGAAGCTTTTTGGGGGGCTGATCTCATCATTGCTAGTGGTGGAGGCTACATTAATGATGCGTTTAGACGGCATGCAGTTAAGCTGTTGGATATGCTAAAAATAGCGACGGAGTTTGGTATTCCAACTGCCATGTTCAGTCAGGGGTTAGGGCCAATTCAGCATCCAGAGTTGCAGGCCAAAGTAAAAGCAACCTTACCCCTGGTAAACCTCCTTACCACCCGAGAAGACCGGTATGGAATATCATTGCTTAGTTCTCTGGGTGCTTTACCCTCCCGGGTGGTAACTACCGGAGATGACGCCGTTGAATTGGCTTATACGCAACGCGCTTCGCACCCCGGAGGGGGGATTGGCTTGAATCTCCGCGCCGCAGCGTACTCTGGAGTGGGTAATGATCTGGTTGAAATTATTCGAACAGCTATAGGTGTCGCTGCTCAGAAACATGGCGCCCAGTTAATTCCATTGCCTATTTCATTCTATCATGAAGAGTCAGATGTCACGACTATTCAGCAACTTTTGAAGGGGTATGATGATACATCGGACGGGGGACAAAGCCTTGATCATCCCCTTAAAATTATTGAGCAAGTCGGACGTTGTCGGGTTGTGGTTACAGGGAGCTACCATGCTGCGGTTTTTGCTTTAGCCCAGGGCATACCGGTGGTTGGTTTGGTTAAATCTCTTTATTATTCGGATAAATTTTCTGGGTTAGCCAATCAATTCGGCCTGGGCTGTGAAATTATCTCGTTAGATGACCCACAGCTCTATGACAAACTTACCCTTGGACTTGAGAATGCCTGGAAATCGGCTGAATCGGTAAGACCGCACTTACTAAAATCAGCAGCCGAGCAGATTGAGGTAGGCCAAGCTGCCTACCGGCAGCTTTATGATTTGGTTGAGCGTCGCCATGATTGACAAGACACATCTTTGGCCTGAAGAGCGAAGTGAGACGGACGATACTGTTACCCTTGGGGTTACTATCGAGAATTCCAACAATGAACGCTCCCATCTCTGGTATCGTGTACCACTGGAGCACCGAGAGGCTATTACCGGCGGGTGTGAACCATTCGTACTGGGCGCCCTGTTTATGGCGATGAGTCGGGCTACAAACCTGGTTGTCCATGGTCAGGTCTCACCCTCACTTTTGAGAAACCTGGAAGAGTTTCAAAATGCCTGGGCATGTTGGCGGCCGGAATGGTATACCAAGATTGAAATCACGGCTGATCGGGAACTTGAACTAGCAAGAGCCGCTAACTCAAACAAGGCAATCATGGCTTTTTCCGGTGGAGTGGATGCAAGTTTTACTGCCTGGTCTCACCGGCATGGGCAGCGGGGCCGACTCAATGAGGATATAGGAGCTGGGGTGATGATCCATGGCTTCGACATTCCTCTGGATCAGGTTGACGATTTTTGTCTCGCTACAGAAAAATCTGCAAAGATGCTGGCCAGTTTGGGTATGGCGTTGATCCCTGTCGCTACTAATTTTCGAGAACTGGATGGTGATTGGGAGGATGCGCATGGCGCTGGTTTGGCTTCGTGTTTGACGTTATTCCAAGACAGGTATGTCAGAGGGGTGATTGCCAGCAGTGAACCCTATAACAGCTTGGTCATCCCCTGGGGGTCTAATCCAATCACCGATCCTTTGCTGTCGAGCAACTCTTTTCGGCTTATTCACGATGGCGCCGCTTTCACTCGCAGTGAGAAAATTCGTAGAATTGCCCAGTGGCCGGAGGCTTTACAGCATTTGCGAGTCTGCTGGCAAGGAAAGCAAAAGGATCGCAATTGTGGACGTTGTGAAAAGTGTGTGCGCACTATTTTAAACTTTCGAGTAATGGGTTTAGGTTTGCCGGCATGTTTTGAGCAAGACATAACCGACCAGCAGATTCTGAACTTAAAAGGCTTGAAGCCCGGAACTCCTCAGTTTCTCTATTTGGAGGAGATACTCTCATCGGCGAGAACTGCATCTATCTCTGAGTCTTGGGTTACGGCGCTGGAGAGGTGTCTGCACGAAAATAGACTTAGCGCAAATGGTCAGCGCAGTTTCCGGCAACAACTCAAAAAGAGGGTTCCCCTCACGCTGCGCCGCTCTATTCGGCGCTTGATAGGTAAGGATAACCATAAATGATCATTGTTGATAAAGCACTCGAAAAACGACAAAAAGAAGATAACCCCATTCGGGTGGCCATGGTTGGGCCGGGTTTATGGGGCGTGGTATCGCTTTAGAGATAATCATAGCCGTAAAAGGAAAGGATTGAGGGAGGGTGTATGCTCTTAGAAGAACAACTTAAGCAAAAAGAAGAAGTAACGGGTTTGTCATCTCCACATGTCCCCAGTGTGCCATTTATTCGTATCGAACCGTCCAGCGGCTGGGTTTCATTGAAACTCCATGAGTTGTGGGAGTATCGGGAATTATTATATTTTCTGATCTGGCGCGATATAAAGGTGCGTTACAAGCAAACCGTGTTAGGTGCGGCCTGGGCTATTATCCAGCCTTTTCTTACCATGGTTGTTTTTAGCTTGTTTTTTGGGAAGTTAGCTAAAGTGCCTTCGGATGGTATCCCCTATCCTATCTTCAGCTATGCTGCCTTGGTGCCGTGGACATTTTTTGCCCAGGGATTGAGCCAGGCGTCAAATAGTTTGGTGGGCAGCGCTAACATGATCAAGAAGATATATTTTCCACGGTTGGCGGTACCAATTGCTACCGTATTAGCTGGTGTGGTTGATTTTATATTAGCATTTGGGGTGTTATTGTTAATGATGCTCTATTACGGTATCGTTCCCACGCTCAATGTTTTGTGGCTGCCGCTATTTTTTTTACTAGCCCTGATCACTTCGCTGGGTGTCTCGCTTTGGTTATCAACCATGAATGTGCAGTTCCGAGATGTGCGTTATACCGTGCCTTTTATCACCCAGTTTTGGCTTTTTGCCACCCCGATTGCTTATCCCAGTAGTTTACTTTCTGAACCCTGGCGAACTTTATATGGTCTCAACCCGATGGCAGGCGTGGTCGAGGGCTTTCGTTGGGCCTTACTGGGCACAGGCACTACTTCTGGCCCCATCATTTTTGTTTCTAGCGCGGTCGCTCTGATCTTACTGGTTAGTGGGGCCTACTATTTTCGCCGTATGGAAAAAACGTTCGCAGATGTGGTGTAAGGATTATGAATGACATTGCCATTCGTGTAGCAGGTATCAGCAAACAATTTCACATTGGTAAGTTGCAGGGAAAATACAGATATGAAACATTACGGGATACGTTAACCGATATCGTAATGACTCCCTATCGCCGGGCGGCCAAGTTGATGCGGGGTGAGGCTACGGGCGCGTCTGAACTGGATGAAACCATCTGGGCAGTCAAAGATATTTCATTTGAGGTGAAGCGGGGCGAATTGGTCGGCATTATCGGCCGCAATGGGGCCGGCAAAAGCACCCTGCTCAAAATTCTCTCGCGCATTACTGAACCGACGACGGGGGTGGTCGATATTTATGGCCGGGTTGGCTCATTGTTAGAGGTGGGGACCGGCTTTCACCCTGAATTAACCGGCCGCGAGAATATCTACTTGAACGGGGCCATCCTGGGCATGCGCCGAAATGAGATTGAGCGCAAGTTTGACGAGATTGTAGACTTTTCTGAGGTTGAAAAATTCATCGATACCCCGGTCAAACATTACTCCAGCGGTATGTATCTGCGCCTGGCTTTTGCGGTAGCGGCTCACCTGGAGCCGGAAATTTTAATTGTAGATGAGGTGCTGGCCGTGGGCGACGCCCGTTTCCAGCGCAAGTGCCTTGATAAAATGCAGGATGTTGGTCAAGAGGGTCGGACAGTTCTGTTTGTGTCGCATAATATGCCGGCGATTACCCGTCTGTGCGAACGAACCATCCTGCTCGATAATGGGCAGGTACTCAAGGATGGTCCTTCCCATCAGGTGGTTAGCGTCTATCTAAATTCTGGCCTGGGTGTGTCGGCAGCACGTGAATGGTTGGATCCGGCTAAGGCGCCGGGAGGTGAGATCGCTCGCTTGTGCGCCGTGCGGGTGCGAACGGAGGATGGACGCATCACCGATGCCATGGACATCCGCCGGCCGATTCGGGTTGAAATGGAATATGAGGTGCTCAAGCCAGGTTATCTATTATTGCCTCACTTCCATTTTATGAACGAAGATGGGGTGCATGTTTTTGTAACCATCGATCAAGATGCTGAGTGGCGCAACAGCCCTCGTCCAGTAGGCAAATACGTAAATACAGCCTGGGTTCCCGGTAATTTTCTGACCGAGGGTACCATCTTCGTCACCCCGGCAATGACGACGATGAACCCAAACATCATGCAATTTTACGAGCGTGACATCATCGCCTTTCAGGTGATTGATAGTCTTGATGGTGATTCGGCCCGTGGCGACTGGGCCGGACGAATGGGGGGAGTAGTCAGACCCTTGTTGAAATGGGAAACACAGTTTAGCCCCAATCGTCATGAAACTATGGAAATGGTCGGCGAGAGAGCCAAATGATACCCGGTCTGATACCTGTTCAACCAACCGAGTCGCCTGAACGAATCTGGCGAGGGTGGTTGATTGGTAGCTTATGGTTTCTGGTCATTAAAGACTCATATAGGTCATGGATACCAAGACAGCCCTGCGCAAACTCCTAAAAAGCAAACCCTGGAAACGCATCACCTCGAAATTAACGGGGACGATTACCCACTTTTCTGTCCGAGATACGGTTGCTGCGCTTACGTTTGATGATGGACCGCATCCTGAATTTACCCCTCGTCTGCTCGACATACTGGAGCGGTATCAAGCGCGGGCAACTTTCTTTATGGTTGGTGAAGTAGCTCAACGTTACCCGGACTTGGTGCAACGGGTTGCCAAAGCCGGCCATGCCATCGGCAATCATACCTGGGATCACCCCTCCATGCCCTTGATCGGTGGGCGTGAACGCCGCACCCAGATACGCGCCTGTGCCAGAGCTGTTGCGCCCTATGGTTCCCGGCTGTTTCGTCCCCCTTATGGTAACCAAAACCTGGCCTCGCGCCTGGATGCCCTCTGGCTTGGTTACGAAGTTGTCACCTGGAATCTACACGCTGAAGATTGGTTAGATCACGAAGCGGAATGGATGGCCGACCGGCTTATCAAACAAATCAGGCCCGGCAGTATAATTCTACTCCATGATGCGCTTTATACGACAAGCGAGGCGCGATATACCGATCGGACAGCGACGCTTGAAGCGGTTAATATTCTTTTGGAGCGGCTCGGCGACCATTTTCGCTTTATTACGGTACCCGAATTGTTTCGGTACGGACGTCCCCAACGTCAAACATGGTATCATCAGGCGGATTTGGATTGGCTAAATGGTCTCACCCAACAACAAGGCGAGCCCTGGCGCTATGGCCTCGCTGCTGAAGGCAGGGAAGTGGTTCCGGTGAGGGCCAATGAAAAGGGGACAGATAGAAAAACGACGCAGGAGGATTTGTGAAGTTAAGCGTGATTATCCCCTGTTACAATGGGGCCAAAACCATTGCCGAACAGCTTGAGGCGCTGGCGAGTCAAGTGTGGACAGAACCCTGGGAAATCGTCGTCGCCGATAACCGCTCTACCGATGATTCGATGGCCATTGTGCGACGATATCAAGAATGTCTACCTAATCTGCGCATCGTTGACGCCTCGGCTCGACAAGGGCAACCCTACGCACTCAATTACGGCGCTGAAGCCGCCGTCGGTGAGTCCCTGGCTTTTTGTGATGCCGATGATGTTGTTGGCCCCGGCTGGTTGGCGGCTATAGGTGAGGCTCTGGGCAAGTATGATTTCGTGGCCTGCCGTTTTGATACCGAAAAACTCAATCCGCCCTGGCTGCACAAGAGCCGGGCCAATCCGCAGCAAAATGGACTCAAAAAATATACCCATCCGCCCTATCTTTATCATGCGGGTGGGGGCAGCTTGGGCGTTAAACGTGTTTTGCACGAAACCATTGGTGGGTTTGACGAGTCTCTGCCGATTCTGCACGATACCGATTATTGTTGGCGACTGCAACTGGCCGGAACAGAGCTTCATTTTGTGCCCGACGCGGTCATGTATATTCGTTACCGTGACACCTTGGACAGTATTTATCGCCAGGCGCGTAATTATGCAGAGTATAATGTCCTCCTCTATAAAAGATATCGCTCCCTGGGGATGCCCTCCATTTCACTCAAGGCCGGTTTATTGGCCTGGGCGAAGCTGGGGCAGCGGCCCCAGCGCCTCCTCAGTTTGGAAGGCCGCGCCAGGTGGATGTGGCAATTTGGTTGGTGCTTAGGGCGGTTGCAGGGCAGTATCAAGCATCGAGTTTTGGCGCTCTGAAT
>CAZRYD010000059.1:21737-24711 GCA_964604225.1 uncultured Caldilineaceae bacterium
TAAGTTCGGCTCAAAGTGAAACAAAAAGTGATCTAATTTCCCGACGTCAACCTATCTCGCGGACATTGTGGGCTATGTCGCAGCGGGTGTGGATACGGGCGATGGTGCGGCTGGCTGGCGTCTCTCCTTTTTTTATCCGCCTGGCCGAACTGCCGTTAGGGCCGTATAAAGATAAGCGGAAACTGCTGAAATATCTGGGTCATCGGCCTTATGTTTCACCCAAGGCCGAAATTAGCTGCTTGAAACTGCAAATTGGCCCCAGATGTTTCATTGACGATTACGTGACTATTTATGCCCATCCAAAGGCTCGCGGGGGCGTTCACCTGACCGAAAACGTGCATATTTATCGCTGGTCGATGGTGGAACTGGGTGAAGGAGAGGGCAGCCTTAAAATTGGCAGTAATACTTATATCCAGTCTGGGTGCGTGCTCAATGCTTTTATAGGCAACATTATCATCGGGGCCAATTGTATGATTGCCCCCCGTTGTGCTTTCACGCCCTATCAGCATGGCTTTGCCGATACCAGCCGGCCCATGCGCGAACAAGCGTTGACCAGCAAGGGCGACGTTGTGCTTGAAGATGATGTTTGGTTGGGCTTGAATGTAGTGGTGCTGGATGGCGTGACGATTGGGCAGGGGGCCATTGTTGGGGCCGGGGCGGTGGTGACCAAAGATATTCCAGCCTATGCCATTGCCGGTGGGGTTCCAGCCCGAGTTCTGCGCTATCGCCAGAGCTGACCCGTGTTTGGGGTTGATAGAGTGGACTGCGGCGTTACAATGCATCAAGGTTAACCCGGAGAAAAGGGGGATTGATGAAAAAATTCGGTCTAGTAATTATTTTTTGTCTGAGTTTATTATGGACAGGTTTAGCCCGGCCCAGCCTGGCCCAGGCTGCCGGCCCTGACAATGAACCGGCTGCCGGGGTGATTGGGGTGGCCTCGGATGCGCTGCGCTGCCTGGCCGTTGGCCCTGGCGCGCCGGCTCCGGCCGCCGGGACGGTCAACCTAACCTGGCAAGGTCAGGCCCAGAGCGCCCGACTTATTGTGCAGGTGGCCGGGTCTGAGGCTGGCCACACGATCAAAGTGAACGGACAACCCGTCGCTCAGGTTCCGCTTCACCCTGAAGGCCGGCCGTGCAGCGCCGGCGAGGATAGCGAGGCTTATTATCTCGACGTGCCGGTTGATGTTTTGGTCCAGGGGGACAACACGGTTGAAATTACCCATGACGCCCTGGCCGGTGATAGCTGGACGGCGGCCTATGTCAGGCTGGAAGTGCAAGGAGATCTGATCGTCAATGTGCCGGGTGGCCCCGGACAGATCGGTCCCACCGATGTATCTACCCTGGCCGTCCCCTTTACCATTGCTTTTACCAATTCTTACGATGGTTCATCTCAACAGGCCAGGGTTCAGATTCCTGACAGCTACACTGGCGTGCCCACTCCGTTATTAATCGCCATTCATCCCCGTAGCAGCAATATGTTTTTCGGTGAAAATGAGTTTGGCGCTGTGGCCAATACCAGTGTTTGGCTCTTGGGCTCGCCGGAATTACACGGAAGTTGGCCGACCAATCTATTGCCGCAGCCACCGTCGCCGGGTGCATATTCTTATGCTTCTCTGGAAGGCCAATATGATATTGTAGCCACCGTGAAATATATGATCCAGAATTACAATGTTGACCCTGATCGTATTTATATCGTCGGCTATTCGATGGGGGCGCAGATGGCCACGCTGATGGCGGCCAAGTACCCGGACCTGTTCGCTGCTCTTTTTGATAACAAGGGGCCAACTGATTGGGTGGATTGGTACAATGAAAGTAAAGTTCTGAGTGGTCAAGGCTCTCACACAGATTGGATGGAAAGAGAATGTCATATCAGTGAAGTGAGAAAGACGCCAACCCAAAATCCCTTTTGCTATCAGCGCCGCTCCAGCCTGAATTATGCCAGTAACTATGTGCGCAAGCTGAACTTTGCCAGCATTTATTCTCGTGTGCCAATTTCAATGACTCATAGTGTGAGTGACCAACTTGTTCAAATTCATCATTCACGAGACCTGCGCGATGCGATTAATAGTTATAATCCGGCTCCGTTGGTTTCGCTTTTTGAAGAAAACAGCGGTAATCCCGCTATTGATGGCGGCGCACCTTACTTTCACGATTATGAACCTGACCCGCTGGCTGTGTTGAATTTTCTGGGGCCATTCAGTCTCGACAATAACCCAACTTACCTTGATATTACTTCCGACGAGTCCAAATCATTTTATTGGCTCAGGATTGCTAAATCGAGCGCCGAGCAATTTTCGCACGTCGAGGTGAGTGTGGCTGGCCAAACTGTTACGGCTAAAATTTCAGATGCCACTACCACCCAACTGGGCTTCAACCTGGGCACGAACCCGCTAACCGAGATCATCGCCCAGCCGGGAATCGGGCTGGGGCCGGGAATCTATCTGGTTAACGGGGGTGGTAACAATAATAGTGCCGTGAGTTATTGCTCTGGCTATCTAACTGTAAACGTGTCTTCGGCTACCACACCCTACACCGTGACCGTCTCCTTGATTCCAGGCAGCACTTCTTCCTGTTTAACTTATCTGCCTATCGTGGTAAAGAACAATTGATAATGTTCTTCGGCAAGCTGAATTTGAGCAAGGTGATCCTTGTTCTGCCCTTTTTAGAGTGGCTTAATCCTGACGGGTTATGCTTATTTTATCGAACCCAATTCACCTCCGCCCGTGAAGCGCCTCTACCGCCACAATGAATTATTGAAGACTTTGCATAAAGGAAGATCATGAATCCTGAGGTTCTACCCCTGGTTAGCGTGGTAACGCCCGTTTACAATACCGAAAAATATTTGGCTCAGTGCATTGAGAGTGTGCTGGCCCAAACGTATCCAAACTGGGAATACATCATTGTCAACAATGGCAGCACAGACCGCAGCCTGGAAATTGCCCAGCGTTACGCTCAACAGGATAGCCGTATTCGCG
>CAZRYD010000060.1:0-17593 GCA_964604225.1 uncultured Caldilineaceae bacterium
TATTATACCCCAAAAACGTATGAATCTGGTTTGAATTTCCATTCGTTTCATTGCAATTTTTATTCGGCTCGCAATAAACTTGAATCAGGGAGAAGCTCAGGGGGGCAGCGGTCACAGCCGCCCAAAGCGCAGCTATTCGGCGTATTTTTCCAAATTATTCGGCGTGTTTTTTAAACTATTTGGGGGAAGTTCGAGTCAGGATTGGAGGCATGTCGATCCATGATTGGGGGCATGTCGATCCATGATTGGGGGCATGTCGAATCGACTTGGCCGGAAAAACGAATCGAACTTGGGGGCATGAGGGATCGGCTTGCCTCGAAAAAGGGAGCGAACTTGGGGGTATAAGGGATCGGCTTGCCTGGAAAAAGAGAGCGAACTTGGGGGTATGTTGTCTGGCTATGTCGCCTAACTATTTTCTTAAGCTCCATCAGCCTGAACCGGGGAAGATAAAAAGGGGCGCAGCAGTGCGCCCCGTTATGCGATTGTGAAGAAGAAAAAAGTAAACTTAGCTGATGGTCAGAGCATAGGCCAGCACCCCGGTGCGGACGGTGCCGTTGCCCATGCTGCTGCGGACTTCCAGGTTGTAATCGCCGGGGGCCAGGCCAGGCGGGACCATAAACATCAACTCGGAGGGGCCATTTTTGCCGACCACGCTGACGCGGCTGGCGCTGCCGTTGACAAAGAAGATGCCCTGCGCCGTATCGACCGGGTCGAACTTGAGCCGGTAGCCGGTAAGCTGGCCCATGCCGCCGGGCGTAACCTGGCTGTTGAGTTCACCGCTGTTCAGGTCGGTGTAGTCCAGCGGGCGGGGCAGGCGTTCGCTGCCTTCCTGCTTCTGCACCTGGGCCTGCTGCATAGCCCGGCGCATACGGAGGCCGGGGGTAAATGACGCCTCAACCCGGTTGCGGCCAGCCACAAAGCCATCGTTCTGGCCCTCAA
Organism: uncultured Caldilineaceae bacterium; assembly: GCA_964604225.1. GTDB lineage: Bacteria > Chloroflexota > Anaerolineae > 4572-78 > J111 > DSQQ01. The sequence continues at coordinate 940 of CAZRYD010000060.1, forward strand.
AGCCGCCCTTGATGCTGACCCGGCCATTGATCCCCGGCGTATTGACGTTGAAGCCCAAAAGCAGGGCATCTTCAATCACGGTAAAGAAGTTGTCCAGCACAGCCAGCACGTCGGCCCGGGTCACGGTGGAGTTCTGCTTGACCACCAGGTCAACGATCTGCTCGTAGTCCATCGTCCCGGCCGATTGAACCACGGCGCGGTATTGATTGGCTTCGCTGCTTAAATTATTCTTATAGAGGGAAAAGTTTATTCCCATGGTGTTTTATTTTTTGCCTCATCTAATTAGGATTACCAGGTGGCCCGTTCGCTCTCCGGCCGGGCGGCATTGACCGGCTGGGGTGTAAACAGGCGAACTGTTTGAAATGGATGTGTTTATTCGCTTGTCAGTTATCCGCGGCTGTCAGGATAAAACCTTATTGCAATATCAATAGGCCCAGGATAGCACAAAAGGTTAGAAATGTTAAGGGCTTAAAGTCATCAAAAATTCGCCTTAAGGTCATCAGGTGATTTTCCCCTTTGACCGGGGGGAAAAGAGGGCTGAGGCGGTGGCTCCGGCAGGCCGGCCTGCTCCCCCTACAAAATGTAGCCGCTTAAACCGGGCCACCACAAAATATAGGCCCAGCCGGGGGGAAAAAAGTACCGGGCAGCCTGCTCTAAAGTCACCGGGCTGTGGGCCAAAAGTAATGGGGTGCTGGTGCTGCACCGGTCCGACAATAAAAAGAGGGTGGACTATCGCCCACCCTCCTGAACAGCACACCACCTGAATTATTAACCTGAGTTCGACGTTTCATACAAAATGGACAGGATTTACAGGATTAACAAGATTTTTGAGCTTTTTCATCCTGTAAATCTTGTTAATCCTGTCGAGAAAGTAAAAACTCCGAACTGAGATTATTAGTTTGTCACACGCCCCATATTTCCCCCGGCTTGCTTACGGAGCGGTGGCGCTGAGGCTTGTCTTGCCGGTCGAACCATCGTAACTGCCAATCTCGGCGAAATCTGAACCGTCTTCAGTCACCTGGTAGACGGTCAGCACGGCTACGGCCTGGTCGCCGTTTTTATCCAGGTAGGTCTGCACCTGGGTGCCGATGTAATGGTTGGCGATGAAGGGCACGACTTTCTGAACAGCCTCGCCGTTGTTGCCGGCAAAGATGATCGAGAGCATGGCAATGTTGGCCGCATCATAGGCATAGTTGGTAAAAGGGCTGGGCTCTTGGCCAAACTTGGCGGTATAGGCCGCAATGAACGGCTGGGTGTTAGGATTGGTAAGCGAGGCGGCGGAAACAGAGGTAAATTTGACTTGCGCCAGGAAAGCGGCCTGATCTTGGTCGGCCAGCAAATCAGGCGAGTGCAAGTTTTCCGCGCCCATCCACTCGACCGAACCCAGCACCGGGTCAACCACGGCCTGCTGCAGTACCTTTTGGGCGTCGCCCAGGAAGCAGACGCACATAAAAGCCGTCTTGCCCGCACCGGACAGGGTGGCGATTTCGGAACTCACCTTGGTCACTTCACTGCTCAGGTCGGTCGGCTCCGGGGCATATTTAACGGCCACCACCTCTTTGCCGCCGGCTTCTTTGAAGCGGGTGATGAAATCTTCGGTTAACCCGTTGCCAAAGGGATCATCCAGGTGCAAGATAACCACGTTTTCGTAGCCGCGAGCCGTAGCTACGCCCTGGAAGGCCTGGGCCTGGAAATTGTCGGGCGGCTGCATCACCCGGAAGATGTAGTCATCGGGAATAGCGCCGGGCAGGCCGCTGGAAGCGGGGGCGATAATGGTGATTTTGTTGTCGTCGACATATTGTTTGGCCCCCAAAACCTCGCTGGTAGCCAACGGGCCGATCAGCACCTGTGCCCCGCTGGTCTGCACCACGGTCTGCACCGCTTTGGCCGCCCCATCCGGCGTGCCCTTGGTATCGGCGCTGGCCACAGTAAAGCGCATAGGCCGGCCTGCCGCTTCCAACTGGGCATTCATCTGCTCAACGGCCAACTCGATGCCTTCATTAAAGGCCACCCCATATTCCCCCAGTGAGCCGGTAAAGGGCAGGGCCACGCCCAGCGGAATTTCTTCCACCTCCCCGGCGGGTTCGGTGGTTGGGGTAACAGCAACAGGAATTTCGGCAGCCTGGATAGGCTGCGCCGGCGCGGCCTCAGACACCCCCAGCACCGTCACTACCAGCAGCAAACCAATAGAAAGCAGCAATTTCTTTGACATGAAACTCTCCCCCTTTTTATTTTGTAAAAACTTTGAGATTAATGTGCCACTGACCCTGGCGCGGAAATATTACTATAGAGCTGAGGCTTGCGCAAGTTGTTAAGAACTTTAGCCAACTTGTGGGCCATCGCCATTTGTGTATAATACGGCAATTCCCCGTTAACAGGTAAATCCCTTGCCCACTGCCCTTTTGGTTGACTCGTTGGTGCGCTCGTTGCAGGTCGGCAGTCTCTACGCCTTGATGGCGCTCGGGCTGACGCTGACCCTATCCGTCATCCGCCTGCCCAACTTTGCCCACTCCGAACTCATCACCATCGGCGCGTATGCGGCGCTGCTGGCCTCGCTGTGGTTGTCACCCAGTTTACCTATGGTGTTGGGCGTTGCTTTTGTAACCTCTGCCAGCGTGGCCGTGATAACCCAGTGGGGCGTCTTTCGACCCCTTGGTAAAATCAATACCTCCACCTATGCTATGATTTTGGCTTCCTTTGCCGTGGCCTTGATTCTGCGTTACCTCGTCTTTCTGCTGGCCGACCGCTATGACCTGCTCGATAAAAAAATCCAGGTCCAGCAGCAAATCTGGTTTAGAAGCCAGTATCTCATCCTGACCAATATCTTCTTTTGGGTGGTGCCGACAGCCATCATCCTGATGATTCTGCTCAGCCTGCTTTTGAACTACACCCGCCTGGGCCGGGAGATGCGGGCGCTGGCCGATAATTTCTCTTTAGCCAAGGTGATCGGCATTCCGGTGGAGCGGGTTCACGATTTCACCTGGGTGCTGGCAGGTGGACTGGCCGGCGTCGGCGGGGCTTTGTTTGGGCTGTACACCTCGCTCAATCCGCTGCTGGGCTGGCTGGCCATTTTGTCGGTTTTTGCCGCCAGCGTACTGGGTGGGATGACCAGCTTCGCCGGCACCATTTTGGGGGCATATCTGGTCGCGCTGTCGGAAAATACCCTGATGCAGTTTCTCAACGTCTGGTTTGGCCTGGATTTCAGCTTCAAACCGGCCATTCCGTTTGTGATTATTATTCTGGTCTTGCTCTTTCGCCCGCAAGGATTTACCCTAGGTAAACAGTAGACAGGAGTCGTCACGAGCTAACGCACACCACCGATGATGAAAACAACCCTCACCCTAACCCTCTCCCAGAGGGAGAGGGAACCAGCGGCTTTCTCCCCTCGCCCTTTGGGAGAGGGGCTGGGGGTGAGGGCTATTTACGAAGGAGACGATAGACGGAAGCTGGTATATGCCTGGTCATCGGTCTGCGGTCTGCGGTCCTAGTCTTTTAGTGATTTTCAATGAACATTGACCTTATTTCCACCACCATCGCCCTGGCGACATTTTTTGGGATTTCGGCCTTGATGGCTTTGAGCCTGAATTTGGAGTACGGGGTGGCCGGGATTCCCAACTTCGGCAAAGCGCTCTTTGTCTCTCTGGGTGCTTATACGGCAGGGCTGACCTACACGCGGCTGCTGCCGCTGCTGGCCGGTCGAGCCTTCATTGCCCCCTGCGGCAAAACCCTGGCCGAGGCGCTGCAACTGCGCAGCGAGATTATGAACACGCTGCCGGGGATTGGCTGGCTCAACTTTGCTATTACGCTGGCTATTGCGGCGGTGGTCGGCGGGCTGGTGGGCTACCTGGCTTCCTATCCGGCCCTGCGTTTGAAGCAAGAATGGTACGTGGCCCTGGTATTGCTGGTCGGCAGCGAAATCGTCCGCATCATCGTGCGCGGCTATGAGCCGATTGCCTGCGCCAGCAACGGTATCGCCGGGGTGGCCCAGCCCTTTGGCTGGATCGAAGATACCCGGCTGGCTTCGATCCTGTTTGCCGCTTTTATCCTGGCGCTGGCGGCACTGGTCTTTTTTTACTGCGAGCGACTCATCCACTCGCCCTACGGCCGGCTGCTCAAAGCCATCCGCGAGAATGAGCGGGTGGCCCTGAGCCTGGGCAAGCACGTGCCCCAAATTCGCGGGCAGATCATGTTCATCGGCTCGGCCATTGCCGCGGTGGCCGGGGTGCTGTTTGCCGCCAACCTGGGCTTTGTCAGCGCCAACGATTACGTGGTCACCCTGACCCTCGACGTGTGGGTCATGGTCGTTTTCGGCGGGTTGGGCAACCATCGCGGCGCGCTGCTGGGGGCCTTGGTGGTAACTATCCTCGACCGGCTGACAGCCATCTCGGCCATTCAACTGAACGCCCTGGGTTATGACCTGGAATTTAACTACGTGCGCTACATTATCTTTGGCCTTATTCTGCTGTTGATGCTGCGCTTCCGCCCGCAGGGGCTGCTGCCGGAACGCTCGCAGACAACCCAGGCGCATGCGGCAGTAGGGAGGTGAGAGTGGTAACCAGATGAGCAATCTACTCACGCTTGAGCGGGTTGGCAAAAGCTTTGAAAGCCTCCTGGCCGTTCACGAGGTGTCGCTGCGGGTGCAGCCGGGCCAGCTTGTCGGCTTGATTGGGCCGAACGGCAGCGGCAAATCTACCCTCATCAACCTGATTTCGGGGGTGCTGTCCCTGGACAGCGGGCGCATCACCTTTGATGGACACGACATCACCCGCCGCTCCGCCGACCAGATTTTTCAGCTTGGTCTGGTGCGCAGCTTTCAGGACCCGTCGCTTTTCTTCAGGATGACGGTGCTGGATAATTCGCTGCTGCCGGTTAAGCATCAAACCGGGGAAAGCCCGGCCCGCGCGCCTTTCCACCGGTTCTGGTCGGCCCAGGAAAGCAGCCTGGCGACGGCAGCGGGCCAAACTCTGGCGGAATTACAGTTGAGCAAACACTATAATGCCCTGGCCTCCGATCTGTCCGGCGGGCAGATGAAGCTGCTAGAACTGGGCCGCAGCTTGATGGGTGAACCCAAGCTATTATTACTCGACGAGCCGACCGCCGGGGTCGCGCCCAAACTGGCTTACACCATCTTCGAGGAGATCGAACGCCTGCGCCAGAGCCTGGGTCTGACCTTTGTCATCGTCGAACACCGCCTGGAAATCCTGTTCGACTTTGTCGATACCGTCTTTGTGATGCACGCCGGCAGCGTTCTGGCCCAGGGCACGCCCGCCGAAATCTCCGCCAATGCGGAAGTACGGGAGATTTATTTTGGAGAATGAACGCTGACCGCCGACCGATGACCGCCGCTGGAGGGATAAGGTCTATCCTATTTGGCGGTCTGCCGTCGGCGGTCTCTTGGAGTGAAGAGTGAGTTTACTCAGCATCAACCAACTCAGCGCCGGCTACGGCAAGTTAGAGGTGCTGCACGGAGTCAACCTGACGGTTGAGCCGGGGCAGTTTGTAGCTATCCTGGGACCCAATGGCAGCGGCAAAAGCACGCTGGTCAAATCGGTTTATGGGCTGACCCGCGTGTTTGGCGGCTCGATCACCTTTGAGAACACGCCGCTGGTCGGGCTGCCGACGGAAAAAATCGGCGGGTACGGGTTGGCTTATATTCCGCAGCGGGAAAATGTGTTCACCTCGCTGACCATCCACGATAACTTGCGGCTGGCCGTTCGCAAGCTGAACAAATCAGCCACGGAACAATCGTTGGCTGAGGTTTTTAAGCTGTTCCCCATTCTCGAACAGCGCCAAAATCAGCGAGGCGGCCGGCTCAGCGGCGGTGAGCGGCAGATGCTGGCCATTGCTCTGGGCTGGCTCTCCGGCCCCCGGCTGATGCTGCTCGACGAACCCAGCGCCGGGTTGTCGCCCCTGTTTGTCAAAGAGATTTTTCGGGTGCTGCGCCAACTATGCGAAAGCGGCCTGACGTTGGTGGTGGTCGAGCAAAACGCCCGCAGTGTCCTGCGCTGGTGCGACTATGCCTATGTGCTGCGCGAGGGCCAGGTTGCCTTCCAGGGCACCTCTACGGATATTTTGGCCGATGAAGAGACGGTTAAGGTTTTTTGGGGGGTTGTACGAGCTACCCATTTGTGACATTAGCATTTTTAATACCGACCGCTGGGAGGAATCCCCAGGACATTCGTTCATCGAAAACACCAAAAGCGACAAGGAGCCCCCCGGCGAAGCGAATGTAATTCATGAACTACCTCGTTTTTGTAGGCAGCTTTAGAGGGATTTCTCGCGATCGCTCGAAATGACATGGGATGGATAGCTGAACAATGACAAAACGACATTCCGTCAGTATTGCTTTTCAAACCAATAAGCCCATTTCGGCTTACGGCCCGTTAGCAGCAACGGCGGAGGGGTATGGCTTCGACGGGGTCAGCGTGTACAATGACCTGCTCTACCAGCCGGCCTGGCTGCCGCTGCTGGAGATGGCCCGCCATACCCGCCGGGTACGCTTGGGTGTGGCCGCGGCCAATCCCTTCACCTGCCACCCGCTCAACCTGGCGGGAAACATTACGCTGATCGACGAAGCCTCACAGGGGCGGGCTTATCTGGGGCTGGTACGCGGCGGTTGGCTGGGTTTTCTGGGCCTGGAACCGGCCCGCCCGGTGACGGCCCTGCGCGAGGCTTTTGAGTGCATCCGTCATTTGTTGAGCGGTTCCAAGGAGCCTTACCCCGGCGAAATCTTCCCCCTTGCCGGCGGCGAATCGCTGCGCTGGCCGGTTTACCGGCCCGATATCCCTTTCCTGCTGGGCACCTGGGGCTCAAAAACCATTCACGCCTGTCTGCCCTATATCACGGAAATAAAAATCGGTGGGACCGCCAATCCAGGGGTGATTCCCCAGGTTCAAGCGGCCATCGCCGAGGCCGCCCAGGCCAGTCAACGCCATCCGGCGGAGGTGGGCCTTGTGGTCGGTGCGGTAACGGTGGTGGATCAGGATGGGCAGGCGGCCCGCCGCTTGGCCCGGCGCGAGGCGGCGCTGTATGTCTCGATCATTGCCCAACTGGATCACAGTCTGGGCATCGAGCCGGAACTATTGAGCCGAATTAACGAGGCGTCAGCCCGCTTTGATTACGAAGGGGTCGGCAGTTACATCTCGGATGAGTTGCTGCGCCGCCTGGCTTTCGCCGGAACGCCAGACGAGGTGGCCGCCCAGGCGATTGAACTGTTTGAGGCCGGCGCGGACCGAGTTGAGTTTGGCACGCCGCACGGGCTGGATGAGGAAGAGGGGGTACGCCTGCTCGGCGAGCAGGTTTTGCCGGCGCTGCGGGCGCATCTGGGTAAAACGTAAAATCGCAAGGTTTGACTTTAACGTACCGCTTAGGTATACTTTTGCCAGTCACTGTTAGTTCTGCGCAAATATACCGCCTGGACTCACCAGTCCGGGCGGATTTTTGTTGGGGGGGAACTAAGTTGTCGTAAAAATTTACCGAGAGAAAGTGAATAAGCAATGACAGACACAATGCTAAAAGTGGCCGATGGCATGGTAGTGAGTCTGGATTACACCTTGAAACTTGATGATGGCGAGGTGATTGACAGCTCAGATGGCCGCGAAGCCTTGCAATTCCTGCAAGGGCAGGGGCAAATCGTCCCCGGCCTGGAGCATGCACTCTATGGCATGGCGGTGGGTGAGGAAAAGGAGGTGGAGGTGGCCCCGGTTGATGGCTATGGTGAGACCGACCCGGACGCTTATCAAATGGTGCCGCGTGACGTTTTCCCGGCCGATATGACCTTAACCGAAGGCATGGGCCTGCGCATGCGCGATGAATCAGGCCAACCCCTTGAGGCCTATGTCGCCGATATTCGTCCGGAGGGCGTTTTGCTTGATTTCAACCACCCCCTGGCCGGCGAGACGTTGTTCTTCCATGTCAAAATTGCCGGCCTGCGCTCAGGCACAGCAGAGGAACTGGCCCACGGCCACGTGCACGGCTAATTGAAGCAAAATGGTGATAAAGCGAGCTTTGTCACGAGTCTAAGGTAAAAAGCGGAGTCCAAAGGGCCCTTTGGACTCCGCTTTTTTTGAATTAATTCTGCTTGGTCAAAATCTCTGGAGCACTTGGGGCATTTTCGTCACCCTCCCGGTGCGCTCGAACCAGGGACAGCGCCGCTGGTTCGATGAGGCCCTCGGCGGCGGCATGCGTGGCAGCAACTTCACTATCGGGCGTGAGGATCAGTTGGGAACCAAGCTGGCGCACCTCGTCCGCCAGAGTCTCTATGGCGGCAATGCGGACCGGGTCGGGATTGACGCTGCGAATGTAGATGGCCCGGATACGGTCGGGATACTTTTTGACCACCTCGCGATAGATTTCGGGGTCTTGCTGGCCGCTATCGCCGCTTAAAACAAAGGGGAGGTGGGGATAAAGGGCCAGAAGTGGTTCGATCTTGCTCAACTTATGAGCGTGATGGTCGGCGCTGGAAAAAAGTGACTCGGTGCCATAATCGCGAAGCAAAAGCGGCCCGACCGGAATCTGGTGTATCTTTAAAAACGCCAGCAGTGGGTCGTAAAGGTTCCAGGGACTGCTGGAGACATAAAAAATCGGATTGGACTCGTTGCCACTAACGCCTTGCTGTAAAGCTTGGTAAAAGCCGGCCACGCCTTTGAAGGGCATGCGGGTGCGCTCGTTGAGCAGCATAATCATCAGCAGCATCTTCAGCTTGTGGCCCACATTCGTCCAGACGATGGTATCGTCAATGTCGCTGATCACCCCAAACCGGGCGGTGGGTGGTGGCACTAACACCTGCCCTGCGGTCCGCACCACTCGGCCATCTTTAGCTCGCGGTTCTAAAAGTTCCAACTCAACCTCGTGCCACAACTGATTGCCCAGAGGGTGGGGTGGCTCAATCTCCAGCTTAAAATACCCCTCCTGGTCGGTCAGCACTTCCTGTTCGACCTCCTGGAAACGAGCACGAATACGCGCGCCGGGAACCTCATCGCTCTCCAACCGCTTGAAGAGGTTAGCCAGATTTTCCAAAACGGTATCTACTTCTTCGCCGGGTACAAAATGCTCAGCCTCCAGTACCCGCCCGCTCAGGAAGAGTTTACCGGGCGTACCGTAGCCCAAGTAGGGTACTATCAGCAACGGATCGTCCAGGCCAGCCGCACGTTTGAGCCGTAATTTTAAGGCATCAGACAGATGATCCGCCTGGCTAAGCATCACCCCCAGTTTCGATTTCCAGTTTTTCATAACCCTTTGCTCGCACTTAAAAAATAATTGACTTTCCGCTTCATACCAAAGTTCATCGTTGGGTAAGAATTTCTCAGGCACCATCAATATCGTATAATACACTCAAAATAACGCCAAATCCTTAAATCATGACAGATCAATCAAGGAAGGACTCATGCGCCAACTCCCTCTGCGTGACGACGAATTTGAATTGTACGACCTAACGGTAATGGTGGAGAAGATTGAAGGCCATTGCACCTGCAATATGACCGAGGGCGATTGTTTTTACCTGCGCGGGGGCAAAATTTCGCTGCCGGAGGGAAAAGATTTTTGCCTGTATGCCTTGCAGTCGGTCATTCCTCTGTTACCGGCCAAGCAGCGCCGCAATCACCCCGCCGATTGGATGGAAACCGACGCCCGAGTTGTCTGCCCCGATCCGGCTTGCCGCTTGCTGATGCGGATCGACCGGACCAGCAGCCGGGTGCTGCGCCACGACGACGTTAGTCCAATTGCCTGGGAAAACGTGACACCTGATATGTAGGCTGCGCCAACGTCACTAGGGGCGAAAATGGGGAATAACATGCTCGCCCAGCAGCTTGATAGCTGCCAGTCGATTCGGCCCCAGGGGTGGGCCAAAGCTGAGATGATTCGCGCCGGCCTCAACCAGCGGTTCCAACCGGGCAATCAAATCTTCCGGCCGCCCTACCACCCCGATTTGGAGCATACGCTCATCCACCAGGCTGCAGGCCTTGTTCATATTCTTTTCAACCATCACGGCCTGCTCGATGGGTTCAAAATCCTCACGGGTCAAACCCAGGCGTTCTAAAATGAGCGAGCCCAGGGTATGGCCGTAATAGGCCACTTTCTCGGCCAGCGCCTGTCGCGCCGCCGCTTTATCCTCGGCCAGCGAAACCCACATGCAAGCGGCAAAATCCAGGGGAGGCAGCGTGTCACTCCGCTGTTGGCTGCCCTCTACCAGGTAGGGTTTAACCCCGAAATAATGCTCCGGCGGAAAAAGCAGCGGCAGCACCCCATCGGCCAGCTCGCCGGCCAGGCGGAGCATACCTGGCCCCATGGCCCCCAGATAAATGGGGGTGACGCGCGGAGCTTCGAAGCGAAGGTAGGCTTCGCCGCTCCAGCGCAGAAATTTACCTTCGATTTCCGCGCGCTCGCCGGCCAGCAGCGCCCGAATGGCCGTAATGGTTTCGCGCATGGCGGCCAGTGGTTGGCCGTGGCTGAGATCAAGCCACTTCAAAAAGTCGGCGGCCCCGGCGGCGAGGCCCAGGTTGAAGCGGCAGCCGGACAGTTCGTCCAGCGTAGCGGCCAGCATGGCGATTTCGCTGGGGTGGATGGTGTAGGGGTTGAGTATGCAGGTGCCAATTTCAATCTGGTGAGTGGCTGCGGCGGCGGTGGAAAGAATCACCGGGGCGCTGCGCAAAAACAGGTCGTTACTGACCCAAAATTGGTCAAAGCCATAAAGCTCGGCCAGTTGAGCCAGGGTGACATATTCCGGCAGGGTTAAATCATTGTTGAAGCGCAGGCTAAAGTGCATGGCCTGATTCCACAATCGCCTCAGCCTCGATTTCCACCAGATACTCATCGCCAATTAGCTGAGCCTGGATCATGGTATTGGCTGGGCGAATGGAACCAAAGCGTTCACCGTGAACCAGTGCTACCGGTTCCCAATCGGCGACGTTACGAATGTAGATGCGGGTGCGTACGACATCGCGCAAGGCTCCGCCCAATTGGTTGATGGCCTTTTCAATTTTGTCCAGAATAAAACGGGTCTGCGCGGTCGGGTCGCCGGCCCCCACCACCCCGTCGGGCCCGGTAGCGGTAGTGCCAGAAACCAAGATGCGGTCGCCCACACGCACAGCTCGGGCGTAGCCCGCCAGTTCTTCCCAGGTGGTGCCGCTGCCGACAGAAGTTCGCTGTGGTTTTGAAGTCATCACACCTCCGTATGAAACAGAATCCCCCTTTTTTGTGTGTCTGTTGGACGTATTGGGCAGAGAAATCTTACCTGAGGCATTTTACGGCCCAAGCCGCACCTCGTCAAGGTGGCTGTTTGAGTTTGCCGCCAACCAGAAGCCAGAGGAGGAAAAAAGCAATGTGTTTTGGAGAGGAAAGGGTTCAGACCTGCACCACGACGATGGTTAAATCATCGTGCGGTTCGATCTCGCCGGTGAAGGCGGCCACTTCAGCGCGCAGGTGGGCCAGCATGGCCGCGGCGCTGGTTTGGGGACCTGTGGCAACGGCTTGTTCAAGACGCTCAAAGCTAAAAAGCTCACCGGCGGCATTCATCGCCTCAATGACCCCATCACTGGTAAAGATGACCAAGTCCCCCGGATAGAGGCTGAAGGTGGCTTCGGTGTAGCCGGAGCGAGCGCCCATGCCGACACCCAATGGCAGCCCACCCACTTCAACCCACTCGACAGTGCCATCGGTACGGCAAATTAAGGGGGTGACACAGCCGGCATTGGCCACCCGCAAAAGGCCAGCTTTATCCTTACGGGGGCGATGGGCCGGCGGAGTGATTTCGGCATAACAGAGGGCGCAATTTTGGAGGGTCGTTTTGGTGTAGGGTTCCAGGGCCAGATCAAGCTCACAAAGCAGGTCACTTGGATCAGCGGCACGGGAGATGATCGATTGGAGAGCAGTAAGACTGGCCGCCATCAGCAAGGCCGCCGGCATGCCCTTACCGGAGACATCCCCTACGGCAATGGCAAAACGCTCCCGCCTTTTTGTACCCTCCGGTGAGGGAGATGGCGGGGATGAGAAAGCATGATAGGCGTAAAAATCTCCACCGACTTCCCGAGCCGGCACACTGTGACAAACTAAATCCAGGCCAGACCAGGGTGGGCGACCGGTGGGCAAGAGGCTTTGCTGAATTTTCTGGGCCATGGTCAATTCTTCTTGCAGGCGGTCGGTCAGTTCCTGCAATTGTTGATTGGAAATTCTCAGTTCCTCTTCCGCCTGTTTACGCGCGGTAATATCGCTGACCACGCCATAAACAATTTTGGACCGGCCGTTTCCCTGGCTTCTGGCACTGTCTCGAACCCAGATAATGGCCCCATCGGCGCGCACCAGGCGATACTCCATCTCGCTATTCTGGCCCGCAGCCAGTTTGGCCGCCTGAGTTGCAGCGGCGGCCCGGTCATCAGGGTGAATAACATGAGAGGGCCAGAAACGCCAATCGGTTAGAAATTTTTCTTTGGGGTAGCCGGTCAGGGTTTCGACGTGCGGCGAAAGATAGAGGTTGATCGGGCGTCCAGCCTCCGTCACCCGGGTAACGTAAACATGATCGCTGATGGAAGAAACAACCTGGCGGAAGCGTTCTTCACTGGATTGCAGAGCTTCCTCGGCCTGTTTGCGCTCGGTTAGATCAATGCCGGTATTGAGGATATATTCAATCGCGCCTTGCTGGTCAGACAAAACGGTATTGGACCAGGCGATGAGCCGCCGCCGGCCCTCTTTAGTCACCCAATCGCCCTCATACCGCTTGGGGGGTTGATTAATCCAAAGCTGTTCAAATTCGGCCTTGATGGGTTCTATTTCGTCAGGCAGCAGAAATAAATCCCACCAATATTTGCCCCTGACTTCCTCAAACGAATAGCCGGTCGTCTCCTCACAAGCTCGATTGAAGCGGATAATCCGGCCATGCCGATTGAGGACCATCACCAAAGCGCCGGCGGTATCCAGCACCGCCGAAATAAAGTTACGCTCCCGTTTCAGCGCCCGCACCCGCTCGATAATTTCCTGTCGCCCCTGGTCGTACAAGCGAGCATTTTTTAAAGCAAGCGCAGCCTGGTTGATAAAGGTTAGCAAGCGATCCACATCGGCCGGCCCGAACATCCAGGGGGTGGCGCTATTCAGATTTAAAAAGCCAAACAAGCGGTTTTGGATGTAGATTGGCGCACCCAGGTAGGACTTGATCCAGTTGGCCTCCGGCTTGGCTACCCAGGTTTCATCTTCATCTACCGAAGGGATAACCAGAGGCCGGTCGGTTTCCGCCATCACCCGCAAGGTTGGGGTGTCGGCAATGTTAAAACTGGGTGCAGCCGGGTGGGCCTCAACATCAAAACGGGCATAACCGCGCCGCCGGAAGGTCCGCGCAACCCCATCGTCAATCAACATTATCGAGGCGGCATCGTAGGGGATGATTTGGCGAACCTGTTCCAGGATACGATCAAGCACTTCTTCGTAGTTGAGAGTGCTGCTCAGCGCTGTTCCGGTCTGATATAACTCCTCGGCCAGCAAGCGTTGCTGTTGTTCGGCAGCCAGGAGTTTTTCTTGCTCGTCGACTCTTTGCTGGTACTCGTCGACCAAGGCTTCTAATTCAGCCAGCCGTCGAGATATTTCGGTGGGAACTAATTCCAGGTAAGAGACGTTTTCTCGCATGATCGTAAGACCGTGATTTTGAGCTATTAAAATTGGCTCAGTTCAGGAGTGTAGGACGTTCGATTAATACCTTTACATTATCAAATCAATATTACAAGTCACATTACAGGATGATGAGTCTACTTGAACTGTATCTTAAAATCATAGGTAGCCATCTCTCATAATACAGCAAACGCCGGTCGATAAACAGTAACGAAAGTCCCTACTTGAAGACAAATTGGTCATCTCTTCGCCTGCCCTAAAGTCACCCTCAGTTAGGTTTGCCAAAAATTGAGCTTAATGCTAAGCTGACCTCCGCTATGAACAATATCATCGGCCTTCGCCGCGAAGATAAAAATCAATGGGAACGCCGCGTCCCGCTGACGCCGGCGCACGTTGCCAGGCTGATCCAACAGCATCAACTTGAGTTTATGGTTGAACCCTCACCTATTCGAGCTTTTGCCGATGAGGCTTATGCTGAAGCCGGAGCGACCGTACAGGCTGATCTCGCTCCGGCGAAAGTTATCCTGGCGATCAAAGAAATTCCGCTGGAGTTGCTGCAACCCGGCAAGACTTATCTCTTTTTCTCACACACCATCAAAGGTCAGCCGCACAATATGCCGCTATTACGCCGGCTGCTGGAGTTGGGCTGCCAACTGATTGATTATGAGCGCGTGGTGGACGCACAGAACCGGCGGCTCATTTTCTTTGGTCAGCACGCCGGGCTGGCCGGGATGATTGACACCTTGCGCGCCCTGGGCCAGCGCCTGGCCTGGGAAGGCGTCGCCACTCCCCTGACCGACCTGCAGCCCACCTATGAATACGCTGATCTGGCTGAAGCCCAAAGTGACCTGCGCCGCATCGGCCAGCGTATTGTTGAAGAGGGCATACCGCTTACCCTGACCCCGCTGGTGATTGGCATTGCCGGCTACGGCAACGTCTCGCGGGGAGCGCAGGCTATTCTTGACTTGCTGCCGACACGCCAGATTACTCCAACCGAGCTGCTCAACCTGAGCCAGCGTGAAGACCTCGACCGCAACGTCATTTACAAAGTCGTTTTTAAGGAAGAAGACACCGTCGAGCCGGTAACCGAGGACCAAGCCTTTGACCTGGCCGAATTTTTCCAGCACCCGGAGCGGTATCGTTCTCAGTTTGAGCAGTATCTGCCCCATTTGTCGGTGCTGGTTAACTGCATTTATTGGGACCCCCGCTACCCCCGTCTACTGACCAAAGCCACCGCCCGCCAGCTCTACAGCGGCGACTCGTCGCCCAAGCTGCGGGTCATCGGCGATATAAGCTGTGATATCGAAGGCGGTATCGAGCCAACCATCGCAGCAACCGAGCCGGATGCGCCCTCCTTTGTCTGGGATCCGGCCACTGATACGGCCCTGGCCGGTGTAGCCGGCAGCGGGCCGGTCATTATGGCCGTGGACAATCTCCCTTGTGAATTGCCGGTGGAGTCTTCGACCAGTTTTGGCGAGACCCTTTTACCCTTTCTGCCGGCCCTGGCCGCCTGTGATTTTAGCCTGGATTTTGCCCAGTGCACCCTGCCCCCGGAATTAAAACAGGCCACCATTGTCTATCACGGCGAGCTAACGCCGGATTATCAGTATTTGGAAAAATTCCTGGCTGCCTGAGGCCAGATTTCAAGACCAGAAGACGAGAAGTTTGGCAGATTGGCCTTTCTCCAGCCTCCCAACCTTCTAAACTTCCAATTCAAAAGGAGATTTCAACGATGAAACGAGTCCTCATTCTTGGGGCCGGGCTGGTAACCGGCCCGATGGTTCATTACCTGTTAGATAAAGGTTATCATGTGACCGTAGCCAGCCGGACGGTGTCGAAGGCCCAGGCGTTGATCGGCGCTCACCCCAACGGCCAGGCCATTGCCTATGATATTGAAGCGGATGCCGATGGTTCAGAACTAACCAGACTGGTCAACCAGGCCGATTTGGCGGTCAGTATGCTGCCTTACATCCACCATCCCACGCTGGCCAAAGCGTGCATTGCCCAACGTAAACACATGGTCACAACCTCTTACGTCAGCCCGGCTATGCGCGAACTGGACGCGGCGACCAAAGCGGCCGGCATCGTCATCCTCAACGAGGTAGGGGTGGACCCCGGCATTGACCACATGTCGGCCATGCAGATCATCCACAAGGTGCAGCGAGCCGGCGGGCATGTGGACGGTTTTATGTCCTACTGCGGCGGTCTGCCCGCTCCGGAGGCCAACGACAACCCCTTTGGCTACAAATTCTCCTGGAGTCCGCGCGGGGTGCTGCTGGCGGCGCGCAACGCGGCCCATTATCTGCGCCAGGGCCAGGAGGTCAACGTGCCCGGCCAGGAGTTGTTTACCCATTACTGGCTGCTGGATGTAGAGGGTCTGGGCCAGTTTGAAGCTTACCCCAACCGCGACTCCGTACCCTATCGCCAGGTCTACGGTATTGACGATGCGGCGACGATGTATCGAGGCACGCTGCGCAACCAGGGCTGGTGCGATGTGTTGTACAAAATCGCGGCGTTGGGCTTTTTGGATGATCGGCCCCGCGACGTGTCGGGCCGGACCTATGCCCAATTCATGCGCGGCCTCCTGCCCGCGGGGGTGACCCAAACCGGGGATGTCAAGGCCGACGTAGCCGCTCAACTCGGAGTTGACCGGGAGAGTGCGGTGATCAAAGACCTGGCCTGGCTGGGGTTTTTTGAGGAGAAGCCGATTCAAGCGCCGGGGGGCAAAATTTCCCCCCTGGACTTGATGACCCAGGTTATGCTGGAGCGTATGCAATACGCCGAGGGCGAGCGCGATTTGATCATTTTGGTCCACCATTTCGACGCCAGCTACCCGGACGGCAAAAAAGAAAAAATCTCTTCGACCCTGATCGCTTATGGTGAGCCACGCGGGGATACGGCCATGGCCCGTACCGTCAGCCTGCCCGCCGCTATCGGGGTTGACCTGATCCTGCGCGGCCAGGTGAACGCTATCGGCATCCAAACCCCGGTGACGCCCGTGTGGTACGAGCCGATTCTGGCCGGGTTGAAAGAGCTGGGTATCGAGTGTGTGGAACGGGTGGAG
>CAZRYD010000060.1:17693-24568 GCA_964604225.1 uncultured Caldilineaceae bacterium
CAGGTTTGATTCAGGTGGGGCTTATGGGCCCGCGGTTTAATCTGCCAGATGACTCATTACTATTGGCACAACGAAGCCGGCTAATCAGAGTTGTCTGCATAAAAAGCCACCACCCGCTGCGCTAATTGCATGACCTTTTCGCGCAATTCCGGCGGTTCCAGCACCTCGATCTGATCGCCAAAGCCCAACACATAGGCGCACGCTTCCTGTTCCACGTCAAAACGGATGGAAACTTTCACCCAGCCATCAGCCTCCGCCGGCTCGATATTTTCAATCCGAGCCAGGCGGCCCATATAGCCCAACTCCGGGACAATTTCCGGGGCAACCCGCACCGTAGCCACATAGCGCGGCAAATTGGCGATGAAACTGGCCGAGGACTCGGCCCAATAGGCGGCCAGATCGAAATGGGGCGGGCGGACAGAGCGCTGGTCGGTCACATTGGCTGCCTGCACCCGCGAGACGCGGTAGGTCCGCGCCTCGCCTTCCACCGCCGCTACCAGATACCACACGCTGCCTTTGGCTACCAGGCCCAGCGGGTCAATCAGGCGTTCCACACCCGTGCCATCCCCCCGCTGATAGATGAGTTGCAGCTTGCGCTCCTGCCAAATCGCCTCTTGCAAGATGGGCAAGGCCGACAGGTCTTCCTGAGTTTGATGCCAGCCGGCGGTGTCTACCAGAATACGCTGGCGGGCATATTCGGCATCCCGGCGCTGCATGGTGGGTAAAGCCGCCAATAGTTTGACCAGGGCAGCCTCGGCGGCTTTGTCCAACCCCAAATCGGCCAGAAGCTGCGCCGGCTTAGTCAGAAAAAGGGCCTGGGTTTCAGCCGGGTTGAGACCGGTCAGATTGGTGCGATACTCTTCCAGCAGCATCCAGCCGCCGTTGGCCCCGCGTTCCGCCAGTACCGGAATCCCGGCCCCGCTCAAGGCGTCCATATCCCGATAGATCGTTCGCTCCGACACCTCCAGCCGCTCGGCCAAGGCCCGCGCCGTCACCCGTTGATGAACTTGCAAAGTTAATAGAATTGAAAGCAAGCGATCCGCCCGCATAAGAATTCCTCCATTCAGCTACACTCTATCATAAAAATATGACAGAGGATGTCAAGAAAAGTTGAGTAGACGGGTGCGTCCCAGATTTTTGGTAGCAGACCCTAAAGGTTTTGAAAACCTTTAGGGTCTTCCTATAAAATTGGGACAGACCTTGAGTAGACTCGGCGTGTTGAAATTTACTCAAGGGGTGTGAAATGGAGGCGGATCATGAAAATTGACCTTATAGCAAAAGCACAAGCTATGTGCTAAACTATCAGTTATAGATTTGTCTATCGTTAAATTCCTTGTTGCTAATCTAAACCCCAATGGCCGCTTGGGCGGAGAGTCTGTAAACTTCATGAGCAGTGAAATCGCAATTCGTCTCATTTTTTTGCTCATTTTTGGTGTATGGGCGCTGCGAATCGCCATTACCGGGCACTTCAGGGCGAGAGGAAGTGAACTGAGGGGGCGTTCGGCGCGGTTTGCAGCCCTGCTAATTTTCACTTTTGCCTGCACAATGGCGAGCCTGCCGGCATCTGCCCTTGAAAGTCCAATCAGCCTGGTTATCATTTTGATGGCCCTGACCTCGGTCGCTCTGGTAGCGATTGGTCTGGGATTCTTTATTGAACGCCGGTCTACGCCCACCACACCACCGCGCCGAGTTGAAAAATATGTTCACCATATTGAGGTCGCCCTCGCTCATCTGGCTAATGCCGGGGTCATAGCTTACCTAAACCGGCCTTACATTCAGGCGGCGCCCAGCGCCTCGCCTGCAGGGGTTGACCCCTGGCAGTTGGGCACACACCCCGATCTGGTCGAAATCGTGTGGGAGCAATTACCCAGCCAACTACCGGAAAACTGCCAATGGCTGATTTATGGCCGTCCCGCGCTTGTCCATCCTCAGAGCGGCATCATTTTTGGGATGGCGACAGGTACCAGTGTGCTCGCTTTACGCTTGCCCCAGTCCGACCGCCGTGAAGTCAGCAGGGTTGAGGCTCAGGTTGTACAATACCATGATGGGTCGCACCTTCGGGCTGATGACCTGGGCGACGACTGGGCTTTCCTGCCCTTCAAAATTGAGAGGCGAGAGCAGCAATGGTGTGTCAACGCTTATGAATATGCCGGATCACTGGCCTGAACAAATTTTGTCTTGGACATAGCCCGGATCAAACCGGTCCCTGCCTCTATGCAACGGACCGAATAAAAGCGTCAACACGTTCTAACTCGATTTCGATGAGCGGGAGCAACGCCGAGTCAACCTCGCTCAACAAGCGCCAGGTGAGTTGAGTATCTTGTAACTCCCAAACGCCCACAATCTGGCCGTTGACCACGATTACCGGCTGGGCTGCGCCGGTGCTGCTAAAGACCTGGCGCTGTAATTTTTGATCGGCGAAGTAACGGCTGCGGCTGGCCCGGTGGGCGCTGATAAAGGGGTCGGCGGCGGGGAGAACATTGATAATTGCTGGGTCGAACGGCGGGGTTGCGGCCAGCGCTTCGGCCTGCTCTTTGAGCAGCAACAACATGCCGGGGATACCTTCGACCAGGGCCAGTGTGGTTTTAGCCGCCAAGGCGCCGACAGCCCGCGCCGTTTCACTTTTGCCAAAACCCGTCCAGAAGCTGATGTCGGCTTCGGCGGCGGGACCAAAGGCAGCCAAATAGACTTGCACCAGGGCGGCCTGGGCGGCGGCCTCGCTGGGGGCGGCCGCCAGGTCGAGGGTGGGATACCAATGAGCTAGGGGCGCATAGGTGAACTTTTCCGGCAGAGCCATCAGCTTTTCGCCCAGCGCGCCCGACGGTTCTGGTAGCTCAGGACTCAGCCCAAGTATCCCCTTTGCCGCCAGCCAGCGCAGCACCAGGGCCACATTGCTGCTCGTACTGACCCGCCCACCCCGACTGGTTTGGCTCAATGGGCGTACCAGGGACCGGGGCAGGCGCCCAGTGATGGCTTCAGCCGTAGCGGGCCAGAGGTCAAGTTTTAAGATGGCTTGCTCCAGCGCCTCAACCTCGCTGTTGTCCAGACCCCACAGGCGAAATTCACTGTTAAAATCCTGGCTGCGCTGGCGTGCCGTAGCCGCATGCCAGATGACGTAAAGCTCAGTTGGCACAATATAAGCGCTGCTGCGCATGAGAGCGCTGTGGATCAGGCGACGCTGTTGGTAGAGTTCGGCCAGGAGATCGATGACCTTAAAATTGGCGCTGCGCGCACCAACAGCCAGAAATGGCGTGGCCGCAGGCTCGCCGGGCAAGCCAACCAGGGCTTCAACCAAGGGTACCAGGGCAGGGGGTTGTGCCCCGGTTAAATAGTTTTTAGTCAGGATAAAATGAGCCGCCTGGGCTAAAGTCGCACGAATCATCTAGGCTCCGGCAGCGCAGGCAGCACGCAATTAAAGGTGCTGCCCAGGCCAACCTCACTCTCCACCCACACCGAGCCATCATAGCCTTCAATAATAGCTTTGACAATGGACAGCCCCAGCCCCGTGCCCTCGATCCACTCTGAGTCCTCCATCGTCGGCACCCGGTAAAATTTCTCAAAAATCTGATCCTGCTCTTCCTCTGGAATGCCCGGCCCATTATCCGACACGCGCAGCCGGATGTTCGGGGCTTCGTGGCTGAGCGCGACCTCAATCTGTCCCCCTTTGGGCGTGTACTTAAGTGCATTGCTGACCAGGTTGGCCACAACTTGCGATAAGCGCAGGGGGTTGCCGGATACCCAGGGTAAATCAGCAGGCAGTTCAGCGGTCAGGCTCATTTCTTTTTCGGTCAATTGCAGCTCGAAACCAGCCAGGACTTCTTCGGCAATCCCCGCCAGATCGCACGGTTCCAATTGCGCATCCATTTTGGCTTCGATGCGGGCCAGATCGAGCAAATTTTGGATGAGGTTTTGAATCTGTTCGACCCCATGCAGCAGGCCGGCCAGGTTTGAGCGGCCTCGCTCCGATAGGTTCTCCATTTCCAAAAGCATAGCAAAGCCCTGGATAGTTGACAGGGGATTGCGCAGATCGTGGGAAACTGTCTCCACAAAGAGGGATTTCAGCTCATCCAGCTTCTTCAACTCGGTAATGTCATTCAAAGTAATCACGGTGCCCAGGTGCGGTACTTCATTGGCAGAAACATTAAACACGCGCTCGTCGGGCCACTGCACCTCGATGCCAGGGCTGGCTGGGTGTTGGCGCAGATTTGCCAGAGCAGTGTTGATAATTTCTCCACCGGCAACGGCGCTCAGCGGCGTCCCCACCTGTTCCAGCGACAACAATTGCCGGGCGGCCGGGTTGGTAAAGACAACCTGCGCCTCGGCGTCGATCACCAGCACCGGAATGGGCATTCCGGTAATGAGAGCAGCCAGGGTTTCATGTTCATGTTTGATTTGGCTGAACAAGCGTGCATTTTCCACCGCAATCGCCGCCTGTCCGGCGATACCCATCACCAGGGCCAAATGGGACTCATCAAAAAAGTGGGGCTGCTCGTGATGCAAAACCAGCACACCATTGACTCGATTCTGGTACAATAACGGGGCGGCCAAAGCCGAATTGGTCTTCTCGGTATCGTCGTGCAGTTGAATCCAGCGTTCATCGGCGGCGGTACTGGCCACCAGCACCCCCTGCTGCTGCCGATAGACCCAGCCGGCCAGGCCCTCGGTCATAACCCTGACCACATTCTGCTGTGACACCTCTGGCACTTGATCGGGCCGGGCCAGAATGTAACGAGTGACGTGGCCCTGTTCATCCAGCAGAAACAGACTGCCGCGGGTGGCATTGGTTGCTTCTACCGTTAGCCGCAAAACATTGCCCATCACTTCATCCACATCTAGCGAGGAAGTGAACTGCCGAGAGATGGTATGCATGAGTTCCGTCGAGGCGGCGTGTGAAATCATAAACAGTAAACTCTCCTACCCCAGTTAATGCCTTTCATTCTAGCACAGTTTGAGAGGCATCACAACCGTGAGCTAAATCGATGGAACCAGAGCAGCCCCTAATTGCCAGAACAACAGCCGGGGTGTGACCTTTTGCACTAATTTTTAAGGTTAGGTTCAAGAAATCCCCTTGTCAAGATAGCAAAAAAGGTGTATACTGGACTTGATTTTGACCTACGACATATCGTATATAAGAGTATAGTACCACTATATATTGTGGTTTTATTTACTCTTATGTCAAACCGAGAACAAAGATGATCTATCGCCGGTTAAGTTTAATCCAAGATCAACCCACCTGTTGGAGTTTACCGGCTGCCGGCCCATTGACCCACTCCCCCACCAGTCAGCGCTTCTTGTGTCAAAAATTAAAGTAAACAGGCGGGTCTAGCCGCCTGTCAATGCCAGGTGACCTCAGGTGATAAACTGCTGTGTCACCTTTTATTATGTAAAATTAACTTAGCTAATCAAGAGGTTCCCCATGAAATGTCCCTTTTGCGGCGCAACGAGTCAACACATCCGGGTTATTGATACACGCGAGGTCACCGACGGCATCCGCCGCCGCCGCGAATGTGACCAGTGCGAGCAGCGCTTTACCACTTACGAGCGCATCGCTACCATGAATATGCTAGTCATCAAGCGCGATGGCCGGCGGGAAGAGTTTGACAAAGAGAAGCTGGTCAAGAGTATGCATACCGCCTGCTCCAAGCGACCTGTCTCCAGCTATGCCATTGATCGGGCCGCCCAGGAAATCGAGTCGCAGTTGTACGCCCTGGGCAAAAGCGAAATTGACAGCCTGCAAATCGGCGAAATGGTCATGGACCAACTGCAGGATATTGACGACGTGGCCTACGTCCGTTTCGCTTCGGTCTACCGTCGTTTCCAGGATGTAGACAGCATTTCCGAAGAAATCCAGCACCTCCAGGCCCGCCGACGGCGTGAGGTGGAGCTGAAGAATCAAATCCCGCTGCCGATTGGGGGGGAGTCATAACCAATCCTCACGCTTGAGCTACAGCAGGATAATTTTGCCGGGATTTGGGGATTAGGGGATTTTTATTACTAACCTGAGTTCGACGTTTCATACAAAATGGACAGGATTTACAGGATTAACAAGATTTTTGAGCTTTTTCATCCTGTAAATCTTGTTAATCTTGTCGAGAAAGTAAAAACTCCGAACTGAGGTTAACTAACAAAAATGACTGACGTAAAACCAACGATACCTGTAACCGAATATCGGGAACGCTGGGGCAAAGTCCAGGCCATGATGGCCCGGCAGGGGCTTGATCTGCTGGTGGCCTACGCTGACGACCGGGCCGTGTTTGGCCCGGCTCACGCCCGCTGGCTGGCCAACTTTCCGGTCCATTTTGAGCCGGTCTGCATTTTGATGCCGGGGGCGGGCGAACCGGTGATGTTGTGCGGCCCGGAGAGCGACCGGTATGCCCTGCTGGCCGGCCAGATTCCGGACGTGCGGGTGCTGCGCGAGTTCACCCACCCCGACGAGGATTACCCTTACTCGACTATTCAGGGCCTGGCCGAGATTGTGGCCGAGACGGTCGCTGAGGCTGCCTCGGTGCGGCGGGTGGGGTTGGCCGGACGCGGACTGATGAGCGCCGAGGTGCTGGCTGCCTTCAAAGCAGCCTTGCCCCAAGCTGCCTGGCTGGATGTCGAAAACGCCATGTGTGACCTGCGCGCGCAGAAATCCCCAGCAGAGATCGCGGTGATTCGCTACGCCTACAAACTGGCCGAGATTGGTCTGCAAGCCGCCGTCGAGGCGATCCAGGTTGGCGTGACCGAGCGCGCTGTGGCTGCCGCCGCCGAGGCAGCGATGCGCCAGGCCGGCGCGGAAGGCACCGGCATTGACACGATTGTGGCCTCCGGGCCAAATTCACGCCCCATCCTGGCCCGCTCGACCTTCCGGCGGATTGAGGCCGACGAGCTGG
>CAZRYD010000061.1:0-18922 GCA_964604225.1 uncultured Caldilineaceae bacterium
TGTCTCCCCGGCATAGCCGGGGGTTTACCAATTTAAATTAGCAGTTCGAGGAAACACCCGCCGAGGCCACGCCTCAATGAGAGGTGGCAAGGATACGAACGGAGTACCTAAGTCGGTCTACACGTCCACTGCTTGGGCAAAGCGCGGGATGGTCTACGGGGGGCGACCCCTATGGTCACGGAGCGTCCATAGTAGTCAGCGAACGGGAAAGCCGTTCACATCCAAACTCATCACCCTTGGAGCAGGTGATGACCGGCGAAGGGACGCAGGGTAGTCAAGTTCCATATATCGAGAGGCAGTCGAAATGACCTTTGCTCAAAAATATATCGGAATAGTCCAACAACGAGGCGAAAGAGGCTTAGAACTTAGAAAAGTCTATCGGAACCTTCAGGACAGGGAACTATTCCTGGTGGCGTATGGGAAGCTGTCTGCCAATCAAGGGGCGACCACGACCGGTGTGGACCCCGAAGACACGATTGAAGGGATGTCTTTGGAGCGGATTGATGCCATTATCGAAAAACTCAAACAGGGTACTTACCACTGGCAACCGGTGCGGCGGACCGAAATCCCCAAGAAAAACCAAAAACATAAACGTAGACCGATTGGCGTGTCTGTCTGGAGTGACAAGTTACTCCAAGAAGTCATCCGAATGGTTTTAACCGCTTATTACGAACCCAAATTCTCAGCCCGGTCGCACGGGTTTAGACCGGGTCGGGGCTGTCACACGGCGTTACAAGAAATCCGCCTCACCTGGAAAGGCACAAAATGGTTCATCGAGGGAGACCTACGGGCGTGCTTCGATACCATCGATTGGGAGACCCTCCTTACCATTATCCAACGGGACATTAAGGACGAACGGTTTCTGAAACTCTTACGAGGGATGTTACAAGCCGGCTATCTGCAAGACTGGACGTATCATCAGACGTACTCAGGCACACCGCAAGGCAATGGAGCCAGCCCGGTCTTAGCCAACATTCTACTGAATGAATTGGATCAGTTTGTGGAAACACAACTAATGCCGGCCTATAACAGAGGCAAGAAAACGAAGACTTCATCCCACCTACCAACATTTAGCCTACGAAATGAGACAAGTCAAGGCAAAAGGGGATAGGGTTCGTTTCCAACAACTAAAACGGGCAAAGCAACATACCCCTAGCCTGGACCCCTACGACCCCACTTATCGCCGGCTCAACTATTTGCGCTATGGCGATGATTTCCTGCTCGGCGTCAGTGGCACTCATCAAGAAGCCCTCGAAATCAAGCAGAAAATCCAAGATTTTCTCGCGACCCTCAAACTGACCTTATCCGCAGAAAAGACCCTCATCACCCACGCGGCACGGGAACAAGCCAGATTTTTAGGCTATGACCTCTCCGTCGGACGAGATGATACTAAACTGACCTCGCACAAGAACCGAGCCAAACGGACCCTCCGCTCCCTCAATGGCAAAATTGTCCTGTCTGTTCCCACTGAAGTCGCCAGAGAATGGCAATACCGCTTCACCCAGCAGGGTAAACCCACCTACCGCCCCGAACTGCTTAACTGCTCCGATTACGAAATCATCCAGACCTACGGCTTAGAATTTCAGGGCCTGGTCAACTACTACCCCCTGGCTCACAATGTCGCCACCAAACTTTACCCAGTCAAGTACTACTATCAACAATCCTTAGTCAAAACTCTGGCCGCCAAACACCAGCAATCGACCCAATGGGTGTATCACCACTATGCCCGAAAATCGGACCAGGGTATCAGAGCTTTAATCATTGAAATCCCCAACCCTCATCATCCCGATAAACCTTTAATCGCCAAGTTTGGCGATAAGCCGATCCGCTTCAATCCTTATGCCGTCATAACCGACATTATTCCCCAGGTCTATCACGGACGAAATGAACTGGTCAGAAGGCTTCTGGCTAACCAGTGTGAGTTATGTGGCTCCTCTGAGAAAGTCAGAGTTCATCACGTCCGTAAATTGAAAGATGTTAAGAAAAAGTATCAAGGCCGACGTGAACCTCCCGCCTGGGCCAAGTTTATGATGGCCCGCCACAGAAAAACGGTGGTGGTGTGCCACCGCTGCCACGTGGCTATTCACGCCGGTAAATATGATGGTCAAAAGGTGGAACCAAGACTATCCGGAGAGCCGGGTGATACGGAAACGGTCAAATCCGGTTCGGAGGGGGGCGATTGGAAAAGTGCCAAATGGTAACTCGCCGGTCGCCTACCCTACCAGGGGATGGTTGAGGTATGACTCAACATCCCCGGCTACACTATGTAACTTAAGGTATATTAAGTTATATAATAGACAGGCAAGGCACAGACAGGTCATTCCTCATATTCCTTGAGAGTGCAGAGCCAAAACTCGCTTAAGAACTTGAAATTTATCATCTTCGGCTGTAGTCTTTAACAGACCGATCAAGTGCTGCGTCGTGCTAATCGGTGCACACATAATTGGAATTGGAGGAATCTAAATGTCTCAGTTGAGTGTGATCATTCCCACTTTGAACGAAGCGGCGACGCTGCCTGGACTACTCGACGCTCTTCAAGCCCAGGTGCGTCCACCAGATGAAATCATCATAGCCGATGCCGGTTCGCAGGATGGCACCCAGGAACTGGCTCTGGCTCGCGGCGTCCGCGTGGTGCCCGGCGGAATGCCCGGTCCAGGCCGCAATGCCGGGGCCCGCGCGGCAACCGGAGACCTCTTCCTCTTTCTGGATGCGGACGTTTTGCCCGCGCCGAACTTTATCACCGACGCGCTGCGAGAATTCGCCGAGTCCGGCTACGCCGTAGCGACCTGTCTCATCGAGCCGCTTGAAGATGATCCGGCCAATCGGATTCTGATCGAGGCGACCAACCTATTTCTGCAGGTCGTCCAATATTTGGTACCGCACGCACCGGGTTTCTGCATTTTGGTTTGTCGCTCGGTGCATCAAGCTATCGGCGGTTTTGATGAGTCGGTCAAAATGGCTGAAGATCATGATTACGTCCAACGCGCCGCCAGGCAGGGTCGGTTCGGGGTACTGACCGGGGTCCGAATTCCTGTCTCCATGCGCCGTTTGGAAGAAGAGGGTCTGACGAAACTGGCCCTCAAATATCTGTGGACCGAGCTGTACGCGCTCACCGGCAAGCCTATTTATACGATGCCCTTTGAATACAAGTTCGGTGCGCACGGGCTGCCCGGCTCCGCCCCCGCCTCCAGTTTGAAGATCATTGATGTATCCCGCTTGCGCGAACAATTGGGAAAATTTGAAAACCCTCTTCTGCGGTTGAGCAGCGCCGGCCTGAGCCAATTGGAACGGCTTATCACCTGGGACAGCCCCGAATCCCTGCGTGAACATGTCCGCTTGCAGCTTGACTCGCCTGACCTGGACAATTTGCGCCATTATCTACTACAGCGGCTCGAACTTATCCGCCAGGCCGGACGGTCGTTGAGCGAGACCTTAGCCGTGTCCCCCAAAGAAAGCATCACCCTGCTCGAGGCGAACTGGCTGCGCTCGCGAATCTCAAAGGCGAGCAAAACGCCAGAGCAGGAAAAAGATTCCTAGCCCAGCCGAGGAATCAGAGATGCCAAACGCCAAAACCGTGTCGCTCTTCACCCATCTCACCGAATCAGCTCAGGCGCTCGACGGGGTTTGGCGGATCGCTGCGGCACACGCAGGGCAGGGTTTCGAGTCAGGTTACGCCGATCCTATGTTCGATGACTCGCTGTGGGCAGAGGTCCACTTGCCTCATCTGCGCCACTCGACCGTAGCCCAAGATACGTTGTGGTATCGCCACCACTTCACCGCCCCAGCGCCACCCGCCGGAAAACGGATGATCCTACGCCTGGGAGGCGCATTTTATCACACCCGCGCCTGGCTCAATGGCGTTGCCCTGGGCCAGCACGAAGGTTATTTCCAACCCTTTGGCTTTGACCTGACCGACCTGCTCAAGCCCGGCGATAATTTGCTGGCGGTCTGCTGTAGTTTTCCGGTGGAAGCCGATTCGTTCAAACGTAAAACGGCCATCGCCGGCATTTTTGCCGATTGGGACTGTAAGCCTTATCCTTCGGCCTTATACCCCGAATTGCCGGCGGCCCCACACCTGGTCGGTCCCTGTCGGCTTGTGGCAGCCGGCCCACGTGGGCACGAGCGGGCCGGTGCTGATCGAATCCTTCAATGTCTTTCCCACCGTCATCCAGCCCACCTGGTCTGCGCCGGTAGCGCGGGTCGAAGCGGCAGAATTGCGACTCGTAATCGGTCTGCGCAATCTTACCACTACCCCGCACGAGGTCTACCTCCATGTCACCGTCGAACCACACAATTTTGGCAAAAACGGCGGCAGCCAGCCAGAGGGCCACTGGATGGTCAAATTGGAGGGTCAGGAAGGCCGCCGCTGCGAGTTTACCCTGTTATTGCCCCAACCACACTTATGGTTCCCCTGGACGCACGGGCAGTCGTGGCTCTACCGGGCCAAGTTAACCCTGGAGTCCTCGACGCTGGATCAAACTATCCAGGTGTTTGGCTTCCGCGAGGTGCGAGCCGTGATAGAGCCGAATCGCTGGGAGTGGTGGCTGAACGGACGGCGCATCTTTCCCAAAGGCAGCAATTACGTTTCTGATTTTTATCTCGACCGCGTCAGCGGCCAGAGTCTCGCCCACGATGTCGAACTTGGCACGCGGGGCAAATCTCGACCTCCTGCGCGTCCACGCCCACATTGGCCCGCCTGAATTTTATCGTTTGTGCGATGAACGGGGGATCATGGTGATGTGCGAATGGCTGGTATACCGGCTCCTGGCGCGACAACCGTGCTCTGCAGCCTGCCTTCCCCACCGAATTTGGCGTGCAGGCGCTGCCAAACCTGGACTCGCCGGTTTGGGCGACCGTGAATACCCACTGGCCGGTTGAAGCCGACGATCCGAGTTGGGCCCATGCCGGCTATCAATCACTCTTTTGGGCCAGCCCCGGCATCGGCCAACCGACGCAATATGCCTCTCTGGCCGAGTATGTGGCCGAGAGCCAGGCCTACCAGGCATTCTACATCCGCTACGTGATTGATCAGTGGCGGCGGCAGAAGTTCGCCCCGGTGGGTGGCTACATTCACTTTCTCTTGACCGATGGTTGGCCTGCCATCACCTGGTCCGTGCTGGATTATGCCCGTCTCCCCAAAGCGGGTTATGAGGCGCTCACGCAAGCTTCACGGTCCGTGCGCCTGGCGCTCGATCTGGAAGCCGGATTCAGCGTCGAGCACGTCTTTCACCTGGTTTATCCAGAGGGCGGCTGTTTGCAGGTCGGCCTGTATCTGGTCAACGACGATTACCGCCGAAATGGGTCGGTTTCTGTTCGCTGGTGGCTCGAACGGCAAGATGAAGGTAAATTGGGGAAAATGATCCGCCGCTGGTTCCGTGCCTACGCTATCTCGGTTATGCTGCCGCGGGCTGACGAGGGGGCGCGGCGGGTGCAGTCGGTTGAAATTCCCTTGCCCCGCCCCGGCGAATATACCTTCCGCACCGAAGTGAGGCAGGGGCAGCGGGTGCTGGATGAAAATCGGCTTGAATTTCGGGTGGGGGCGGCCCGGCAGCAGCAGCAGCGTCCATTGCGGCGTATCCCTGGCCTGTTGGTGAATAAGGTTTATCAGGTGGGTAGCCTGCGTCACACCGGTGATGGTTTTACCTTTGGCCTGCGCAACCCGGCCATGCCGGTCATCATGCAACACCTGCGCGAGCTGCGCGTTGACGGCATCCTGCTTGATCCGGCTCAAGTGGAATTGGTCTGCGGCGGGGTGGCTCGACAAGCCTCTACCATCAGCCCTCAGGCTCCGCTCGAAATTCCCTCACGGGAACGACTGACGATGGTGGTGCGGCGGCACTTGCTGACGCCCGGCCCGCACCATTTAGAGGTTACGACCAAGCTTTTGGGCCTGGGTGAGATTTCGGCTCAGATACGAGACAGGTTAGTATAACCTAACGGTTTTTGACGACCAAATCCGGTAATATCTGCCCTATTCCACCGACCAGGACTTTTCAACCTGGGAGACTTTGTGGGGTTGAAACTGAAAGAATAAGACTCCCAAGGCCAACAGGAAGAAGAGGGGGAACAGCAGCAAGGAAATCTGGAAAGAGGCATATTGGGCTATGAGCGACATCAAGAAGGGCAGGAGAATGCCGCCAAGCGGAATGGCTGTTTTAATGATACCTAACGCTGTACCGGCCATCTCCTGGTACAGCAGACCGGCCAGGGTAATAATCAGCGGCAAAATGGCCGAGAGGGCCAGACCGACCAGGAAAATGGCCGGATAGATTAAGCCGCCGAGGGGGAAAAAGTAAAGCCCACTTGAGAAGAGCAGCGACAACCCCAAGAGCGTTAGCAGATACGGCATGATACGGGTCTTTTGGGTCAAAAAGCCAACCAGGAGTCGGCCTGTGGCGATACCAACCAGAAAGATGATCAGGCCGATATTAGCACTAATAGGGGTAAACCCGCGCAACTCAACCAGAAAGGTGGTGAGCAGACTAATCGAGCCAATCTCGACCCCTACCGCCAGGGTTGTCGCGATGGCTAAAGCGACTATCCGGCGATCTCGGCTGAGCAAAGACAGGCGTTGGCTATACCGCTCAGCCCGTTTAGACCTGTTTTTGAGTTTGGCTAGCCCAAAAAAGATCGTCAGCAGCAAGACCACCAGACCGGCCTGGATGACCGACTGACGCCAGTTCATCTGCAAAAAGAGCAAATAGGCGGCAATCATAATCGAGCCAAAGGTCACAAAGAAATGATTGACGTTGATATGCAAACCGGCCCGAGCTGGATGCAATTCTAACAACATGGCATCCGTCACCCCTTCATAGACCCCCATCCCCGCCCCAAAAACGAGCATAAGCACCAGGTTGATCCAAAATTGTTCACTCAGATAAAAGGTCAAGAAGGAAAAAGCTAACATGAGACTGCCCACCAGTAAGATTTTGGGCTTCTCGTAGGTGTCGGCTAACGCGCCCGCCAGCAAAACAGACAAGATAAAACCGACATTCTGCATGGCAACCAGCAGGCCGATTTGATAAGGGGAGAGGCCGATATTGCGCGCGGCTGCCCCAATTAAAGAAGTGGCCACGCCCAAGAAAAACATGGCCAGATAAGAGGAAAGGGTAATCGCTTTAATGCTCTTTATCACGGGAACCTCATTCGGGGAATGGATTGGTCATTGGGTCAGGCTGAGGAGCGATATGAGTGGGGCTAAATAATGCTAAAATATACCCCTGAGACTGGCCTTATATATTGCACGAATGAGGCTATTCTAATGGATATGGTCTTTTGACGCAACAAAACAAACCTCTTCAGATTTCAACCGGCGAAATTTGAAGGCAATTTGATTTGCCACCCAAAGAATTCAGACTGCCCTACTTGCTGGTTGTCAATGCTGGTACCATCCTAGCGGCTGATTGTCTGCGCGATACGGTCTGAAGAGCTGAGTTTGTTGGAGCTTTGCAGATTTTGTATGTCTACAATGATTTGGCTATGCGAATAGCTCTGGGTCACACCATTCGTATTATATCCAAACTGTACACGGCGTCGGCTATAAGTTTGTCAGCGTTTAGGCTAAGTTTGACCCTGTGACATTTATCCACTTTTCTGGTGACATGTGTCACTAGACACCCCTCTCGTTATCAACTACACTATCTAATATATTCGGCATTATCGAATATCATTCAGAAATTTCCAAAACCAAGCTTTCAACGATGAAAATAATTTGCTGGTGAGGTAGAAGGATCGGCAGGCTCGATTTCGAGCACTGCCTTTTTTGCTTTAAAGGCGGCCAAGCCCCACCAAACCATTATTGAATACGCAGGCGAGGCCTTGGCCGGCTACCGGCGTAGCAGCCTGAATCAAGGCATGGTTAAGGTCATCCCTGTGAGTGAGCTGCAACAAGTTTCATAAAATAATCTATTATCACGTGGAGGTGCCAAATGACTAAAATCCAAGTTCCTTTTGAAACAGCCGAGGAAGCTGGGGTGTTTCTAAGTCTCGAAGTGCCAGAGCAGAATCTGGTACAGTCTTTCGTGCCAGTTGAGCCGGCCGCGCTGCCTGACGTAAGTGAGGCCACGGCCTACGCCGTCGAGCATCCCCTGGGCAGTAAGCCCCTATCAAAGTTGGTGCGGAAGGGTGATCGGGTGACCATTATCACCGAGAACCAGTTCCGGGCCGCCCCGGCGGCCCAGATGCTCCCGCCTATCCTGGCTGCCATCCGCAAAGCCGGGGGAGTGCCGAGCATTGCCATCGGCAACGGTAAAGTGCCGCCGCTCAACCCTGAAGAAATCAAGCACAAGCTGGGCCAAGATGTGGTCGCCAGCGGTATCCAGGTGGTCTGCAATGACGTGAGCCAGCCGGAGAATTATATCTACGTCGGTACCACCAGCCGCGGCGTGCCTTTGTTTGTACTGAAAGTCGTGGCTGAAGCTGATGTCAAAATCAGTCTGTCAACTACGCAAGCAACCCTGTGGGGGTACGGCGGCTCCGGCATGATTATTCCGGCGGTATCAGGCAATGAAACCATCGAGATGAACCACATGTTCTCCCTCCCCAGCGACTGCCGGCCCGGCAACAACACCTGCCACATGCAGGAGGACAAGTATGAGGCCGCCCGCATCGTCGGCATCGACATGGGCGTGCAGGCTATCGTCAACAACCGCTTTGAAGTGACCTATGTCGGCGCAGGTGATTTTGTCGAGTCGCACCAGGCCGCGATAAAGGCTTATGAATCGACTTATCGCTTCGACGCGGCGCAGTTTGCCGGCGCGCCGGCCGACATCGTCATCACCGGCTCCAGCGCCCCCACCAACCACCTCTTCTTCCACACCGGCTGGGCCGTGGTCAACTGCGATCCTATCTGCAAAGATGGCGGCACCATTATCCAGGCCACGCCCTGCCCCGGCTATGGCGGCTGGCCCGGCTTTGCCCTGATGGACCTGATGAAGGAATACATGCCCCCTTCTGCCGAGAATAAGGCGAAGGCCCTAAAGGCTTTCTATGCGAAGGACCGCGAATTGTGGGCCGGCTGCATCTGGTGGAAGATTTATGAGGTCATGACCCGCAAGAATGTGGTCATCGTCACCAACAAGGAAAATGCTGAGATGAGCCGGGGAGCAGGTTTGGAAACCGCCGACTCGTTGGAAGCAGCTTTTGCCGCGGCCCTGAAGCGCCACGGCCCCAACGCCCGTGTAGCATTTGTGCCCTATGGCCGCTATACTGTACTGGATGTTTGATTTTTAGAGTCTGACGTGAATGCATATGGAGGGTGGACCAAAATCTACCCTCCATACGGCAAGCTCAGGTGATTTATACCCGACCTGTTCAGAATTTAGTCGGATCGGCCACATTCTTATGCTAAGGTTACGGTAAACAATGGCGACTCAAAACGGCACGATTCAATCGGTAGATCGAGCCATCATGCTCCTGGAGCGGCTGGCCAGCCGGGGGGGCAGCGCTTCTCTGGCCGACCTGGCCCGGGATATTGAACTCAGTCCGAGCACCGTCCATGGACTGCTGGCTACTCTACGGCAGCACGGCTTTGTAGGGCAAGACGCAAATGGCCGCTACATCCTGGGCATCAAGTTATTTGAACTGGGGTCTCTGGTGGTCGCGCGCCTGGATTTGCGCGCGGTGGCCGGGCCCATCTTGCAGCGGCTGCTCGACCGATTCCAGGAAACCGTACATTTGGTCGTCGGCGATGGCCCGGATGTGGTCTACATCGACAAGCGCGAGAGCATGCAATCCATGCGCA
Source organism: uncultured Caldilineaceae bacterium (assembly GCA_964604225.1). Classification (GTDB taxonomy): domain Bacteria; phylum Chloroflexota; class Anaerolineae; order 4572-78; family J111; genus DSQQ01. Next base: position 9,743 of record CAZRYD010000061.1, read on the forward strand.
TTGTCTCGCAAGTCGGCGCCCGACTGCCGGCTTTTTGCACCGGGGTGGGCAAATCGATCTTGGCCTTTAAGTCTGAAACAGAACTGGCCGAGCTGCTGGATAACATGACTTTGCAACCCTGGACGCGCCATACCATTACCGATAAAGAACAATTTAAGGCCCATCTGCGGGAAGTGCGCAGTCGAGGCTACGCTCTGGATAATGAGGAGATCATCGAGGGGCTGCGCTGTGTAGCCGCACCGATTCGCGACTACTCTAAGCAGGTCATCGCGGCGCTGTCGGTCTCAGGCCCTTCGGTCCGGATGGACTCGGACAAGATCAACGAAATCATCCCGGCGGTGGTTGAAGCCACGGCCGAGATCTCTCGCCAGTTGGGTTATCCGGAATCTCATGTGGCGGTTAACCAACCAGCCTTAGTACACTGACCCATCTGGCTGCCTAAACCCAGGCCGGTCAAACTTGGAAGGAGGCAAAAATATGCGATTGATCAATCTACTGGCGGAACTGGTGGAGGAGAACTGTACCGGCTGCACCATCTGTGTCAAAGTTTGTCCCACCCTGGCCATGGAGATGGTCCCTAATGATAAGCCCGGTGGCCCCAAGCAGATCGTCGCCATTGATACCGCCAAGTGTGTTGGCTGCTGGGCCTGCGAACAGCGCTGCCCCTTTGAGGCTCTGCGCATGGTCCGGCATCCGGCGCCTTACAATGTTGGCGTATCAGCCGAAGAGGTGGACCGCGAACTGATCCTGGAGTTATGCCAGAAGGCCCACCTCCACCCAGAACAGGTGCTGTGCTTCTGCACCGTCACCCGCGCCGAGGAAGTAGCGGCGGCCATCATCAAAGGGCTGCACACGCCGGAAGAGCTATCGTATCATACGGGCATTCGTACCGGCTGTAAGGTGGAGTGTACCCAGCCTCTGCTGCGCTTGCTTGAAGCCGCCGGCGTCGCCTTGACGCCAACGCTCAAGGAAGGCTGGCAGCTTTATGGCCGTACCATCACGGCCTGGGAAGTGCCGGCGGCGGTGAAGGCCAAATATGCCAGCCGGGGTTTCTATTTTGAAGAAGATCTGAAGCTTATGAACCAGGTCACCACAGCCTGGCAAGAGGAGGGTGTTAGCTATGCGACCACCGATTAAACCCATCTCGCCGCGCAAATCTCAATACGGCGTTGATCCCGCCCTGGTGACCATGCGCGGCTCCGAACTGCCGAATATGACCTCGGTGCTGCTGCCGGAACTGCTGCCGGATTTGCCCCAGGTGATCTATCCCGGCCCGGAGGGTGTCGCCGCCGTCCGTCGGACCACCCTAGCAGCCTTGGCCAAAGTCGATATGAGCATGATCAAGCCCAAAGACTCGGTCAATATTTTGGCCTCACATCACGGCTTTACCCTGCTGGGGGGTGAGGCCTATGCCGAAATGCTGCGGACTATCCGCGATGTGGTCAACGAGCGCACCGGCACGGACAACATCCGCCTGCGCGCAGGCGTTGGCCTGCGCTTCCGCGAAACCGAGGAGTACATCAAACGCTTTGAACTAGACAGCTATTTCAACGGCAAAGCCGAGGGTGTGGCCCCGATTGACCGGGGTGTAGCCATCGAAACCGAAATTGGTACACTCTATGGCATCAGCCGGGTTTACGACGCCAAGTGGATTATCCACGCCCACAACTCCGACGTGCGAGAAGTCCATTTCCATCGCCAGGTAGACCGGGCGGTCAAGCCCTTTGGCATGTCCTACGCCCGCATCGAAACCCGCTCTACCTACCACCAAAACCTGGGACCACGGGCGGCTAACTTTGTAGCCCGAGCCATCTTCGACTCACCCTTTGTTCAATCCAAATTTGCCTTCACCTGCTTCTTGGTCATGGCCCCCAATGGGGTGGTGCGGATTGACGCCGATAACGACCTCTATGCGGTCAACGACCGGCTGACCAGGGATGGCTGCCGGTTTTACGGCAAAATGATGACCTTGCTGGGGGCGATTGATAACTGCATCGCCATCCTCGACTTCCCTGCGCCGGTGCCCTATAACTTTGCCGCCGGGGTCATCTATGCTAATTTCTGCGGGGCCAATGTCGACCTGTTTGACCTGGATCAGCCGCTGCCGCCCTACACCTGGTACACCGAGGCTTACTACGGCAAGGATGGCATGCCGCTGGTCGAAGGCATCCCGCCCGTCAACCCGGCCATCAAAATGTGCATCCATAACTACGCCTGGACCGGCTATCCCAGCGTTTTTTTTGCCGAGCAGGTCCCGACGCTGGTGGTGAGCGAGGCCCAAGCCCAGTTGATGCGTGACGACCCCCAGAACATTTATTATATGGACCACGCCCTGGTTACGCCCAGCCTGAAAGAGGCAGCCCGCTTTGCCCGGCGCGCTACCGGCACCGACAATATCCTAGTTTTCGACGGCGCGGCCGGCGGGCTGAACGTCAGCCCTTCGCTGGCTGAATCGTTGCAGCAAAAAGCGCCGCTGGTTTCGGAACGAGTCGAGCAAGAACTGCTGCCACGCTGGCTGCGACAGCGCGGCCTGCAGGTCAACGCCGCGCCGAATTGATTGCCAACTGACTCAGGCCGCCGAGAAACCCGGAGAGGGCACAGAGACTCACAGCGAAATAATCATTTTCGCTCCATGTTCCTCTGGGTCTACCCGGTCAACCGCTGCCTAGTTTGAGATGAGAGACTAACTTGCGTATCGCCCCTGCCACCGATATTCGTGATTTAATTTTTGCCGGCCTCGGCCAAAGTTCTTTCACGGCCAACCTGACGGCTGCGGCCAGCGGCGTATTGGCCGGGCTGGCCGCAGCCGAGGCTCAGGCTGACACGGTCGGTTTGCGGCTGCGCTGGCTGCATGGTGAAGGCGACGAGTTAAACCCTGGTATGGTGGTGGCTGCCGTCACCGGCACGGCCAAAGCCATGACCCTGGGCGAGGAACGGCTGCTGGGCTGCCTGTGTAAAGCCTCTGGCATTGCCACCTCCGCCCGCCAAGCGGTCGAACTGGCTGCCGGGCGTGTCCGGGTAGTTTCAGGCGCGTGGAAGAAAATGCCGCCCGAACTCAAGCTGATGGTACGCCACGCCATCGCTACGGGCGGGCTGGCCGGCCGAGTTGTGGACGGGCCGTTTATCTACCTGGATAAAAACTACGTGCGGCTGCTGGGCGGCCTGGCGGCGACTCTGACCGCCGTGCGTGAGCTGCCCGGTGTAAAAGTCATTCAAGTGCGCGGTGAAGAAGCGAGCATTGCCGAGGAAACGAGGGTGGCCTGCCAGGCCGGGGCCGGGGTGGTGATGGTGGATACCGGGCAAGCGCCGGATGCGGTGCTGGCCTTAGAGATCGCTGCGGCTTATCCCAACGTCCAAATCGCTTTTGCCGGCGGCATTCAGCACGCCGACATTCCCAGCCTGGCCAATCTCGGCATCCACATTTTGGATATTGGCACGGCCATCGTCGATGCGCCGCTGTTGGATATGAAACTCGACGTAGTGAGGAGAAACAGCCATGGAATATAACCTCCTCGAAAAAACCGAGCTATGGGTGACCGGCGTCGCCCTGCGCGAAGTCAACCTGACCGATCTGGCTGCTGCCGCCGCCGAGGTGCTGGGGCTGGAAAGGTCGGAGGTGATGGTGGTTGACGTGCACGACGAGCTGGTAACACTGGATATTTTGCGGCGCACCGTGCGGGCAGAGGATATCGCCGGCAAGGAAGCCGCGCTTTTAGAGCGGCTGGCCGTGCTGCCGGGTCTGTCGCTTGGCCCCGATGCAGCCATCCATTCTGATGGGGTGCTGGGTATGATCGCCCTGGACCCGGCCGAGGTCTCGGAGGTGCTGGAGCGAACCCGCCAGATGACCGACTCGATTCTGTCCGTGGTCTCGCGCCGGGCCATCGTTTACTCCTCCGGTTTTGAGCTGCGCAAGGGTCTGATTGAGGACACCAACGGCCCTTTGATTAAAGCGGCCTTGGAGCAGCTTGGCTTTCGCGTCACTGTCGGCCCGGTGCTGGAAGATGACGAGCATGCCGTAGCCCTGGCCTTCAATCGAGCCGTCAATCAGGGTTACGGCCTGGCCATCACCACCGGCGGTGTGGGCGCGGAGAGCAAAGACCGCAGCGTCGAGGGCTTGCTGCGAATAGACCCGGAGGCGGCCACCGCCTGGCTGGTCAAATATCAGCAGGGGCAGGGCCGGCATGAAAAAGAGGGAGTGCGCATCGCCGTGGGCCAGCTTGGTCCTACCACCATGATTACCCTGCCCGGCCCAAACGACGAGGTGCGTCTGGCTCTGCCCGTAATCTGCCGCCACCTGGAGCAGGGACCGATCAACAAGCAAACCCTGGCCGAAGATATGGCCCTGGTTCTCCGGGCTGCTCTGACCGCTAAAATGCAGCAGTGGCGTCACGGGTCGCACTTACACTAACCTTAAAACTAAAGCAGGAGAAATCCTTTTATGACCTCTATCAATATTGAAAAACTTGCCGACGAGTTGCTGCAAGCCCAGCAGCAGCGAACCTCTGTAGCGCCGCTGACCGAGCGGTATCCCGAATTGACCGTCGTCCAGGCCTATCAGATTCAATTGGCCCTGGTGCAAAACCGGCTGAAAGAGGGGCGGCGCATCGTGGGCAAGAAGATTGGGCTGACCAGCCAGGCCATGCAAAATTTACTGGGTGTACCGGAGCCGGACTACGGCCATTTGCTCGACGATATGGTAGCCTTGAATGGTCAACCCATCACAGCCGCGCAACTGTTGCAGCCCCGCTGCGAGGGCGAGATTGCCTTTTTGTTGGGGCGCAACCTGGCCGGGCCGGGTGTGACCGTAGCCGAGGTGTTGACCGCCACCGAGGCGGTTATGCCTGCCCTGGAAATTGTAGACAGCCGGGTGCAGGACTGGAAGATCAAAATTCAAGACACCGTAGCCGACAACGGCTCCAGCGCCCTGCTGGTGCTGGGCAATAAATTGACCTCCGTGCGTAATTTAGACCTGCGGCTGGTGGGGATGGTATTAGAGAAGAACGGTCAAATGGTTGCCACCGGCGCCGGCGCGGCTGCCCTGGGCCATCCGGCCTCAGCCGTAGCCTGGCTGGCCAACAAACTGGCCGAATTTGATATCACCCTCACCGCCGGGGAGATTGTACTATCCGGCTCGTTGGCCATCGCTCCCCCGGCCGCAGCCGGAGATTTTTTCCGGGCCGACTTCGACCGCCTGGGCGACGTCTCCGTTGCCTTTATCTAACGAAAGGACCACGCCATGACCAAACGACTCAAGGTCGCCATAATCGGACCGGGCAACATCGGCACCGACCTGATGGTCAAAGTGTTACGCAGCGCCAAGTTGGAGCTAAGCCTGATGGCCGGGATTATCCCGGAGTCCGACGGGTTGCAGCGAGCCGCCGACCGGGGCATTCCGACCACCGCCGAGGGGATTGGACCAATCCTGGAACAGAGCGACATTCAACTGGTCTTTGACGCCACTGGCGCAAAATCCCACCTGCGCCATGCGCCGCTGTTACGCGAAGCCGGCAAAATCGCCATCGACCTGACCCCCGCCGCCGTCGGCCCTTACGTGGTGCCGGCGGTTAATATGGGCGAGCATTTTGACAGCCCCAACCTCAATCTGGTCACCTGTGGCGGCCAGGCCACCATCCCCATTGTGGCGGCGGTGGGTCGCGTGGCGCCGGTAGCCTATGCCGAAATTGTGGCGACTATCTCTTCCAAGAGCGCCGGACCGGGCACGCGCCAGAATATCGACGAATTCACCAAAACCACTGCCCGGGGCGTCGAAGTGGTCGGCCAGGCGCGCCAGGGCAAGGCCCTGATTATCCTCAATCCCGCCGACCCACCCATCCTCATGCGCAACACCATCTATTGCGAGGTGGAGCAACCGGTGGACGAGGAGGCCGTCCGCGAGTCGGTCAAGCAAATGATCGAAGTGGTCCGCACCTACGTGCCCGGCTACCGGCTGCGAGTGCCCCCCCTGGTCAAAGACCGCCTGGTCACGACGATGATCGAGGTGGAGGGCGCGGGTGATTATTTACCCAATTATTCCGGCAATTTGGACATCATCACCGCCGCTGCCGTCGGCGTGGCCGAGCGGCTGGCCGAACACATCCTCAAACCAAAGGAGGCCCTGAGCTATGTCTAACTTCATGCGGGTGGTCGATACCACCCTCCGTGATGGCATGCACACGGTCGCTCATCAGTTCACCCCCGCGCAGATGGCCGCCATTGCCGGCGCGATGGATGCCGCCGGGATTGACACCATCGAAGTGTCGCACGGCGACGGCCTGGGCGGTTCGTGTCTTCAATATGGTCGCGCCGCTGCCTCCGACGAAGCCTATCTGCAAGCCGTAGCGCCCGTGCTGACGCGGAGCAAACTGGCTGTCCTGCTGCTGCCGGGCATTGGCATTAAAGAAGACCTGGATATGGCCGCCAGCTTGGGAGCCAAAGTCGCCCGCATTGCCACCCATGTGACCGAAGCGGACATTTCCGAGCAGCACATGGGCCTGGCCAAAAAGCGCGGGCTGGAAGTGATGGGCTTTCTCATGATGGCGCACATGGCCCCGGTTGAAACAATGGTGTCCAATGCCAAATTGATGGAGCATTATGGGGCTGATTACGTCTATGTGGTCGACTCCTCCGGCTTTATGCTGCCGCCCGAAGTTAAGGAGCGGGTCACAGCCCTCAAAATCGCTTTGACCTGCAGAGTGGGCTATCATGCCCACAACAACCTGGGCCTGGCTATCGGCAATACCCTGGCCGCAGTTGAAGCCGGGGCCGATATTGTGGACGGATCGCTGCGAGCCATGGGCGCTGGCGGCGGCAACGCCCCTACCGAAACCCTGATTGCCGTGCTAACCCGCCTGGGCCTCGAGACCGGCGTTGATTTGTATAAAATCATGGATGCCGCTAAACTGGTTGACCCATTCAAGTCGCAGCCCAAAGAAGGCCCGGACGCGACCTTGATGCTGGGCTATGCCGGGGTCTATTCTAGCTTTCTACTCCATACCACCCGCGCCGCCGAACGCTTCCAGGTTGACCCTCGGGACATCTTGGTCGAGTTGGGCCGGCGGCGCATCGTCGGCGGCCAGGAAGATATGATTATTGACGTGGCTTACGAACTAAGCCAAAAACAGTCGGTTACGGCTTGAGTAGACGTACAATCCAGGGGGGCGCCCATTGGCATGAAAATAGCTTATTTTGACTGCTTTGCCGGCATCAGCGGCGACATGTTGGTGGGCGCTCTGCTTGATTTGGGGCTTGACAAGACTGTTCTGGAGCGCGAGCTGCGCAAGCTGCCGCTTGAAGGCTACCGGCTGGAAGTTTTCAAGGTAGACAAGCGCGGCATTCAGGCCACCAAGTTTCAGGTCATCCTGACCGACTCCAACGGTGAGCATCTGGCCGATGCCGAATTTCAAGAAGTCGCACAGCCCACGGAGACTGCGGCGCACCCTCACCACCAGCACCCTTCCGGCAACGCGCACTCCCACCGCTCCCTGGCCGAGATCCTCAGTCTCATTAACGCCAGCAGCCTCTCCGCCGGCGTCAAGTCGACGGCAACCCACATCTTCACCCGGCTGGGTCAGGCCGAAGCTCATGTCCACGGCGTCTCCCTGGATGAAGTCCACTTCCACGAGGTGGGCGGGGTAGACGCCATCGTCGATATCGTCGGCGCGGCCATTGGCCTGGAACAACTCGGCATCGAGCGGGTTTACGCCTCGGCGCTGCACCTGGGCTCCGGCTTTGTCCGCGCCGCCCACGGACTGCTGCCGGTGCCGGCTCCGGCCACGGCTCAGTTGGTCGCCGGGGTGCCGGTTTACGCCGGCGAGGTTAAAGGTGAACTGGTCACGCCGACCGGCGCGGCCATCATTACCACCATCGCCCACGGCTTTGGCCCACTGCCGTCGCTGGTCATCGAAGCCAGCGGCTACGGCGCGGGGACGAGGGACCGAGAGTTTCCAAATGTGCTGCGGGGCTATCTGGGCCACGAAGCGGCTGTCCCCACCCCGTCAACACCCGCCGGCCGCCAGGTACGTGATCCTTTCCCGGAGCAGCACATAGGGCCTCAGGTAGCCGCCGGTTACCACGAAGGCCCGGCCACGGTCATCGAGGCCAACATTGACGACATGAACCCCCAGCTTTTTGAATATCTGCTGGAACGGCTGCTTTTGGCCGGCGCGTTGGATGTGTCGCTGATCCCGGTGCAGATGAAGAAGAGCCGGCCCGGCACCATCCTGCACGTGCTGGCCCACCCTACTTCGGTCGACGAGCTGCTAGCTATTATCTTCACCGAGTCGACCACCATCGGGGCGCGCACCTACGAAGTAACCAAACGCATGCTTCAGCGGGAAACCCAAACCGTGGAGACGCCGTTTGGCCCGGTGCGGGTCAAGGTGGCCCGGCTGGGTAACCGGGTGGTCAATGTGGCCCCAGAGTATGAAGATTGCCGCGAGCTGGCCCGCCGCCATGGTCTGCCGCTGAAAGAAGTCTACACCTTGGCCCGAGCCGGGTTTGGCTTGTCTGCCGACCCTACCTGAGTATGGACAGTGCGGCCGCTTTGCCTCTCGGTCTCTGGCCCAGCGCTCTACTCGCGGCTTTGCCCATCATCGTCGTGTTTGGACTGCTCGGTCCACTGCGCACGCCCAGCTATAAAGCCGCCCTGGTCGGGCTGGCTTTGGCGGCAGCACTAGCCCTGGGGGTATGGCGCTTACCCCTGAACGCGACCCTGACGGCGGGCGGCTACGGCCTGGCCACGGCTATTTTCCCCATTATTTACATTATTGCCGGTTCGCTGCTGCTGTATAATCTGACCGTGGTTTCGGGCTGGGCCGAACGGCTGCGCCTGGCGCTGGAGCAGATTCTGTCGGATCGTTATCTGCTCTTGCTGTTGATTGGGTTTGGATTTGCCGCTTTTCTGGACAGCGCTGCGGGATTTCTCACCCCGGTCACCGTAGCGACAGCCATGCTGGTGGGACTGGGCGTACCCGCTTTTGAGGCGGCAGCCTATGCCCTGGTCGCCACCTCGCTGCCGCCCATCTTTGGCGCGATGGGTATTCCGGTTGTGGTCTTAGCCGAAGTCACCCGGCTGCCGCTGCTTCCCCTGGCTCAACAGCAGGCGATCATCGCCGGACTGCTGTTCCTGGCGTTCCCGGCCTGGCTGACCCTGACCTTTGGCGGCTGGGCAGCGTTGCGACG
>CAZRYD010000061.1:19022-22757 GCA_964604225.1 uncultured Caldilineaceae bacterium
TGACCGTCACCCTCTGGTCGCTGCCGCCGGTGAGCCGTTGGCTCAATCAGTTCACCGTTTTCCTGGCCGTCCCCGCGCTGACTCCTGCTCCACAGTGGCGACTGGATTGGCTGGCCTCGCCCGGCACGGCCATCCTGCTGGCAGCTCTGGCCTTTGGCGGGGTCATTCAGCTCCCGGCCGAACCGTGGCAAGCAGCCCTGCGGGCCACAGCGCGCCAACTGCGCTATCCCCTGATCAATATGATGGCCATGCTGGCTCTAGCCCAGATTATGAATTTTAGCGGCATGACCACTGCCTTGGGCCTGGCCGTGGCCAATACCGGCAGTATTTTTCCCCTGGTCAGCCCTTATCTGGCCTGGCTGGGAGCAGCCATCGCCGGCAGCAATACAGCCTCGAATGCTATTTTAGGCCAGCTCCAGGCCACGACCGCGGCCCAACTGAACCTGGATCCCCTGACTGTGGTGGCCCTGGCCGGCGCGGCTGCGCCTTTAGGCAAAATGGTCGCGCCGCAAGTGCTCTCGGCAGCCACCGGCGCGGGCAATCTGGCCGGAGCAGAGGGACGCTTGTTACGTTTGGGTCTGTTTCACAGCCTGGTCTGGACGGGTTTCATTGCCGTGGCCGGCTGGCTACTGGCTAGATGGGGGTAACTCTGGATAAAATCGAGGACCAAAAGATGTTCGATCAGGCCACTCATTTGTGACATTTGTCACTACACAGAGCCACGATTCTTGGGTTATAATAGTGATGATGGACTCTGGCTTACAATCTGGTCAGGGTTTGGTGGCTAATGAAAACCGAAGAGTCTTAAAGTGGCGCAGAGAAGCTCCACTGGCATCCTCAATCTACTCTACTTTGAGTTACCAAGTAATCATCTTTAAAGCTAATTGCCGCGAGTGTTCCTCCTCATCCTGGTAATCTTGGCTCCTCAAAAAATTCCTCCAAACTTTGCGCTCTCCATGCTACTCCTCCTGTTCGAGGGGTGAGTTCATCTCCGAATGATGACCTCGAACTCAATTGACTGCGCCATTGTCAACAAAAATAGCCCCATTTTCAGCCATTCCACTCTGTAAACCAGTCTTATATGGGGCGTAAGATTGTGCTGCGGTTATTAGGCCGCATGAATTCCTCTGCCCGCCTCCGCAGCAGCAAAACCACTATAGCGCTGACCAAACACGCGCGTTGATTGCGAAACGAAATCGGACTACCGCTAAGTCTTTGGGCGAGATGTTTGAAGTCCGGCTGTTGCCGGGCATTTGTAAAAGGAGTTGATAATGTCAAATGAACTTTCAGCCAACGTCATTCTTCAAGAAAAGGTACGCTTTATCGGCCATGCCGGAGAGCAGCCGCCCATTGCCATTGATTATTTGCCTCCGCTAGGCGATAGGGCAGGGCTGATGCCTCTGGAATTGTTATTACTCAGCCTGGCCGGATGCAGCGGCGCCACCGTGATTAGTCTCTTACGCCGCATGGAACAACCCGTGCAGGGCCTCGAAGTCTACGCCCGCGGCCAACGCCAGGAAGAGTACCCGACTATTTTTACCCAAATTGAGTTGGAATTTGTTGTATCCGGCGTAGATGTCGATCCAACCGTGGTTGCCAAGGCGATTGCCTTGTCAGAGGAGCGTTACTGCCCGGTCTGGGCGATGTTGAAGGCGGGAACGACGATTACTTCAGCCACTCGGATTATTCAAGCTAACCCTAGCCACTAAAAGGAGATTCTTCATGGCAACTTATGTTCTTTGTCACGGCGCATGGGCCGGCGGCTGGCAGTGGCGCGAGGTCGCCAACTGGCTGCGCGCCGCCGGTCACGAAGTCTATACCCCCACCTTCACCGGCCTGGGGGAGCGGGTCCACCTGGCCCAGCCTGAGATTGACCTGGAAACACACATCCAGGACGTTCTCGGAGTGCTGCAATTTGAAGATTTGCACCAGGTAATTCTGCTGGGTTACAGCTATAGTGGCCTGGTCATCACCGCCGTGGCTGATCGAGTCCCGGAACGGCTTAAACATCTGGTTTATCTTGACGCCTTTGTACCGGAGGGTGGCCAATCGCTGGGCGACATTTTGGGATCGGAGATAACCGCCGAGATCAAAGCTGCTGCCGAAGCCTATGGCGAGGGCTGGCGGGTGCCGCACAATCCGCCCGATGCCCCCCACCGGGTTGACCAGCCGCTCAAGTCCTTATTGCAGCCGGTGGTGGTTAAGAATACGGCAGGCGCACACATCCCCCACACCTTTATTTATTGCGCCGAAGGTGAGCGAGAAATTGGGCCGCTGCATGGGTTCATTGCTCAGGCGGCGCAGAAGGCCAGAGCCGCTGGCTGGCAATATCACGAGTTGCAGACCGGGCATCTCCCGATGGAAACGGTTCCTGAGGACCTGGCCGATTTGCTGCATAAGCTGGCCCGCTGAGAACTTTCATCTGCCTCTGATTGGGTTGGGGTAGAAGTAAAAGGTAGTATGTTTGGAAGATTGGCTTTACCGTTCATTCTAGCGTTCGGTTTCCAAATAATGCTCATGGGATGGCTCGGGCAGCCTGTTCGGAGTGATGCGCCCCAGGTCCCTGCCAGCAGCCTGCTATGTGTCAATCCGGGGGGCACGGGTGGCTGTTATGCCAGCATCCAGGCGGCCATCAATGCCGCCAGCTATGGCGACCTGATCAACGTGGCCGCGGGGGTCTACCATGAACGGATCACCATGAAGAATGGGGTTTCGATCCACGGCCAGGGCTGGTTGAGCACGACCATTCACGGGGATTATTCCGCTGCGCAGCCTACTGTTAATATCTCAGGTGTGTCGGCCAGCACCGTTCTATCCGGGGTGCAAATTACGGGCGGAGGCAATGGCACCACCACCGGGGATGGGGGCGGGATTGCCATCTGGTACGTCTCGCCGTCCAGTGTGAATACGTCGGTCTACAGTTGCACGGCCGAACGGGGCGGGGGGGTGATGGTCTTCGGGGGCGCGCCCTCGTTCAACAATGTCCTGGTTTGGAACAACCGGGCCCGATATGGGGGCGGACTTTATCTGGATAACGCCGTAGTCAACATGGCAGGCGATTTCACGGACTTCAACGGCACCATCTGGTTCAATTCGGCCACTTATGACGGCGGTGGAGTTTTAATGCACCAGGTGACGGCCACGCTGACCGGCCTGCGGGTATGGTGGAACTCGGCCGACTACGGGGGTGGGGTGTCCATTAAGGGTAACTCCCGTCGAGCAGCCCTCACCCTCAACGACATCTCGGGCAATTCGGCCAAGTATGAGGGGGGTGGACTCGGTATCTATGATGCCGACCAGCTTGAGATTATCGGCAACCTGATCAGGGAGAACACGGCCACTTATGTCGGAGGCGGGGTTGTCTTTGGGCAATCGGCCGGCCTGTTTCAGTGGAATATTGTGAATGGCAACCGTGCGGGTAGCAGCGGCGGTGGGGTGCTCCTCTTCTCCGCTTCACCTGGCCTGACGCTGGGGGGCAACTGGTTTGAAGCCAACTCGGCCGGCCAGGGCGGCGGCTTGTATCTGCAAACCGGCGCAGCCCCGCGGGTGGAGGCCAATACGATTGTCAGCAACACGGCCTCGCTCGGCGGCGGCTTCTTCCTGTACCAGGCTGGGCCGGCCATGATCGTCAACAACATCGTGGCCCGCAATGTGGCCACGGCCCCGCTGGGGACAGGCGGCATCCAGATCAACGAATCGCCGGTCCGGATTATCAACAACACCCTGGCCGAAAAT